>CAIMCI010000082.1 GCA_903839465.1 uncultured Pseudomonadota bacterium
CCGGCCGGCGGCGCCGGCCCGGCCGGCCCTATGGGCGCGGCCCCGGTCCGGGTATCCTTGCGCGCCCCGGCACCGCCGCGCCGGCTCAAGCACCCACCCGCCAGGATCCACGTTGCGCCACGTCCTCGCCCCTGCCCTGCCCGAACCGGGGACCCGGACCGACTGGGGCCAGCTCTACGGGGCGGCCCTCAGCCTTGCGCTGGCCGAGGCCGAAGGCGACCGCGCCGGGACGCTCGTCGTCGCCGTGCCGACCGGTCGGGAGGCCGAGCGGCTGGCGGCCGAGCTGGCCTTCTTCGCCCCGGGGCGCCCGGTGCTGACGCTGCCCGACTACGAAACACTGCCCTACGACCTCTACTCGCCGCACCCGGACATCACCTCCACGCGCCTCGCGACGCTCGCCGCGCTGCCGGACCTGCGTGGCGGGATCGTCGTGGCGAGCCTCAATGCGCTCGTGACGCGCCTGCCGCCGCCGGCGTACGTGGCGATGCACACGCTGTCGCTCGCCGTCGGCGAACGCCTCGATCTGGAAGCGCTGCGGGCCCGCCTCGCGCAGTCCGGCTACGCGGCGGTCACCCAGGTCATGGCGCACGGCGAGTTCGCGGTGCGCGGTTCGCTGGTCGACCTCTATCCGATGGGCGCGAGCGAGCCCTACCGCATCGACCTCTTTGACGACGTCGTGGATACGCTGCGCACCTTCGACGTCGAGTCACAGCGCAGCCTCGAGCAGCGCGACGCGGTACGCCTCCTGCCGGCGCGCGAGTTCCCGCTCACCGCCGAGGCGATCAAGGAGTTCCGGCTGCGCTACCGCAGCCGCTTCGAAGGCGACGTCAACCGCTCGCAGGTCTATCGCGCGGTCAGTGACGGCAACGCGCCGGGCGGTGTCGAGTACTACCTGCCGCTGTTCTTCGAGCGGCTCGCGACCGTCTTCGACTACCTCGGGCCGAAGGCGGTCTACATCGACACGACCGGCGACAGCGACGCACTGCGGGCGGCCTACGCCGACATCGAGGAGCGCTACGAGCAGCGCCGGCACGACATAGAGCGGCCGCTTTTGCCGCCCGCCGAGGTCTTCGTGCCGCCGGCCGAGTTCGCCGAGCGCCGATCGGCGCTCGGCCACGTGGCGGCCGGTCGCGCCAAGGTGGAGCCGCTGGCCGCCGCCGCCGAGGCACGAGACTTCGCCAACTTCCCGGTCGCCGTGCCGCCGACCCTGCGCGTCGACCCGCGGGCGACCCCGCCGGCCGGCGCACTGCTTGCCTGGCTCGCCGGCTTCCGGGGCCGGGTGCTGCTCACGGCCGAGTCGCTCGGCCGCCGCGAAGTCCTGACCGAACTCCTGAAGAGCCACGAACTCGAGGCACGGGCCGTCGCCTCGTGGGCGGAGTTCCTCGCCAGCGAGGCGAGGCTTTGCAGCACGGTGGCCGGCGTCGGCGGCGTCGTGCTCGAGGAGGCGGGCCTCGCCATCCTCGGCGAGGAGCAGCTCTATGGCGAGCGCGCCCGCGAAACCCGGCGCCGGCGCCGCGCGGAGCGCGACCCCGAGCAGATCCTGCGCGAACTGAAGGACCTCACGATCGGCGCGCCGGTCGTGCACGAGGACCACGGCGTCGGCCGCTACCAGGGACTGAAGACGCTGGACGTCGACGGCCGCCCGGCCGAGTTCCTGGTCCTCGAGTACCTCGGCGGCGACAAGCTCTACGTGCCGGTGACGGCGCTCTCGCGGGTCGCCCGCTACACGGGCGCCGCGCCCGAGTCGGCGCCGCTGCACAAGCTCGGCGGCCCGGAATGGCAGAAGGCGCGCCGCAAGGCGGCGGCCCGGATCCGTGACGTGGCCGCGGAACTCCTCGACCTGTACGCCCGCCGGGCCGCGCGCGAGGGTGTGGCGCTTTCCGCCAAGGCCGGCGATTACGCGGCCTTCGAGGAAGCCTTCGCCTTCGACGAGACGGAGGACCAGGAGGCGGCGATCCGCGCGGTCCTGACCGACATGAGCGAGGGCAAGCCCATGGACCGCGTGGTCTGCGGCGACGTCGGCTTCGGCAAGACCGAAGTGGCGCTGCGCGCGGCTTTCGTCGCGGTGCAGGCCGGCAAGCAGGTGGCGGTGCTGGTGCCGACGACGCTGCTCGCCGAGCAGCACTACCAGACCTTTGCCGACCGCTTTGCCGACTGGCCGGTACGCGTCGTGTGCCTGTCCCGGTTCCGCTCGGGCAAGGAGTCGAAGGCGATCCAGGCGGGCATGGCCGACGGCACGACCGACATCGTCGTCGCCACCCACCGGCTGCTGCAGAACGACGTCGCCTTCAAGGATCTCGGCCTCATCGTCGTCGACGAGGAGCACCGCTTCGGCGTGCGCGACAAGGAACGCCTGAAGCAGCTGCGGGCCAACGTCGACGTGCTGACGCTGACCGCGACGCCCATTCCGCGCACCCTGAACATGGCGCTCGGCGGCCTGCGCGACCTGTCCCTGATCACCACACCCCCCGCCGACCGCCTCGCCGTGCAGACCTTCGTCCACGAGTGGAGCGACTCCACGGTCCGCGAGGCGTGCCTGCGCGAGATTCGCCGCGGCGGTCAGGTCTACTTCGTGCACAACGCCGTGGAGACGATCGAGAAGACCGCGGCGGCACTCCGTGCGCTGCTGCCGGAGGCGGACGTGCGCGTCGGTCACGGCCAGATGCGCGAGCGCGACCTCGAGCAGCTGATGCTCGACTTCCATCACCGCCGCTTCAACGTCCTGGTCTGCACGACGATCATCGAGAGCGGCATCGACGTGCCGACCGCCAACACCATCGTGATCGACCGCGCCGACCGCTTCGGCCTCGCCCAGCTGCACCAGCTGCGCGGCCGGGTCGGCCGCTCGCACCACCGCGCCTACTGCTACCTGATCCGGCCACCGCTCGGGGCGATGACCGAGGACGCCAAGAAGCGCCTCGACGCCATCGAATCGCTCGAGGAGCTCGGCGCCGGTTTTGCGCTCGCGACGCACGACCTCGAGATCCGCGGTGCCGGCGAGCTTCTGGGCGACGAGCAGAGCGGGCAGATCACCGAAATCGGCTTCACGCTCTACCTCGACCTCCTCGAGCGCGCGGTCACCGCGCTCAAGGACGGCAAGGAACCGGACCTCGAGCGGCCGCTGCATGCCGGCCCCGAACTCGACCTGTCGGTGCCGGCGCTCTTGCCTGACGACTACCTGCCGGACGTGCATCTGCGCCTCGTGCTCTACAAGCGCATCAGCGCGGCCACCGAAACGGCGGCCCTCGAGGACCTCAGGGCCGAGCTCATCGATCGCTTCGGCCCGCTGCCGGAGCCGGCGCAGTCGCTGTTCCGGATCACGGCGCTCAAGCTCCGGGCGACGCCCCTGGGCCTCAAGCGCCTCGAGGTCGGGCCGCGCGGTGGCGTGGCGGAGTTCGGCGCCGAGCACACGGTCGACCCCAAGCGCGTGCTCGCCATGGTCAGCCGCGAGCCGAAGCTCTACCGCCTCGACGGACCGAACCGGCTGCGCTTCAGCGGCGCCTTCGAGGCGCCGGAAACACGCTTCGTCGCGGCCGGCAGCCTGCTGACCCGGCTCGGCTCGCCCTGACGCCGGGCGCGCCGGGGCTGCGCTACACTCGCGCCATGACGATGCGCGACCCACTCCTTGCTGCCCGCCGCGAGTTCATCCTCGGGCTCCTCGCCGTGCCGGCGGCAGTCGCGCCGCTCTGCGCCGGCGCGGCGGCCGGCCCCGCCGTCGGCCTGAACGTCGAGCTCCTGGTCTTTCGCCAGCCGGGCCTCGCCGGCGCCGGCATCTCGACTCCGGCCGCGCTCGGCCCCGTGCTCGGGCCGCTGCTGCCGGGCCTGCGCCGGGCGGGCTTTACGCTGCTCGCGGCAACCGCCCGGCCGCTGCCGGTGGCGGCGAACGCGACCGCCGCCCTGCCCTTCCACGACCTCGCGCCCGCCGCCGGCCTCGGCGGCCAGCTGGCCGTGACGCGCGGCCAGCTCCTGACCGTGCACGTCGTGGCCGAGGATGCCGGGTGCGCGCCGGGCACGGCCATCGACGAACGGCGCCGGGTCAAGTTCGGCGACCGGCATTACTTTGACAGCCCGTGCCTCGGCGCGATCCTGGCGCTGAGCCCGGCCGAGCCCGCGCTACCGGCCGGCAGCGCCGCGCCCGGCGCCTAGCGCGCGGCGGGCCCGGTCAGGCCGAGAGCGTGGTCAGCGTCGCGCGGTTGCGGCCGCTGCGCCTCGACTCGGCCAGCGCCGTCAGGGCCGAGGCATAGAGCGCCTCGGGCGTCAGCGGTGCCGCCGGCACCGGCTGGCCGTCCCAGTGCGCGACGCCGATGCTGACGGTGGCGAAGCGCGCGACGCGGGACCGCGGGTGGTGGAGGTAGAGTTCGCGCACGCGCCCGGCGAGGTCGCTCGCATGGCGTCGGCTCTGCTCCGCCGTCTGGCCGAGCGTCAGCGCGAGGTAGCGCCCGGCACCCTCGTGGGCGACGAGGTCGCCCGACCGGCGCAGCCCGGCGGCGAGCGCCCGGCCGACGAGCCGGATCAGGCTGTCGCCGGCGGCCCGGTCGAAGGTCGAGTTGTAGAGGTCGAGCCCATCGATGTCGGCCACCAGCACGCTGAGCGAGCGGTGCTCGCGGCCGGCGATCGCGAAGTCCCGGCGATAGAGTTCCCAGAACCAGTCCCGGTGCGCGAGGCCTGACAGCCGGTCGTCGCGCAGGATCGTCGGCCCGGCCGCGGGCGTGGCGACCCCGCGACCCGCCGCGGCGGGCTCGAGGCCTATGTACCGGCGCGACTCGCCGGGGCGCTGCGGCAGCGGCAGGAGCTCAAGCGGCGTGCGCCGCCCGCCACGGTCGATCTCGACCAGGACCTTGTCGCCCGCCCGCAGGCGCTCGAGCAGGGCCGGCAGTCCGGGATCGCCCGGACGCTGCACGAGGAGCTCGCCGAACGGCATCGGCCCGACCACGCCGCCGGCGTCACCGTCGCCGTTGGCGTGCAGCACGGTCGGCGGCTCGGTCCCGAGGTCGAGCAACAGGACTCCCTCCGGCAGGTGTGCCAACAGGGCAAGCACCAGTTCGGGCGTCAGGTCCATCAGGGCGTCTCCTCGGCCAGCGACAGGTCGGGCGGCGGTCTCAAGAGGTCATCGACGGCAGCCCGGCACAGCTGCCACTGCGACGACTGGCGCAGGTCCGCCGCCGTCGACGGGCTGACGAAGCCGCGCCCGTGCAGACGGGCTAGGCGCAGCGCGCGCACCGGTTCGGCCTCGATGACACCCGAATCGAGCACCCTGTGCACGGCCGCCCGGTCGTTGCAGACCGGCAGCACGTCGCAGCCTGCCGCGTAGGCCAGACGGCAGCGCTCGACGATGTCGCCGAAGGCCGCGGCGCCGGCCATCGACAGGTCGTCGGCGAACACCGCACCGCGAAAGTCGAGATCCTGACGGAGGATGCCGCCGATCCAGCGCGCCGAGAGGCTCGCCGGCAGCGAATCGATTTCCGGGAAGACGACGTGCGCGGCCATGATCGACGGCAGGCCGTTGGCGATCATGCGCCGGTACGGCAGGAGGTCGGGTTCGAGGTCGGCGAACTCGCGCCGGTCGGTCGGCAGGGCGACGTGGCTGTCGGCGACGACCGCGCCGTGCCCGGGAAAGTGCTTGGCGGTCGCCGCCATGCCGGCCTCGCGCAGGCCCGACATCAGCGCGACCGCCAGCGCAGCGACGACCGCCGGATCGCGGTGGAAGGCGCGATCGCCGATGATCTCGGACACGCCGTAGTCGAGGTCGACGACCGGTGCGAAGGCCAGATCGACACCGATCGCGCGCAGCTCCGCGCCGAGCAGCCAGCCGACCTGACGGGCGGCGTCGCGGGCCCGGTGCGGGTCGGCATCGTAGGCCCGGCCGAGCAGCCGCATCGGCGGCAGCACCGTGAAGTCGCGCCGGAAGCGCTGCACGCGACCGCCCTCGTGATCGACCGCGATCAGGAGCGGCGGCCGGCGCAGGGCGCGGATCTCCGCGACCAGGCGTGCGACCTGCTCGCCGTTGTCGAAGTTGCGCGTGAAGAGGATCACCGAGCCGACGAGCGGATGCTCGAGGACGTCGCGGTCCTCCGGCAGCAGCGACCGGCCGGCGACGTCGACCATCAGCGGGCCGAGCGTCATGCCGTGTGTCCGGCGCGTTCGGCCGCCGTCCAGGCCGAGTACGGCCGGCCGGCGAGGCGGAAATTGTAGTAACGCTCGGCAGCCGTCACTTCGCGGCCCACCCATGCCGGCCGCGCGAAGCGCTCGTCCTCGGCCTGAAGCTCGATTTCGGCGACGATGAGCCCGGCGTTGTCGCCGGCGAACTCGTCGACCTCCCAGACGTGCCCGGCGACCGGCACCCGGAAGCGGACCTTCTCGAGCAGCGGTGGCTGGCAGAGGCTGCGCAGGAGGTGCTCTGCCTCGTCCACCGGGATCGGGTACTCGAACTCGTCGCGCGACAGGCCGCGGACCATGGCCTTGACGCTCAGCCAGGCGGCGTGGCCGGCGCTGCGCACGCGCACGGAGGCCCGCTCGGTGTTGGCCAGATAGCCCTGCACGAGGCGGGTGCCGGCGTCGGCCGCGGCCCGCCAAGCATCGCCTTCGACGAGGAACTTGCGTTCGATCTCGACCGCCATCCGCCCTGCCACTCCCTTAGCCGACCCGGGGCCGAAGCCGCCCTCAACCGCGTTCGAACACCGCCATCGACTCGACGTGGGCCGTGTGCGGGAACATGTCCATGATCCCCGCCGCCAGCAGCCGGAAGCCGTGCTCGTGCACGAGCAGGCCCGCGTCCCGCGCCAGGCTCCCGGGGTGGCAGGAAATATACACGACCCGCGCCGGCCCAAGCGCCGCGATCAGCGGCAGCATCTCGCGGGCGCCGACCCGCGGCGGATCGAGCAGGACGCGCTGGTAGGCCTCGCGCGCGAACGGCAGGTCGCGGCAGTCCTTGGACAGGTCCGCGACCGAGAACCGGGCGTTGTCGATGCCGTTGGCACTGGCGTTGGCGCGCGCCCGCTCGATCAGGCCCGCCTCGCCCTCGACGCCGTGCACGCGCCCGGCACGCCGGGCGATCGGCAGCGTGAAGTTGCCGAGACCGCAGTACAGGTCGAGCACCGCATCCGCCGGCCCCGCCGCCAGCCAGTCGAGGGCCTGCGCGACCATGCGGTCGTTCAGCGCGCCGTTGACCTGGATGAAGTCGAGCGGCTGGAAGGTGAGCGTCACCTCGCCCTCGGCCAGCCGGTAGGTGAGAGGCCGGTGCGGCCCGAGCGGCGCGGCCGTCGCGAGCCCTCCCGGCTGGAGCCAGACGTCGACGCCGTGCGTCGCACCGAAGGCGAGCAGCGCCTCGCTGTCGGCGGCACTCGGCGCGTCGAGGTTGCGAAAGACGAGCGCGGTCGCCGCGTCCGCGATCGCCACCTCGACCTGCGGGATGCGCTCGCGGATGCTGAGCGAACCGATCAGCGCCGCCAGCGGCTCGATCAGGGTCGCGACCGGTGGCGCGAGGACCTCGCAGACGCTGACGTCGGCGACGTAGGGCGCCGCGCGCTCGCGAAAGCCGACCAGCACGCGCCCCTTCTTGGCGACGTACTTGACGCCGAGCCGGGCGCGGCGCCGGTAGTTGAACTCGGGGCCGGTCAGCGGTGCAAGCCACTGCGCGGGCGTCACCTTGCCGATGCGCCCGAGCTCATCGACCAGCGCCTGGTGCTTGGCCGCGCGCTGCAGTGCCGGGGACGCGTGCTGCAGGGCACAGCCGCCGCACGTGCCGTACGCCGAGCAGCGCGGCACGACGCGTTCCGCCGAGGCGCGTTCGACCGACAGGAGCGTCGCCTCGTCGAACGACCCGCGCCGGTTGCGGCGCTCGACGGTGACCTGCTCGCCCGGCAGCGCGCCGGGCACGAAGGCGGTCTTGCCGGCGAGGCGGGCGATGCCGCGGCCGTCGTGCGAGAGGCCGGTGATCTCGACGCTCTCCGGCGCCGCGGCGGCGCGCGCCGGCTTCACGACGCCTTCTCCAGTACCGCGACGGCGACCACGAGGCCCGCCTCGTCGGTGAGCGTGACGTGGCCGGCGCCGACCCCCATGCCGTCCCTGACGCGCAGGCCGCGCGCCGACCAGACGACGTCCGGCCGCCCCCACTCGTTCGGCACGAAGCCGCAGTCGCGGATCCACATGCCGTGCGCGAAGCCGGTGCCCAGCGCCTTGACGATGGCTTCCTTGGCCGCGAACCGCTGCGCGAGGAAGCGCACGGTGCGCCCGGGTGAGGCGGCGGCCCGGCGGTCGAACAGCCGCCGCTCGTCGTCCAGCAGCAGCCGCTGGACGAAGTGGAGCCCGAAGCGGCGGTACGCCGCCTCGATGCGCGCGATCTCGACGACGTCGGTGCCGATGCCATGGATCACGGCCGGCGCGCCTCGGTCATCAGGCGCTTCATCTCGCCCACCGCGGCCGCGAGCCCCGAATAGACCGCCCGCGCGACGATCGCATGGCCGATATTGAGCTCGGCGATGCCGGCGATGGCGGCCACCGGCGTGACGTTGTGATAGTGCAGGCCGTGGCCGGCATTGACGACGAGGCCGAGCGAGCGGCCGAGCTCGGTCGCCTGGTGGAGCCGTGCGAGCTCGCGCGCCGCCGCGGCGCCGTGCTCCTCGGCGTAGCGGCCGGTATGAAGCTCGACGACCGGCGCGCCGACGTCGCGGGCAGCCCTGAGCTGCCGCTCGTCGGCGTCGATGAACAGCGACACGCGGATGCCGGCGGCACCGAGCCTCGCGACCTCGCGACCGACCGCCAGCGCATTGCCGGCGACGTCGAGCCCACCCTCGGTCGTGACTTCCTCGCGGCGTTCGGGCACGAGGCACACGTCGCTCGGCCGGATCCTGAGCGCCACGTCCGTCATCACCGGCAGCGCGGCGAGCTCCAGGTTCATGTGCGTCTGCAGGCTCCGGGCGAGGCGCTCGACGTCGTCATCCTGGATGTGCCGCCGGTCCTCGCGCAGATGGATCGTGATGCTGTCGGCTCCGGCCTGCTCGGCGATCAGCGCCGCGTGCAGCGGATCGGGGTAACTGGCGCGACGCGCCTGGCGCAGCGTCGCCACGTGGTCGACGTTGACGCCAAGGGCAATGGACGGCGTGTTCTGGTCGGTCATGGCTGCCTCCCCGACAGCGGTGGATCGGTTCGTTCCCGGCCGAGCTCGCGCAGGGCGCGGGCGACCGTGCGGCTGCCGAGCGCGCGCCCGTCGAGCGGCCCGGCCAGTGCCGCCTGCAGGAGGCCGCGGGCCGCCTGCACGGCCTCGGGCTCGTGCAGGGCCTCGGCGGCCACCGGCGTGACGTTGTGATAGTGCAGGCCGTGGCCGGCATTGACGACGAGGC
>CAIMCI010000083.1 GCA_903839465.1 uncultured Pseudomonadota bacterium
GCTCTGGGCCTGCGGGCTGACGTGCGGCAGGCCCGGCATAATGCGTTCGCCCTCGTGGGGCTCGATGAGCTGCTTCTGCCGCCAGGCCCAGTCGGCCGCATAGATCTGCCGCGCCCGGGCATCGGGCTCGCCCGCTGCCGCGCCGTGGCAGACCAGCATGGGCGGCAGCAGAAGGAAGGCGAGCACCGAGCGCCGCCAGCCCTTTTTCCGCTTGCGGGTGAACGGCAGCGATCTCAGACGCGGGCGTAGTGTCATCGCGTCCGGCGGTCATCCCGCATGAGGGTGCTCTTGCCGAAAAGCGATTCGATGAGGTCGACGGCCAGCTTCGCCGTCTGGTTTCGCTTGTCGAGGGCGGGATTGAGCTCCATGACGTCTAGAGATCCCATGCGGCCCGTGTCCGCGATCATTTCCATGCACAACTGCGCTTCGCGATAGGTGGGTCCACCCGGCACTGTCGTCCCGACACCGGGTGCGATTTCCGGGTCGAGGAAATCGACGTCGAAGCTGACGTGCAGGTGGGTCATGGCGTCAAGACCGGCCAGTGCCTGCTGCATGGCCTTGCGCATCCCGACTTCGTCGATGAAGCGCATGTCATACACCTCGACGTGTTGTTCGTGGACAAACCGCTTCTCGCCGGCATCGACACTGCGGATGCCTACCTCGGTGATGTCGGCTGGCCCGATCATCGGAACCGTACCGCCGATCCGGATCAGCTCCGGGGGTCCGAAGCCGAAGGCACAGGCGACGGGCATCCCGTGCAGGTTGCCACTGGGAGACAGCTCACGCGTGTTGAAGTCCGCGTGCGCATCCAGCCACAGAACGCGGATCTTCTTCCCCGTCTCGCGGCAGTAGCGGGCCACGGCACTGATCGAACCTATTGCGAGGCTGTGGTCGCCGCCAAGCAGGATCGGCAGCTGGCCACGCCCCAGCGCGGCGTGCATCGACTCGTGCACGAGACTGCACCACGCGACGACTTCGGCCAGATTCCGGTAGCCATCGACCGGTGCGCCGGCCGGATTGTGCGGCCCGCTCAGATTGCCGGTATCCACCACGCTCAGGCCGCGCGCTTCCAGCGCCTCCTTGAGGCCCGCTACCCGCATCGCTTCGGGGCCCATCGAGGCCCCCCCTGTCGGCGGCACCGGCGTCCGTCGGAGCACCAATTAACGCAATTTGACGTCCGGACTCTGCGGGCATTTCAAGCTCCTGAATTCCATTGACAGCGGCCTGTCGGGTCGTGCAGATCCCCGCTCAGCGCTTGAGATACGACCGCATGATATCGACCAATTCATCCGCGGCCAGCGCCCGCGGGTCGTCCCGGGCGGAATGGGGGTCCACCATGTGCTCGCGGATATGATCCTCGATCACCTCGATGATGAACCCGTCCAGCGCCCCGCGGCAGGACGTCGCCTGCTGCAGGATGTTCGCACAGTCATCTCCCGCATCCACGGCCCGCTCGATCGCCTCGAGCTGGCCGCGAAGCCGGCGGAGCCGGTTAAGCAGCTTGGCCTTCTCGCGCATCACGTGCGGCATGGGTTTCCCCCGGTTGCGTCATATAGGGGGGTATAGTATATTTCCCGGGCCTCGATCACCAGTCGGCAACGCTTGGCGTCATTTGGATTATGTCAAACCCAAGGTTGGCCCTGACAGCCCTGTTCGTCGACGGCGCTCCCTCCAGGGCTTCCGTTCGCCACCCGGGTCGCCTCGGGGTGCTCCTAGCGATCCTGGTCTCGGCGGCGAATGCCTCTGGCACGGAGGCAACTGCCGGCGACACGGTGTCGGACTACGCCTTACACGGGCAGATGACCTATACGGAGCAGGAGTCGAGCGATTTCTCGGCCCCCTATCGGGGTCCCAACAGCCTCAGCCCCCACCAGGGCAGGCAGACGTTCGACGCGACGCTGTTTCTCGGACGGCGGCTCGGTGCCGGCGGCGAAATCTGGATCAATCCGGAAGTCGACCAGGGATTTGGCCTCGACAATACCCTCGGCGCGGCCGGCTTTCCGAGCGGGGAGGCCTACAAGGTCGGGCGCAACCGCCCGTACTTTCGCCTCCAGCGCCTGTTTGTGCGCGAAACCGTCGGCCTCGGTGGCGACACTGAGGACGTGGAAAGCACGATCAACCAGTTTGCCCGACGCAGGAGCACCGACCGGCTGGTCATCACCGTCGGCAAGATGAGCGTTGGCGACGTGTTCGACGTCAACCAGTACGCCCACGACCCGCGTAACGATTTCCTCAACTGGTCGGTTATTGATGCCGGTCCGTTCGACTACGCGGCCGATGCCTGGGGTTATACGGTCGGCCTGGCGGTCGAATGGTATCGCCGCGAATGGACTCTGCGCGGCGGACTCTACGACTTGTCGACCGTACCCAACAGCGAACACTTGCAGCCCGGGTTCCACCAGTTCCAGTGGATCACCGAACTGGAACGCCGGTACGTGCTTCGGGACCTCTCCGGAAAACTGGCGGCGACGGTGTACCAGAGCCATGGCGACATGGCCTTGCTGCGAGATGCCGTCGCAGCCGGTGCCGCATCGGGCGGACCGGTCGATCCGGCGCTCGTCCGCCACTACCGGACGAGAACGGGCGGCAGCCTGAACCTGGAGCAGGGCCTGACGCCCAACCTGGCTCTGTTCGCACGCCTCGGAGCCGGCAGCGGCAATGTCGAGGCGTACGAATTCACGGACATCGACCGCTCTGCCCTTTTCGGCCTGGCCGTGAAGGGAGCCGCCTGGCGCCGCGCGCCGGACGGTGCCGGAATCGCGTACGCCCACAACAGGCTGTCCGCGGACCGGGAGCGGTACCTTGCCGCCGGAGGCCTTGGCATCCTCGTTGGAGACGGTCGCCTGCCCCATGCCGGGCCGGAGCAGATACTGGAAACCTACTACAACTGGGGACCCGTCTCCGGCGTAAACCTGACCTTCGACTACCAGCGGATCGCCCATCCCGCGTACAACCGCGACCGCGGCCCGGCCTCGGTTTTCGCGATCCGCGCGCACTATCAGTTCTGAGCGGGGTCAGTTCAATCCGAGCACGGCCACCAGCAGCAGGAAGACCCCATAGAGGCCGCCGAGCGCTGCCAGTCGAACCGCCCGCATCGGGTGCCGGCGCAACTGAATCCAGAGAAGGGCGATCGCAACGGCGGTAACCCCGGCCGCAACGACCAGCGTCCGGTCGAACTGCCATGGCGTATAGAAAAGCCCGAGCGCACTCGGAACCGTCGCCTGGATGATCATGGCGCCGCTGATGTTGGCCATCGCCAAGGAAACCTTGCCCTGCCGCAGCCAGATGATGGCGTTCAGCGTTTCCGGGAGTTCCGTCGCCACCGGGCTGAGGAAAAGCGCACACGACTCGAGCGAGAGACCGAGCAGTGGGCTGACTGCCTCGAGGCTGCGAACGAAAGCCGCCGATGCGACAAAGATGACGCCGAGCGCGACCCCTGTCTGCGTGACACTCAGACCCAACGAAGGACTCAGCGCTCTCGGCGCGATCTTCAGCGGCTCAGGATCTTCATCTACCGGGCCGCCGCCCGGCTTTCGCGTGACCTCAAGCCACGTATACGACGCATAGACGCCGAGCAACAGCAGTCCGCAATACGCCTTGCCCGGGAAGGCGACCACGCCCAGCAGCACAATGAGCAGGAAAACCCCGAGGAACCAAAGCTGGTCGCGCGCCAGCTTCGCCTGCGTCCCGGGATCGAGGCCGAACTGGGCCGGGCGGTTCCTTCCGATGAGCCAGCAAACACCCACAACACCGTAGGCAATGGTCGCGAGCACGAGCGGGCCACCGATGGCGGCGCCAACGCCGATCGACTTTTGTTCGGGAGTACCGCCGGTCGCGACGGCTGCGAACGTAACGACGCTCTCCGGCAGAGCCGTCCCGAAGGCCGCCAGAACCGTGCCGACGGCACTCTTGGCGATACCGAGGCGCAGCCCGACCCATTCGACGCCGTTGACGAAGTACTCGCACGCGACGTAGATGAAAACGGCGCATACGACAACACCGATTGCCGCCACCATCAGGCCCGCTCCGCGCAACTCCGGCGCACCAGTCCAAGGAGGAAATGGGCGAGTTCCGCGCCGCCCGAGCCGGATCCGGTGCCGGAAAGTCGAGAATATCGGCGTTCGAACCGTCGCCGGATGATAGCAGCCGGGCGGCCCTAGCCGGCGGACGAATCTTGAGTCACCATTCGCGTATGGGAGACCGGAAACGACTGACCCTACACGCACTACGCGATTACCACGCGCGAGGCGAGAAGCTTGCGGCACGGACCTGCTACGACGCCTCGTTCGCCCGGCTGCTGGACAACGCAGGCGTCGATATCCTGCAGGTCGGCGATTCGCTCGGCATGGTCGTCGAGGGCAACGCCACGACGCTCGCGGTCGCGATGGACACGATGGTGCACCACACGGCGGCCGTCGCGCGCGGCAATACCACCGCGTGGATCATTGCCGACATGCCGTTCGGCTCCTACCACGAGTCCGAGGCGCAGGCGCTGCATAACGCCGTGCGGCTGATGCAGGCGGGCGCGCACATGGTCAAGCTCGAGGGCGGCAGCTGGGTGGCGCCCACGATCCGCTTTCTCGTGGAGCGCGGCATCGCGGTCTGCGGGCACGTGGGCTTCACGCCCCAGGCCGTCCATGCCTTAGGTGGCTATCGAATCCAAGGTCGTTCGGCGGAGGGTGCGGCCCAGCTGATCACCGATGCCAGCGCGGTCGCCCAGGCCGGAGCGGAGATGCTGGTGCTGGAACTCGTGCCAAGTTCATTGGCGGCCGAGCTGACGGCCACCATCGGCATCCCCGTGATCGGCATCGGCGCGGGCAGCGCCTGCTCAGGCCAGGTCCTGGTTCTGTACGACATGCTCGGCATGACCCACGGCACGGTCCCCCGATTCGTCCGCAACTTCATGGTCGATGCCGGCAGCATCGCCGAGGCCGTCGGTCGCTACGTCGCCGACGTCAAGGCCGGCCGGTTTCCCGATGACCACGTTCACGGCTACTGACGACCGGCCATGCGAACCGTTCACAGCGTAGCCGAGCTGCGCTCGGCGATCGAGAGCATTGGCGCTGTCGCCCTGGTACCCACCATGGGCAATCTTCACGCTGGCCACCTCGCCCTCGTGCGGCAGGCGCAGAGTCTCGGACTGCCGGTCGCCGTATCGATCTTCGTCAATCCGCTGCAGTTTTCCCCGGGCGATGACTTCGACACCTACCCCCGAACGCTGGCGGCGGACTGTGCGTTGCTCGCGGCCGCGGGCTGCGATCTGGTTTTCGCCCCTGCGGTCACCGACATCTATCCGACGGTCCAACGCTACGCGGTCGTGCCCGACCCGACCCTCGCGAACATCCTCGAAGGGGAGAGCCGCCCGGGTTTCTTCACCGGCGTCTGCACCGTGGTCCTGAAGCTGCTGAACCTCGTGCGGCCCCGCGCCGCGGTCTTCGGCAAGAAGGACTACCAGCAATGGCGCGTCATCGAGCAGATGGTCACGCAGTTGAGCCTGCCGGTCGAGATCATGGCGGGTGAAACCGTGCGTGATGCGGACGGGTTGGCGATGTCGTCCCGAAATGGCTTCCTGACGGCGAGCGAGCGCGTCAGGGCGCCACGGCTATACGCGGAACTGACAGCGATTGGCGACGCCGTTCGTGCCGGCAATTCCGACTTCGCGGCGTTGTGCCGGGCGGCCACGCAGTCGCTCAC
>CAIMCI010000084.1 GCA_903839465.1 uncultured Pseudomonadota bacterium
AACTCGCCTTCGCCCGCGGTGTAGACGCGCCGGCGCAGCCAGTCGAGCGGCCCGCGCGCGGCGCGTGCGTCGTCCAGGTGGTAGTAGCCGTGCAGCACGACGTCGTCGCCGCGCGCGAGCCGTTCGGCGAGAAACGCGCCGAACGAGGGTTCCTCGTCGATGCGGGTCCGGTGGTGGTAGTGCGGCACCACGAGGAGCGTGACCGGCACCCCGAACCGGTCGAGGAGCGAGAGCAGTACGCGACACTCGGCCAGCGTGTCCGGGGCGACGTCATGGAGCGATACGGCGTACTGCGCGCGCATGCGGTCGACCGGTACGCTCAGGCGGCTCTCGACAGCACGAGTTCCTCGACCTGGAGCGAGCTCCGGGACAGGAGCCGCGCGTAGGTGCGAAGGAGCTGACCGAACGCCGCGTCCCAGCTGTGCCGCTCGAGCACGCGGCGCCGGGCGGCGCTCGCGAGGAGTGCGACGTCCTGGTCGAAGAGGTCATGGACGGCCTCGGCGAGCGCGGCCGGCGTCGTGGTCCGCGCCAGCGCACCGACCTCGCGGTCGACGAGCTCCTCTAAGGCACCCGCCGGGTAGGCGACGACGGGCAGCCCGCAGGCCATCGCTTCCACCGCAACGAGGCCAAACGTTTCCTGGCGGCCGGCATGCACGAACGCATCGCAGGCGCCGAGGATCGCCGCCACCGCCCGCTGCTCGGGCTCGTAGGGCAGCACCGAGACCCGCGGATTGAGGCGTAGCGGTTCTTCGCCACCGACGATGAGCAGGTGATACGGCTCACCAAGAATATCGGCCATCTTCAGGAGATCCGGCAGGTTTTTCTCCGGCGCGAGACGCCCGGCGAAGCAGAGGAGGCGGGTCGAGGCCGACAGCCCGAGCCGCTCGCGCAGCCGCGGGTCGCGACGGTCCGGCAGGAAGACGTCGGCGTCGACGCCGAGCGGCTGGAGCGCGACCGGGCGGATGCCCGCGGCCTCGAGGTGTTCGGCGACGATCCGGCTCGGCGCGAGGACCTGATCGAAGTGCCCGTACAGTGATCGCAGGTACGCGCTCGTCGCCCGGCCGGCCGTGCGACCGAAGCGGGTCTCGGCGAGGTTGATGATGTCGGAGTGGCAGAACGCGACCGCCGGAATGCCGAGGCGATCGGCCACGGCCACGACCTGCCAGGCCATCAGGTAGGGATCGCCGGCCTCGAGCAGGTCCGGCCGCAGCGACGCCAGGCGCCGGCGCAGGCTCGGCAGGCGCACGGGACAGCGGTAGCCGGCCCGCAGATGCGGGCTGGCGAACTCGACCAGCCCGCCGGCCTCGCCGGCATCGACGGGACCCGGGACGAAAAGCGTGTGCCGGACCCGGCTGTGGCGGCGCAGCCACTCGTGCTTGGTCAGCAGGTAGCGGCGCACGCCACCGCTGGTCGGCGTGTAGAAGAGCGTCGCATCGACCAGGTGGGGCCCGCTGGCCGGGGCAGAGGCGTTGTGCATGACACCAGAGTTTAACAGATCGGGGCCCTCCCTAGGGTCAAGTGTTAAGAACACGTTGCGGACGTTCCTGTGCGTGGACAGTTAACCTGTTGCGGCAAGCTGTTGGCGAGACAACTAAAAGCTTAAGAAAACTGCAACGACCGGCTCGTATGCTCCGTCTCTGGGACCTGGAGCCTGCATGCCGACCGTCGCCCAATTCCGCTTAGATCCGCTGCTCGCGCAATTCGTTCCCGCCGCGCTTGCCCGCGTGGTGGCTGCACCGCTCGAGCGGGTCCTTGCCCTGCGCCAGCTCGAGCGGGCCTACGACGAAGTGCACGAGGCGGCGACCGACGATCCGCTCGCCTTCGCCGAGCGCGCGATCGAGTACCTCAAGGTGCGCTTCGAGCCGACCGGCGCGCTCGACGAGGTGCCCGCCACGGGCGGCCTGGTCGTCGTCGCCAACCACCCGTTCGGCGGCATCGAGGGCCTGTACCTCTACGCGCTCCTCGCCGCGCGCCGGCCCGACGTCCGCATCCTCGGCAACCGGATGCTGGCGCGCGTGCCCGAACTCGCGCCGGTGCTGTTTCCTGTCGACATCCTGTCCGGGCGCGCCGCCGCGGTGCGCAACGCCGCCGCCATGCGCCGGGCCGTGCGCTGGGTCGCCGATGGCGGGATTCTCATCGTCTTTCCCGCCGGTGAAGTCTCGACGCTCGACCCCGTCAGCCGCACGGTCGTCGACAGGGCGTGGCAGCCGTCCATCGCCCGCCTCGTGAGCCTCGCCAAGGCGCCGGTGTTGCCCGTCTACTTCGACGGCGGCAACAGCCCGCTCTTCCACGCCGCGGGCTTTATCCATCCGCGCCTGCGCACGGCGCTGCTGCCGCGCGAGCTCCTCAACAAGCGCAACCGCCGCATTGGCGTGCGCATCGGCCGCCTGATTACGCTCAGGCAGGTCCAGGCACTGAACGGGGACGGCCCGCTGATCGAGCACCTGAGGCTGCGCGTCTATGCGCTCGCCGGCGAGGCGTCGGGCAACGGGGCGGACGCTCACGCGGAGCGCCGTGCGCTGGCCGCCGTCGCGGCTCCCGCACTCGCACCGCTCGCCGCGGCGATCCCGCCGGCGGAGCTCGCGGCCGAGATCGCGGCGCTCGATCCCGCGCGCCGCCTTGGCGGGGCGGGTGATCTCGAGGTCTGGTACGCCGGTGCCGCCAGCGTGCCGAAGGTCATGCGCGAGATCGCGAGGCTGCGCGAACTCACGTTCCGGGCGGTCGGCGAGGGCACCGGCCACGCCTTGGACATCGACCTCTACGACAGCTACTACGACCAGCTCTTCGTCTGGAACCACGCCGCGCGGGAAATCGTCGGCGGTTACCGCATCGGCCAGGCGGACCGGATCGTCGAGCACTACGGGCCGAGGGGCCTGTACACGAGCACGCTCTTCCGCTTCCACCGGGCACTGCTGCCATCGCTCGGTGCGGCGCTTGAGCTCGGGCGCTCGTTCGTGCGGCCGGAGTACCAGAAGAGCTTCGCGCCGCTGCTGCTCCTCTGGAAGGGCATCGCCGCCTACGTCGTGCTCCACCCGCACTACCGCGTGCTGTTCGGTCCGGTCAGCATCTCGAACGACTACACGCTGGCCTCGAAGGCGCTGCTGACGGGTTTCCTGCGCTCGCGCCACGCCGACGAGACGCGCGGCGGCCTCGCGCGGGCGCGCAATCCGCTCTCGCTCGCCCTCGGCGAGCGGCTCGTGCGCCGCGAAGGCGCCGAGGTCGGTACGCTCGAGGCGCTGGAGGCAGTGCTGAGCTCGATCGAGACCGACGGCAAGGGCGTGCCGGTGCTTCTGCGCCAGTACCTCAAGCTCGGCGCCCGGGTGCTGTCCTTCAACGTCGATCCGGCCTTCGGGCACTCGATCGACGTGCTGGTCGCTACCGACCTGCTCGATATCGACGACAAGGTGCTCGCCAAGTACATGGGCCGGGATGCCGCCCGCCAGTACCTTGCCTTCCACGGTCGCGGCGCACCTGTCACAGCGGTGTAACGCCGGGTCCCGATGATCCCGGCGCGTTCCGGCGTCACCGGACAGAGTCGCCCCGCATGAGTCACCCGAACCCGACCTTACCGATCGCCCGCCAACGGCGGAGCCTGCTGCCCCGGAACGCAACGACCGCCCTGCCGTGGCTGGTCGGTGCGGTCGCGCTCGGCGCCGTTATCGCACAGGTCGTATTCTTTTCACTGACGATTGTCAGACAAAAACAGTCCGGACCGGTGGCGCTGGTGACGGCCTCGGCTCCGCCCTCGCTGTCGCTGACCCCGGCACTGAGCGCCCTGTTCGGGTCGCAGCCGGCACCCGCCGGTGCCGAAGTGCCGTCGAGCCGGCCGCTCGTGCTGACGGCGGTGATCGCGACCGGCGACCCCTCGCGCGGTTTCGGCATCATCGGCGAAACGGCGCAGCTGACCGCCATGTACGCGGTCGGGGCCTCGCTTCCCGACGGCGCCCGGCTCATCGAAGTGTATGCCGAGCACGTCGTACTCGACCGTGGCGGGCAGCGGGAAACCCTATATCTGCCGCGTCCGGCGCTCGGTGCGGGTAGCGGTATTCGGATGGAGCGGGTTGAATCGGCGTCGGCCGAGCAGGAGCCGAGCGCGGCGGAGCAGGAGCGACGACGGCAGGCGGAGGCGGACGAATACCTGACCTCCCGGGGTCGCGCCAAGCTCCTTGCGCGGTCCCTCGGGATAGACGAGGAACAGCCATCGACGGGTCTGACCCTGCGGCCCTCCAGTCGATACCAGCGTACCGACGGGATGCGGATCGGCGATGTCGTCGTGTCCGTAAACGGTCGAAGCGTCAATGACGTGCACGCATTAGTGGATGCATTGTCTGGGACGATCGACGGTGGCGGCGCCATGGTTGTCCGACGCCACGGCGAGCTCGTCACGCTTAGTCTCCAGCCCGAATACTGACCGGCCGCGACCACGCCGGCCGCTCCAGCCGTAATTTCATACGCCTGTCACTGAATCGAAACCCTTACCGCCGAGCATACGCCGCAGATCCTGGGGACCAGGGCTAGGGGCAAGAACAACGGACCGTCAGTCGAGGCGGTCGTTCCGTCTTTTCCCGACGCTCAAATCCCGGGACACTGCGTTGATTAAACCGCCCGGGAGGACTCCGTCAGGGAGTGACTCGGGCACTTTGCAAACCGCTAGGGGAGTTTTTTAATGAATCGTTTCAGCAAGCTTGCGCTCGGCGTCGTGGCCGCTCTGGCCGTCAGCCCGGTCTTCGCCGACATCGACCCGTACAACACCAATGGTGTGAACACCGATCTCTTCGCCGTCGTCGCCGCCTACAACAGCGCCGGCACGCTCATCGGCACCTACGCCACCGACATCGGCCAGCAGGCCCGTACCGTCCTGTCGAGCTATGTCTCGAATGCGAGCCTCAGCAAGACCAGCGCGAACTCGATTGCCGACAAGACGATCGCGTCGTCGACTCTGAGCACCTTCCTGAGCAACACTGCCGCCGCCTCGTACACCTTCTCGATCCAGGGTTTCGACGCCAAGAACCAGTCCGGCATCACGTCCAGCACTGTCAAGGCCGCCGGCAACGCGATCGGCGTGTTCACGACGACCCAGGGCAGCTCGGTTACCGGCCTGACGGCCGCTTCCTTCGTCGGTGACTTCGGAACCGCTACCACGTCGCTGGCTGCCGGTTCCGGTGGTCTTGCCGACTTCCTGCCGGCCGCGGGTTCGGAGTCGACCGCCTACGCCGCGTCGGCGAGCGAACTGTCGACCCAGGGAATTTTCTTCCCGTCGGGCACCAGCGATTGGGTCGGTTCGAACGTGGTCACCAACCTGTACGGCGTTACCGGCAACGGCTCTTCGCTGACCATGCAGTCGTACATTCTCGGCACCGCCAAGCTTGACCTGGCCGCCAAGGACATCATTCTGTCGGCCAACCCGACTGCCGGCACGGTCCCCGTCCCGGGCGCGGTCTGGCTGCTCGGCAGCGGCCTGCTTGGCCTCGTCGGCGTTTCGCGCCGCCGCGCCGCCTAAGCCATCAACTTAAACTAATTCTGCAAGGAACTTTTTCATGCGTAACCTTCATATTGCCGCTGCCGTCGTCGCGACGCTCGGCGCCGCTGCGGCCAACGCCGCCACCCCGACCCTGGCCGCTTGCCAGGGTGCCTCGCAGATCTACGTCGCCGGCTCGTCGGCGGCGCAGACTGCGATCGTCAACGCGCTCAGCGACACGCTGTTCTCGCCGCTGAACTACGTCGTGTTCGTCGGCAGCAAGCCGGCCAACAACATGATCACCGTCTGCGGCACGTCGGTGGTCACCAGCGGTTCTCTGACCAGCGGCACGACCTACCTCGTCAACTACCGCTTCGAGGGCGGCTCGGTCGTCGGCGTCCTGCCGGTCGCGACGCACAAGCCGATCAAGTTCCTCGACATCTCGCTGTTCACGACGACCGATGCCGTTCTCGCCACGACCTACACGATCTCCGGCTTCGGTGGCGGCGCTAACAACCGTAAGGACGATACGTTCACGGCGACCTCGCCGGCCAAGTTCCAGAGCCACACGGTCGATATCGGCATCTCGGACGTGGAGCCGGGCCTGCTGGTTGGCGCCAACTATCCGAAGTTCTACAGCACCACGGTGTTCGGCTCGGCCACGGCCTCGCAGATGGCCGGCGCCGGCACGGCACGTGCGGCCGTGTTCCAGCAGTCGTTCGGCATCTTCGTCAACACGCAGATTCCGGGCGCGACCTACCCGCTGAAGCTCAGCAAGGCGATGATCGGCCAGATTCTCCGTGGCGAGGTTGGCGATTGGAACCAGGTCGTCGACGTCACTGGCACGCCGGTGACGACGACGTCGACCGCGATCCTTGTCAAGAACCGCGAAACGGGTTCGGGCAGCCGTGCGATCACCGACGTTTACTTCAATGGCACCAACTGCGGTGGCAAGGCTGGCTCGATCGCCGACCCGACGCCGGCCAGTGACTTCTCGTCCACGGGCGATGCGCTGAAGTCTGCCAATTCGACGATCGGTGCGCTTGCCTACGCGTCGCTGAACAACGACCAGAACACGCCGTTCACGTCGTTCGACGGCAATGCTCCGGGCGCGAGCTGCGCGGGCCAGATCGGTGGTCAGTGCTCGGGCACCAACAACCAGCTCTCGGTGGTGTGGGTCGACGGCGTGGGCACCGGCACGACGCCGGGCACGGGCTTCGGCGTGGGCGGCAACGCCAACTGGAGCCAGCTGGTGG
>CAIMCI010000085.1 GCA_903839465.1 uncultured Pseudomonadota bacterium
GTTAATGGTCTCGATCATATGCACCGGGATGCGGATCGTCCGCGCCTGGTCGGCGATCGAGCGCGTGATGGCCTGGCGGATCCACCACGTCGCGTAGGTCGAGAACTTGTAGCCGCGGCGGTATTCGAACTTGTCGACCGCCTTCATCAGGCCGATGTTGCCTTCCTGGATGAGGTCCAGGAACTGCAGGCCGCGGTTCGTGTACTTCTTCGCGATCGAGATCACGAGGCGCAGGTTCGCCTCGACCATCTCCTTCTTGGCGCGGCGCGCCTGCGCCTCGCCCACCGCCACTTCGCGGTTGATTTCCTTGATGTCGTGGATCGACAGGTGCAGCGCTTCCTCGAGCGAGCGGATGCGGCCCTGGCGTTCGACGATGTCGGGCTTGAGCTTGGCGAGCGGCGCCGAGTGCTTGCGCTTGGCGCGGATCTGCTTGTCGATCCAGCCGGGCTTCGTCTCGTTCTTCGGGAAGACCGCGATGAAGTCCTTGCGCGGCATGCCGGCGTGCTTGACGCAGATCTGCATGATCTCTTTCTCGAGACCGCGGATCACGGCGAGGTACTCGCGCAGGTTGCCGATCAGCAGATCGAACATCTTCGGCGCGAGCTTGAGCTCCATGAACTGCGCGGCGAGTTTGTCGCGCGCCTTCTCGGTCTTCGGGTCCTTCGGACCCTTTTCGTCGAGGGCCTTGACGACCTGCGCGTGCAGCTTCGCGATCGCGGCGAAGCGGCGCGCCGCCTCTTCCGGATCCGGGCCCGTCTCCAGGGCCTCTTCCTCGTCGCCGGCCTCGTCGTCGTCACCCTCGGTCTCGGTCTTTTCGAGGGCCATCAGCTTCGGGTTCTGCGGCTGGGCGATTTCGTCCGGCGCGTTCGGGTCGATGAAGCCGACGATGATGTCGACCAGGCGGCCTTGGCCGGCCTTGACCGGCTCGTAGGCCTTGAGCAGGAGTTCGTAGGTGGCCGGGAAGTGCGCGAGCGCGCCGCGCACCGCGTCGAGGCCTTCCTCGATGCGCTTGGCGATCCGGATCTCACCCTCGCGGGTCAGGAGTTCCACGGTGCCCATCTCGCGCATGTACATGCGCACGGGGTCGGTCGTGCGGCCGAACTCGGCGTCGACGGTAGCGAGCGCCGCGGCGGCTTCCTCGACGGCCTCGTCGTCCGTCGCGACCGTGCCCTCGGCCAGGATCAGGGTCTCGGCATCCGGCGCCTTCTCGTAGACCGGGATGCCCATGTCGTTGATCATGTTGACGATATCTTCGATCTGTTCAGGATCGACGATCTCGCTCGGCAGATGGTCGTTGACCTCGCCGTAGGTCAGGAAGCCCTGTTCCTTGCCCTTGGCGATCAGCAGTTTCAGCTGCGACTGCCGCTCGTCGGCGACGTGGGTGGCCCGCTTGTTAGTTTCGCTCAAGAGGAAGACCCCCTCAGTCCGGAGAAAATAGCCGCGTAGGATAACAGACATCGTCGCCGGCGGCGCGTTCCCGACGATGAACCCTCGGCGTCCGTGGCCGGTCGACGGGGGTGGCGGAGTGTAGTCTGGGCGGGTGCCGCCCGGGGTCGGTTATGACCTTTCGCGCTTCTGGCGCAGCAAGTCCTTGAGTTCGCTGGTCTCTTCGGCGGACAGGCCGACGCTGTCGGCCTTGGCGATCAGCTCCGTCCAGCGCTTTTCCGGGCCGTATTCCTCGACGATTTTGGCGACGATCGAGTCTATTTCGCGACCAATAGCCGCATCATCAAGGTCAGGCAGCGGAGATCCCGCCAGTTCGACGAGCCGCTCGTACTCCGCACGGTCCCGCCAGCGCTCGAGCAGCTGCGCCGAACTCAGGCCCGGCTCGGCGGCCAGCGTGTCCAGGAGTTCGTTGAGGACCTCGATGCCGCGGCCCTCGCGGACCGCGGCGAGCGCGTCGCGGCCACCCACGTGGCGGACGCTGCCGGGATGCTGGAGGAGCCGCTCGATGGCCTGGCTGACCAGCGTGCCGCGTCCGCCCCGGCGCTGGACGGCGGCGCGCCGCAGCGGTTCGGATGGCGCACGGACCCCGTCGTCGGCACCGATGCCGAGCAGGCTCGACAGGCGACTGGCGGGCATGCGTACCTCGAGTGCGAGGCGCTCGAGCAGGAGTTCGCGGTAGACGCCGCCCGGCAGCTTCTGCACCAGCGGTCGGGCGAGTTCGGCGAGCCGGGCGCGGCCGTCGACGGTGGCGAGGTCGGCCTGCTGCCCGAGGTGGGTGACGAGGTACTCGGACAGGGGCAGCGCCGATTCGAGGCGCGCCTCGAAGGCCTCGCGCCCTTCTTCGGCGACCAGCGTGTCCGGATCGTGGCCGTCCGGCAGGAACAGGAATTTGAGCTGCCGGCCATCGCGCGCGAACGGCAGTGCCGTCTCCAGGGCGCGCCATGCGGCCTGCCGGCCGGCGCGGTCGCCGTCGAAGCAGAAGACCACGTCGGTCGTGACGCGGAACAGGCGGTTGAGGTGCTCGGGCGTGGTCGCCGTGCCGAGAGTCGCCACCGCGTAATGGATGCCGAACTGGGCAAGGCGCACGACATCCATGTAGCCCTCGACCACGAGCAGGCGCGTGATCTGGCGCAGTTCCTGGCGCGCCTCGTAGAGGCCATAGAGTTCCCGGCCCTTGTGGAAGAGCGGGGTTTCCGGGGAATTGAGGTACTTCGGCTCGCCCTGGTCGAGGACGCGCCCGCCGAAGCCGACGACGCGGCCGCGCGAATCGCGGATCGGAAACATGACGCGATCGCGGAAGCGGTCGTAGAGGCCGGTCGAGGCCTTGCCGGGCTCCGCCTGGCGTTCGATCACGAGGCCGCAGGCGAGCAGAGCCGCGCGGCCGGCCTCGGTGGAGCCGAAGCGGCGCAAGAGGCCGTCCCAGCCGGCCGGCGCGTAGCCGAGGTGATAGCGCGCTGCCGTCTCGCCCGTCAGGCCGCGGGCCTTCAGGTAGTCCTTGGCGCGCTCGGAGTCACGCAGCTGATCGCGGAAATGCTGGTCGGTTTCCTGCATCAGCGCGTACAGGTCCGCCTCCTGCCGGTCGCGATCGCTCGGCCCGGCCGGGCCGTCGCGCGGCACTTCAAGGCCCGCGCGCTGCGCGAGGTCCTCGACTGCCTCGACGAAGCTCATCCGGTCGTGCTCCATCAGGAAACCGAGCGCCGTGCCGTGCGCGCCGCAGCCGAAGCAGTGGTAGAACTGCTTGGTCTGCGAGACCGTGAAGGACGGGGTCTTCTCGCCGTGGAACGGACAGCAGGCCTTCCATTCGCGGCCGGCCTTCTTCAGTGCCACGCGACTGCCGAGCACCTCGACGATGTCGGTGCGGGCGAGGACTTCGTCGATGAAGGATTGCGGAATGCGCCCGGCCATGGGCACAGCATACCGGGAACGGGGTGGCCGGCGGGCGTGGCCAAGCGGGGCCGAAGCCCCGGAAATTCAGCCGCCGAGCAGGGCCTTGATGCGGCCGCTGACGGCCGACATGTCGGCGCGTCCGGCCGCCTCGCCCTTGACGATCGCCATCACCTTGCCCATGTCCTTGACCGACGCCGCGCCGGTTTGGGCGATGGCCGCGCGGATCAGGCCGTCGAGTTCCTCGTCCGAGAGCTGGGCCGGAAGGTAGGCCTGCAGCAGGACGATCTCGGCGCTTTCCTTGGCGGCGAGTTCGGGCCGCCCACCCGCCTCGAACTGCACCACCGATTCGCGGCGCATCTTGACCAGCTTTTCGATGACCGCGAGTACCTGGGCGTCGTCGAGCACGATCCGCTCGTCGACCTCGCGCTGCTTGATCGCGGACGTGAGCATGCGAATGACGCCGAGGCGATCTTTCTCGCCGGCGCGCATCGCGTTCTTCATGTCCTCGGTGATGCGCTCCTTGAGCGTCATCGGCAGGCGACCGTCAGGCGGCGCGCGCTCAGCGCGGCGCCCGCATCGTGTCGCGCGACTGGCGCTTCAGGTGGCGCTTTACAGCGGCCGCCTTCTTGCGCTTACGTTCCTGGGTCGGCTTCTCGTAGAATTCACGGCGCCGCAGCTCCGTCAGCACTCCCGCCTTTTCACAGGCGCGCTTGAAGCGCCGCAGGGCGGCGTCGAAATACTCGTTTTCGCGGACACGTACGCTCGGCATTTAAGGTCGACCTTCCTGAGACTGCCGGGCGGGACCCGGCGAAAAGACCCGAGAGTTTAAGGATTTCGGCCATGGAAATCAAAAGGTATTGCGAACCGCCGCCGGGGGCGCCGTGAAGGTGCTCGGCGTCGAGACCTCGTGCGACGAGACGGCGGTCGCCCTCTACGGCGGTGCGGAAGGCCTCCTGGCCCACCGGGTCTACAGCCAGACCGAGCTGCACGCGGCCTGGGGCGGGGTCGTCCCGGAGCTCGCCTCGCGGGACCACGTCGCGAAGCTGCCGGGCCTCACCCGGGCGCTCCTCGCCGAGGCCGGGCTCGCGCCGGGCGACGTCGGCGGGGTGGCCTACACCGCCGGGCCCGGCCTCGCCGGGGCCTTGCTGGTCGGCTGTGGCTTCGCCCGGGCGCTGGGCTACGCCTGGCGGGTGCCGACCGTGGCCGTGCACCACCTCGAGGGCCACCTCCTGGCGCCGCGCCTGGAGGCCGACGCGCCCGATTTTCCCTATCTTGCCCTCCTGGTCTCCGGCGGCCACACGATGCTGGTGGATGTGCGCGCCCTCGGCGACTACCGGGTACTGGGCGAGTCCCTGGACGACGCGGCCGGCGAGGCCTTCGACAAGACCGCGAAGCTGCTCGGCTTGGGCTACCCCGGCGGCGCGGCGCTCGCGAGGCTCGCCGAGGCCGGCCGGCCCGGGGCCTTCCGCTTTCCGCGCCCGATGCTCGACCGGCCGGGCCTCGATTTCAGCTTCAGCGGCCTGAAAACGGCCGCCGTCGTCGCCATGGCCGCGGCGAGCGACGAGCCGCAGACCCGGGCCGACCTCGCCCGCGCCTTCGAGGACGCCATCGTCGACACGCTGGTCGAAAAAACCGCCAGGGCGCTGGCGCTGACCCGCAGCCCGCGCCTCGTGGTGGCCGGCGGCGTCGGCGCCAACCGGCGGCTGCGCGAGGGTCTGCGTGCCAAAGCTGCAGAGTACGGCGTTACGGTGCATTATCCGCGGCCGGAATTCTGTACCGACAATGCGGCGATGATCGCGCTGGCCGGCCACGCGCGCCTCAGCGCGGGCGAGCGCGGCGACCTCGGCTTCGAGGCGCGCGCCCGCTGGCCGCTGTCCGAACTTAAGCCGCCGGCGCCTGCGGCCGTGCCCGCGGCGTCCTGAAGGAGAAGCATCTTGAGCGACCGGATTTTTCTGCGCGACCTGAAGACCGAGGCGATCATCGGCATCTACGACTGGGAGCGGAACATCAAGCAGCCGATCAGCATCGACCTCGAGTTGCCGACGGACGTGCGCCGGGCCGCGAGGACCGACAAGATCGAGGACACGCTCGACTACAAGAAGGTCGCCAAGCGCGTGCTGGCCTTCATCGATGACAGTCACTACGAGCTGGTGGAAACGCTCGCGGAGTCGCTGGCACAGGTGATCCTGCGCGAGTTCGCGGTCGAGTGGATCAAGCTCGCGATCAACAAGCCGGGCGCGATCCGCGGCAGCCGTGACGTCGGCGTCATGATCGAGCGCAGCCGCGCCGACCTCGACACCTCCCTGGCGCCGGCGTGACCGTGGCGCCGCTGCCGGTCTACGTGGCGGCCGGCAGCAACGTCGAACCGCAGAAGCATCTCGCCCAGGCGCTCGACCTCCTGCGGCGGGAGTTTCCGGATCTCGTCGCCTCGCGCGCCTACGCCAACACGGCCGTCGGCTTCGCCGGCGATGACTTCGTCAACCTCGCGGTCGGTTTCTCGACGACGCTCCCGCTCCCCGAACTCCTCGAGCGGCTGCACGCCATCGAGGAGGCGTGTGGTCGGGCGCGGCTCGCGCCAAAATGGGAGCCGCGAAGCATGGATCTCGACGTGCTGCTGTACGGCGATCTGGTCGGCGACTACCCGGGCGCCCGGCTGCCGCGTGCGGATCTCCTGAAACGGGCGTTCATGCTCGGGCCGCTGGCCGAGATCGCCGCCGATGTGCGCCATCCCACCGACGGCCGGACGATCGGCGAACTGTGGGCGGCCTTCGATCAGGCCGCCCACCCGCTGCGCCCGGTCAGCCTCGGCGACTGAGGCGCGGCGGGTCCGTCAGTGACCGCTGGTGCTGCGGCCGCCGTCCACGGCGAGGATCTGGCCGGTGATGTACGGCGCATCGCACATGAAGAAGAGCGCCGTGCGCGCGACGTCCGCCGGCGTGCCGACGCGCTTCAGTGCCGTGCGCTCGATGATGGCCTCGCGCTGCGCGACGTCCATCGGCGATTCCGGCCACAGGACCGGGCCGGGCGCGATGCCGTTGACGCGGATCTCGGGTCCGAGTTCGCGGGCCAGCGACTGGGTCAGCATCACGAGCCCGGCCTTGGCCGCGCAGTACACCGGATGGCGCTTCAGCGGGCGAAAGCCGTGGATGTCGATCAGGTTGAGGACGAGGCCCCGGCTCTGGCGCAGCGCCGGCGCCGCCTCCTGGGTCAGGAAGAGCGGTGCGCGCAGGTTGCTGCCGACGAGATCGTCCCACTGCTCGACCGTCACGCTGCCGATCGGCGTCGGGTAGAAGCTCGAGGCGTTGTTGACCAGCACGTTAAGGCCGCCGAAGGTCGAGAGTGCCGCCTCGACGAGGCGCGCCGGGGCGCCCGGATCGAGGAGGTCCGCGGCGACGGCGCAGGACGAGCCGGCGCGCAGGGCGTTGAGTTCGGCGACCAGCGCCGCCGCCTCGGCCGACGAGCGGCGGTGATGGATGACGACGTTGGCGCCGGCCCCGTGCGCGGCACGGGCGATCGCGGCGCCGACGCGGCGCGCGGCGCCCGTGATCAGTACCGTACGGTTCGCTAGAGCCTGAGTGTCCGGGTCCGCCATGAACATAGGATAAAGGAAGAGCGAGCGATGATCCCAATGGCACTGCCGGCGCCCGATGCGGCGGCGAGCGAGCATTCGGCGCGGGTCCGGCAGGCCGTGGTCGAGGCGATCGCGGGCGGTGGCGGCTTCCTGCCGTTCGACCGCTACATGGAGATCGTCCTGTACGCGCCGGGCCTTGGCTATTACGCGGCCGGCGCCGCCAAGTTCGGCCGCGGTGGCGATTTCGTGACCGCACCCGAGCTCTCGCCCGTGTTCGGGCGCTGTGTTGCCGCGACGGTCGCCGACGTGCTGGCGGCCCTGGGCGGCGGCGCGGTGCTGGAGCTGGGCGCCGGCTCCGGGCGCCTCGCGTGCGACGTCCTTACCGCGCTCGCCGCGCGCGGTGCGCTGCCCGAACGCTACGAGATCCTCGAGGTCAGCGCCGATCTGCGCGACCGCCAGGCCGCGTCGCTCGCCACCTTGCCTGCGGCGCTGCGCGACCGGGTCGTCTGGCGCGACGGCCTCCCGGCGGCCGGTTTCCGCGGGGTCATCCTCGGCAACGAGGTCGCCGACGCGCTACCCGTGCGGCGCTTTCGCCGGACGGCCGCCGGGGTCGTCGAGCTTGGCGTCGGCCTCGGCGCCGATGGCGCGTTCGCGTGGGCGAGCCGGCCGGCCGACGAGGACCTGGCGCGCGCGGTGGCCGGCATCGAGGTCGACCTCGGCCGGCCGCTCGACGACGGCTACGAGAGCGAGGTCTGCGCGGTCCTGCCGGCGTTCGTCGCCTCGCTGGCCGACGTCCTGGAGGCGGGGCTGCTGCTCCTCGTCGACTACGGCTATGGCCGGCGCGAGTACTACGATGCGGCACGACGCGGCGGCACGCTCACCTGCTTTTACCGGCACCGCGTGCACGCCGATCCGTTCCTGCTGCCGGGACTGCAGGACCTGACGGCCTGGGTGGACTTCACGCAGGTCGCGACGGCCGCCGTGGACGGCGGACTCGAACTCATCGGCTACACGACCCAGGCGCAGTACCTGCTGGATGCGGGCTTCGCCGCCGCCGTCGCCGACGTCACCCAATCGCTCGACGGCATCCCGCGCCTGAACGCGCTGGCCGCCGCGCAGACGCTGGTGCTGGCCGGTGAAATGGGCGAGCGTTTCAAGTGTCTCGCGCTCGCGCGGGGTGTGGCGCCGACCGTGGGCTTTCGAGGCCGCGACTTCAGCGCGCGCCTGTAGCGCTCAGGCGCCCGGCAGCAAGGCCGCGATGGCCGCGCAGCGCTTGTCCCGGAGCCTTGCGCCAATGGCCGGGCCGCGCAGCGCGGCGCGTTCCCCGGCATCGAGCCCGACCGCGAGCGCCGCGTCGAGCGCCCGTGCGTACGGTTCGGCGCGCGGGTGTTCGCCGTCCGGGTGCATCGCGCCCAGGGTCCGCACGATGTCGGCGAAGCGCTCGGGCCGGCGCAGGGCGTCGGCGCTCTCGAGGAAGGCAAGCAGCGCCGCCGCATCGGCCGCAGGGCCCGGTTCCGCGTCGAGCGTGCGGCGCGCGGCCACCGCCAGTTCGCGGAACTCGGTCGGGATCCGGCCGCGCGCGCACAGCGCCTCGACCGGCGCCGCGCTGTCGAGATGCAGCAGCAGGGCCGCGAAGCGCACCGGTTGCCTCGCGCCGCTGCCGGCGGCGCGATCGAGCGTGGCGAGCGCCGAGGCGAAGCGCGCCGAATCGGCGCCGAGGGCGGCGATCTCCGGGTACACGGCGGCAAGTGCGCCGCAGTCGGCGAGGGTCCTGAAATACACCGCGGGCCGCGCCTCGCGCAGCGCCTTGGCCGTCTCCGCCCAGACCCGCTCGGCGACCAGGGCCGAGGCCTCGCCGGCCCGCACCATCTCGGTCAGCAGTTCCGCCGTGGCGGGGGCGATCGTGAAGCCGAGTGGCGCAAAGCGCGCGGCAAAGCGCGCGAGCCTTAAGATCCGCACCGGATCCTCGCTGAAGGCGGCCGAGACGTGGCGCAGGACGCGGGCATCGAGGTCCTCCCGCCCGCCGTACGGATCGATCAGTGTCCCGTCGGCGGCGCGCGCCATCGCGTTCACCGTGAGGTCCCGGCGGCGGAGATCCTCCTCCAGCGTGACGTCGGGCGAGTAGCGCACCGCGAAGCCGTGGTAGCCCGGCGCGGTCTTGCGCTCGGTCCGCGCCAGGGCGTACTCCTCGTGGGTCTCCGGGTGCAGGAACACCGGAAAGTCCTTGCCGACCTGCCGGTAGCCGAGCGCGGCCAGCTCATCCGGCGTCACGCCGACGACCACCCAGTCCCGCTCGACCACGGGCAGGCCGAGCAGTTCGTCGCGTACGGCGCCACCGACGAGGTAGGTCTGCATCGTTGCATTCTAGTTCCGAACCGCGGCGCCGGGGCGACCGGCACGGGCTGTCATCGCTACACTGCTCGCGTGTGCCGTCAGCCGCGCCCGCCCGACCCGCTGCGATCCATGCCGCTGCCCGCGGTGCGCCTGGTCGTGGCCGTGGCGCTCGCCACGCTGCTCTCGGGGTGCTACCTGCTGCAGGCGGCGAACGGGCAGTGGTCGCTGGCCCGGCGCCGGCAGCCGATCGAGACCGTACTCGCCGATGCGACGACACCGGGCCGCGTGCGGCTTGCGCTGACCCAGGTACAGCGCATCCGCCGTTACGCCAGCGACGATCTCGGGCTGCCGGACAACGCGAGCTACACGACCTATGCCGACATCGGCCGGCGCTATGCCGTCTGGAACGTGTTCGCCACGCCGGAGTTTTCGGTCGACCCGCTGACCTGGTGCTTTCCGGTCGCCGGCTGCGTGGCCTACCGCGGCTACTTCAGCGAGGCGGCCGCGCGCGAGTACGCGCTGGGGCTCGAAGCGCGCGGCCGTGACGTCCTCGTGGGCGGCGTGCCGGCCTATTCCACGCTCGGCCACTTCGCCGATCCGGTACTCAACACCATGATCGACTGGGACAAGGCCGAGGTCGCGGCACTGATATTCCATGAACTTGCGCATCAGGTTGCCTACGCCAAGGACGACAGTGCGTTCAACGAGGCCTTCGCGACGGCGGTCGAGCGCGAGGGCGTGCGGCGCTGGTCCGAGGCCGAGGGACGCAGCCTCGATCCGGATGCCGTCGCGCACCGGGCGATGCTGCGCCTGTCACTCGCCGGCTTCGCGACCCGCGCCCGCAACCGGCTGCGACAGCTCTATTCCGGGCCGTTGCCGCCGGCGCAGATGCGCGCCGCCAAGCGCGAGTTCTTCACGCAGCTGCGCGCCGACTACGTCGGCGGGCGGGACCGTGGCGAACTGCCCGGCGGCTACGAAGGGATCCTGGCGGGGAACGCCGGACTGCTGGCCGTCGCCACCTACGAGGAATGCGTGCCCGGCTTCGTGCGCCTGCTGGCGGCCGAGGAGGGCGATCTGCCGCGCTTCTATGCGCGGGTCACGCGACTGGCGCGGGCCAGCCACGCGGAGCGGCGCCAGGCTCTGGGGTTCGTCGCTAGCGGGTCGTGCCGGTGACGCTGCCCCTGACCTTGACGATCAGCGCCTTGCCCTCGCGCAGCTCGACGACTGACGCCTCGTGGCTGTGGGTGACGACCTCGTGGTCGTTGAAGCTTAAGGTCTCGGTCACATCGGCATCGACGATCGCCTGCCGGCCATCAGCTGACGGCGCCACCTGCAGGTTGCTGATCGAGTAGTCGTAGGCCTTGAGCGTGCTCAGCGACGAATAGCCGTCGCGCAGGCGGGCGAGGTACTGGTCGCGGGTCATCTCGTCCAGCTGCGGCTGGCTCGGGTCGTTGCCGGCGAAAGCCACGGTACAGTCGCTGGCGAGCACTGCGCCGATCCGTTCAACGTCACGCGCTTTCGAGGCCGCGACCACTTCCGCCATCAGCGCCCGGACGGTGGCGTCGGTCAGCTTCGGGGCCGGGGCGGCGGCGACCGCTGTGGCGAGGAGAAACGTGCCAATCAGCAGGCCGGCCTTGCGGCGTGCCGGTGTCAGGGTATTCATGGCCCGACAGTGCCTGATCGCGGCCGCCGCCGGGCGGACCCAATTCACACCTTGCGTGTGCGGGAGCCGCTTCGATTGCGCATCAGGCGCGCCGTGCGGGCGTCGTCGCCGAGGTAGGTCGGCGCGATCGCGGCCAGCGGCGTGCGCTCGATGCCCAGTTCAGCCAGGCCGTCCCGGTCGCTCGTGCTCGGCACGCCGAGCGAGCGGAAGTTGTCAAGCGACAGCGGCTTGCCCGGCAGCCACTCGAGCAGGCCTGCCTGGAGCGCGCCGAGCGCATCGGGCAGGCCGAACACGGCACGGCGCAGGCCGAGCCGGTCACGGACATAACGGACGATCTCGCCGAGGGTCATCACCTCGGGTCCGACCAGATCGTAGCTGCGGCCATGGGTCGCGCTGTCGTGCGCTGCACGGCAGAAGGCGGCAACGACGTCGCCGACGTAGACCGGCTGCAGCCGGGCGTCGATGCGCGCCAGAGGCAGCACCGGCAGGGGCCCGAGCAGCGCCGCGAACCGGTTGAGGAAGCTGTCGCCGCGACCGAAGATGACCGACGGGCGGAAGATCGTCACGGCGAGGTCGGTAGCGGCCCGTACAACGGCCTCGGCCTCGCCCTTGGAGCGCAGGTAGTAGCTGGGTCCGTCCGTGGCGGCCGGCAGGCCGCTCATGTGCAAAAGCCGCGGCACGCCGGCCGAGCGGCAGGCGTTGACCGCCTTCACGGCCAGTTCCACGTGCGCGCGCCGAAAGCCGGTGCCGGCCCGGCCGTGCTCGTTCAGGATGCCGACGAGGTTGATCAGGACGTCGGCGCCGCGCGCGCAGCCGGCGAGCGTCACCGGGTCGTGCACGTCGGCACGCAGCAGTTCCACGCCGGGCAGGATGCGCAGCGCCGCTGCCCGCTCCGGGTGCCGGGTCGGCAGCCTGACCGTATGGCCGGCGGCGACCAGCGCCGCCGTCAGGTGCGAGCCGACGAAGCCGGTACCGCCGAGAACCAGAAAAGTCCGTACGTTCATACCCCTAGGGTACTCGCCCGGACGGCGGCCCGTAACGGATCCAGTACAAGCCACCGCGGCAGGTCCGACGGACCTGCCGCGGCGGGCGCCGGGTCAGCGCAGCGGGATCACGACCGTGCCGTTCGCACCGCGGCGGAGGGTCAGCAGGACCGATGCCTGGTCCTTGAGGGCCGCCTTCAGCTCCTTCAGCGAGCCGACCCGCGCCGTGTTGGCCTTGACGATGACGTCGCTGGCGCGAAGGCCGAGCTGGGCGGCGTTGCTGCCAGGTTCCACGGACACGACCGTGACGCCGCCGTTGCCCGGCGCGTCGCTCAGTTCGGCGCCCTCGAAGCCGCGGTGCAGGTCGCTGCCGGCGCCACTGTCCGCGCCGTCGCCGCGCGACTGGACGACGGCCGTGGCGTCACGCGGCTTGCCGTCGCGCAGGTAGGCGATGCGGACCGTTTCGCCGAGGCGCAGGAGACCGATGCGGTTGCGAAGCTCGGCGCCGCTCTTCACGGCCTGGCCGTTGATGCTGGTGATGACGTCGCCGGCCTTCAGGCCGGCCTTGTCCGCCGCCGAGCCTTCCACGACCTGCGAGACGAGGGCACCCTGGGCGTCCTTGACCCCGAGGTTCTCGGCGTAATCGGGCGTCAGGGTCACGACCTGCACGCCGAGCATGCCGCGCTTGACCTCGCCGTACTTGACCAGCTGGTCCATGACGCTCTTGGCCATGTTGGCCGGAATGGCAAAGCCGATGCCGATGTTGCCGCCGGAGCCGGACAGGATCGCGGAATTGATGCCGATCAGCTCGCCCTTGAGGTTGATCAGCGCGCCACCGGAGTTGCCCGGGTTGATCGACGCGTCGGTCTGGATGAAATCCTCGTAGCCGTCCGGATTGATCCCTGAGCGGCCGAGGGCGCTGACGATGCCGAAGGTCACGGTGTGCTGCAGGCCGAACGGGTTGCCGATCGCGATCACGAAATCACCGACCTCGGCCTTGGACGAGTCGCCGACCGGCAGTTCCGTGAGCTTGGCGTTCTTGACGCGCACGACAGCGATGTCGGATGCCTGATCGGCGCCTACGACCTCGCCCTTGTAGTCGTGGCCGTCGAGTGTCGTGACCGTGATCTCGGAGGCATGCTCGACGACGTGGGCATTGGTCAGGACGAGGCCCTTGGCGGCGTCGACGACCACGCCGGAGCCGGCGCTCTGGAACTGCCGCTGGCGTGGCTGCGCCTGGCCCGGCGCGTCGAAGAAGCGGCGGAAAAACGGGTCCTCGAGCAGCGGATTGCGCTGCGCCTTCTCGGTGACGGTGCCCTTGGTGGCGATGTTCACCACCGCCGGCGAGACCCGCTTGATGACCGGCGACAGCGTCACCAGGGGCTGGCCGGCGGAATCGAGCGGCAGGCGGCCGGCCTGGGCGTGCGCCGTGGCCGGCATCAATGTCAGGTTGCCGACTACGAGCGTGGCGAGCAGGGCATAGAGACCAGCGGCGCGCGGCGCCGTCGGGCGGGAAGGATCGGTACGCATCGTCGTCTGTATCCTCGACTGGCTGGAGAGGGAATTGTGTTGTTGTAGCGCCGGCTCGCCGACCTCGGCCGGCAGGCGCCGGGTATCAGCGCAGACTGTTGGTACTCGCGGAAAGTTCCTGGCGCTTGGCGATCATCCCGGCCGGCAGGTGCCGGCCGGGATGCCGTTCGCTCAGTTGGTCTCCACCGCGATCCGGCGCGGCATCACCTGCGCCTGCTTCGGGATCGCGACCTCGAGGACGCCGTTCGCGAAGCGCGCCTTGACGGCCTGCGAATCGGCCGTGTCCGGCAGCGTGAAGCGGCGGAAGAAGGCGCCGCTGACGCGTTCGACGCGACGGAAGCCGGCGTGCTCGTCGCGGTTGGCGAGCGTGCGCTTGCCGCGCACCGTCAGCTCACCCTTTTCGAGCGTTACCTCGATGTCCTTCGGGTCGATGCCCGGCAGGTCCGCGTGCAGCACGAACTGCGTGTCCTCCTCGCGGATGTCCACCGGCGGTACCCAGTCGGCGAGGCTCTGCTGCTCCTCGGTCACGGGCGCGTTCTGCGCCAGCAGGCGATCGAAGTCGCGCTGCATGCGGTTCATCAGGATCCAGGGCTCGTAGCGCATGACACTCATGGTTGTTGACTCCTCAACTCGGGGTGGTGGGCGGCGGGGCGACGACCGTGAGTCGCCGCACTCCGCCTGTGACCCCGATTTGGCGGCCGGGGCGCGGTCTTTCAAGGCCGCGACGGCCTTCTGCACAACCGGTTGAGAAGCCGGCGCACAAGCTGTGGACAATCTGGGGAAGGGCGGAGGAGGAGTCGGAACACTAGATGTTGTGATTTTAGTGTTACGCGCTATTGACACGCGGCGATCGATCGATTTTTCCTAACGAAATTAAATAAGATCTCCAATCGATTGATATATAACGACTTATTACATGACCCACAGGCGACATAAAACGCTTGACGGGGCACGGGCACGGTTCTAACTTAGCCGCTCGCAGCACAAGATGTAGTGCGCCAGCGGGCGAACGCAGAGTGTGAGCGGGGGAGTCGTTGCGGGTTCGCCGGCCAGGCGGAGCGTGACCCCGGCAGCGCCGGGGCGGCTCGGTTTTTTGGCCACTGGCATACCCGGCGCGGCGGCAGTCGTTGCACGGAATACCGAAAAAGAACGCCGGGGAGCGTAAAAACAAGATGAGCACGGCTTTTAAGATCGAGCCGAAGTCGGTCGACCAAGTACCCTTCCAGGAAGCGTCCCTCGACATCTGGGACAAGAAATACCGATTGACAGCCAAGGACGGCACGCCCGTCGATGGCTCGATGGACGACACCTACCAGCGCGTCGCCAAGGCCCTGGCCGAGGTCGAGAGCCCCGGCCTGCAGGAGCACTGGCACGAACGCTTCCTGTGGGCCCTGCGCAAGGGCGCCATCCCCGCGGGTCGCGTGACGTCCAACGCGGGGGCGCTCGAGCACAAGCCGGCGACCTCGACGATCAACTGCACGGTGTCGGGCACGATCCGCGACTCGATGGACAACATCCTCGAGAAGGTCCACGAGGCGGGCCTGACTCTGAAGGCCGGCTGCGGCATCGGCTACGAGTTCTCGACGCTGCGACCGCGCGGTGCCTACGTGTCGGGCGCCGGCGCCTACACGTCGGGGCCGCTGTCGTTCATGGATATCTACGACAAGATGTGCTTCACCGTGTCCTCCGCCGGCGGGCGCCGCGGTGCGCAGATGGGCACCTTCGATATCGGCCATCCGGACGTCATGGAATTCGTGCGCGTCAAGCGCGAGGCCGGCCGGCTGCGGCAGTTCAACCTGTCGCTCCTGATCACCGACGCCTTCATCGAGGCGGTCAAGGCCGACAAGGAATGGCGCCTGGCCTTCCCGCTTTCGCAGCGCGAGTTCGATGCCGAGCAGCCGGACCTGTCGGACGAGACGCAGTACCTGTGGCGCGAATGGCCGCAGCCGGAAGGCTACGTGGCGCGCGAGGACGGCCTCGTGTGCTGCAAGATCTACAAGACCCTGCCGGCCCGCCGGATGTGGGACGTCATCATGACGTCGACCTACGATTTCGCCGAACCCGGATTCGTGCTGATCGACCGCGTCAACGAGATGAACAACAACTGGTGGTGCGAGAACATCCGCGCCACGAACCCGTGCGTGACCGCAGACACCTGGGTGCAGACCGCGCACGGGCCGCGGCAGGTCGCCGAACTGATCGGCGCGCCGTTCCTGGCGCGCGTTGATGGCCGTGACCACGCCACCGGTGCGGAAGGCTTTTTCAAGACCGCTGACAAGGCCGTCGTGCGTCTTGCCACCCGGGAAGGCCACGCCCTGCGCCTGACTGCCGACCATCGCGTGCGGCGCGTTACCCGCCAGACGCGCTTTTCGGTCGAGACCGCCTGGTGCGCCGCGGGCGAGCTGGTCGCGGGCGATCGCGTGCTGCTCAACGACCACCGTGCAGCGCCCGCCTGGGCGGGCGCACACGGCTTCGGCGAGGGTTACCTCATGGGCCTGTTGATCGGCGACGGTACCTTCGCCGGAGAGCGGGCGGTGCTGTCGACCTGGACGCAGTCCGCGGTCGTCAACGGCGGGCAGGCCGGGGCCGGCGGGATCATGGCGGCGGCCCTCGAGGCGGCCGGCGGACTCGCCCGTCGCGCCGATTTCACTGGCTGGCACGAGGTCACTGGCCGCGGTGAATTCCGGCTTCGCATGGCGGGACTTACCGAGCTCGCCGCGTCGCTCGGCATCCGGCCCGGCACCAAGACGATTACGCCGGCGGCGGAGCGGACCTCGAGCGATTTCCACCGCGGACTGCTGCGTGGCCTGTTCGACGCCGATGGCTCCGTGCAGGGCACGCAGGCCAAGGGCGTGTCCGTGCGCCTCGCCCAGTCCGACCTGTCGACGCTGGAAGCAGCGCAGCGGATGCTGCTGCGCCTCGGCATCTCGGCGCAGATCTACAAGAACCGCCGCGAACCCTCGACGACCCTGCTGCCGGACGGCAAGGGCGGCCAGCGCGAGTACGCGACGCGCGCCCAGCACGAGCTTGTCATTGCCGGCGAGAACCTCATCGGCTTCGCCGAACGGGTCGGCTTCGCCGACACGGCGAAGCGCGCCCGGCTGGCGGCTGCGCTTGCTTCCTACCGCCGACGCCTGAATCGCGAGCGGTTCACGGCAACCGTCGAGTCCGTGACGGCCGACGGGTTCGAGGCCGTCTACGACGTCCAGGTTCCCGGCATCAACACGTTTGACGCCAACGGCCTGCACGCCCACAACTGCGGCGAACAGCCACTGCCGCCGTACGGCTCGTGCCTGCTCGGTTCCGTGAACCTGACGCGTTTCGTCAAGGCGCCGTTCACGGCCGAGGCCGCGTTCGACTGGGACGAGTACCGCGAGGTCGTGCGGGTGTTCACCCGGATGCTCGACAACGTGGTCGAGATCAACGGCCTGCCACTGGCGCAGCAGCGTGACGAGATCCTGCGCAAGCGCCGCCACGGCATGGGCTTCCTCGGCCTCGGCTCGACGATCACCATGCTTGGCATGAAGTACGGTGCCGCCGAAGCCGTGCGCTTCACCGAGTCGATCGCCCGCGAGATGGCGGTGGCCGGCTGGGAAGCGGGCCTTGATCTGGCCAAGGAGAAGGGTCCGGCGCCGATCATGACCGAGGAGTTCACGGTCACGCCGCGCATGCTCCGCCAGCGTCCCGAGATGCGTCGGGACGGCTGGAAGCTCGGTGATCGCGTGCCGGGGCGCGTCCTGCATGCCCGCTACAGCCGCTACATGCAGCGGGTTTCGGAAGTCGCCCCCGAGCTGGTCGCGGAGATCGAGAAGGTCGGCGCGCGGTTCACCCACCACAGCTCGATCGCGCCGACCGGCACCATCTCGCTGTCGCTGGCGAACAACGCCTCGAACGGCATCGAGCCGTCGTTCGCCCACCACTACTTCCGCAACGTGATCCGCGAGGGCAAGAAGTCGAAGGAGCGCATCGACGTGTTCTCCTACGAGCTTCTCGCCTACCGCGAGCTCATCAATCCGAAGGCGATGCCGGGCGCGACGCGACCGGAGGAACAGCTGCCGGAGTACTTCCAGACGGCCGACGACATCACGCCGACCGAGCACGTCAACATCCAGGCGGCGGCGCAGAAGTGGGTCGACTCGTCGATTTCGAAGACGGCCAACGTGCCGACCAACTTCCCGTACGACCAGTTCAAGAACATCTACCTGTACGCGTACGACCAGGGCCTCAAGGGCTGCACGACCTTCCGCTTCAATCCCGAGGCGTTCCAGGGCGTGCTGGTCAAGGAAGACGACCTCAAGAACACGAGCTACGTGTTTACGCTCGAGGACGGGACCGAGGTCACGGTGCGCGGCGATGAGGAGATCGAGTACGACGGCGAGAAGCACAGCGCCGCCAATCTCTTCGATGCCCTCAAAGAGGGCTATTACGGCAAGTTCTGACGGTGATCCTATGACAATCAAGATCGACAAGAAAATCACGAAGTACCGGGTCGACAAGCCGGAAGCGAAGCCGGAGGCCGGCAAGGGCGAGGAGCGCCGCGCCGAGGTCGCGGAGCTTCGCAAGGATGGCGGCAAGGTCATCTGGATGCACGAGAAGCTCGAGCGTCCCGAGGTCCTGATCGGCTCGACGTACAAGATCAAGACGCCGGTATCCGACCACGCGATGTACGTGACGATCAACGACATCGTGCTCAACGAGGGCACGGAGCACGAGCACCGGCGGCCGTTCGAGGTGTTCATCAACTCGAAGAACCTCGATCACTTCCAGTGGATCGTGGCTCTGACGCGGATTATCTCGGCGGTGTTCCGCAAGGGCGGCGACGTCACGTTCCTGGTCGACGAGCTGAAGGCGGTATTCGATCCGCGCGGCGGCTACTGGCAGCCGGGCGGCAAGTTCATGCCGTCGATCATCGCCGAGCTCGGCTACGTGATCGAGAAGCACCTGCAGACCATCGGCCTGATGGCGCGCCCGGAGCTCGATCCGCATCGCAAGAAGATGATCGATGAAAAGCGCGAGGAGTTCGAGGCCCGCAAGCAGCAGACGGACGCGTTTGCGCGCACCGACTATCCGGAAGGCGCCCAGCTGTGCCTGAAGTGCAGCACGGCGGCGGTGGTCATGATGGACGGCTGCATGACGTGCCTGAACTGCGGCGATTCGAAGTGCGGCTGAGCGCGTTCAGCTGAGCCGGACCGGGTGACCTCACGGTTGCCCGGTCAGGTGCGCATCCCCGGGGCCGGCCCGGGTATGGCTGCCGGGGAGGGAGTATCGCTTCGGGGCACGCGCTCGCGCACCTCAACGTCGCCCGGATGAAGGCCGGAGCCACGGACCCTCTGCTCGCCGACTTTGTCGCCCGCATCCCGGCCGTCAACGCGATAGCCGACGCTGCGCCCGGGTTCCTGTGGCGCTGGCTGGAGGATTGCGGCGAGGCCGGACCCGATCCGTTCGGCGATCCGCTGCTGCTCGTCAACCTCAGCCTCTGGCAGGACGTGGCGTCGCTCCGCCGCTTCATCTACGGCGGCGCGCACGGCGCGGTCATGCAGGAGCGCGGCCGCTGGTTCCATCCGCCGGACGGTGCGTCCCACGTGCTGTGGTGGATACCAGCGGGGACGATCCCGCAGCTAAGCGACGCCAGGGCCCGTCTCCTGCACCTGAACCGCGACGGACCGACGCCGGCGGCCTTTACGCTCGCCCGGCCGTTCGCAGCGCCCGCCGACTGAGGCCCGGTCTCAGCCGCCCGGCGGCGTCCAGCGCATGATCGTGATCGGCCGCGTGCCGTAGAGCGTCCCCTGCAGCCGCCGGAACCCGGCCGCCTCGTAGCGGCGGGTCGGACCCGCCGTCCACAGGTACAGGGCCGGGCTGCCGGCGGCCGCGGCGGCATCGATCACCCGCCCGATGAGCGCCGCGCCGAGACCGCGGCCGCGCCAGGCCGGGACCACGTACAGCGAGGCAAGCCAGGGCCCGAGCGCCTCGTGGCCCGGCAGGTCGCTCCGGTCGAGCGAGATGCAGCCGACCACCGTGCCGCCGGCCAGGGCGAGGAACGTCCGGCCCGTGGTCGGGTCGCTGAGCCGTTCGGTCAGCTCCGCGGTCAGCGCCGGCAGGGACAGCCGCTCGATGTCAAACCACTCGTCGTGGTACCAGCGCGCCAGCCGGTCGACGGCTGCGGGGTGATCGGCGAGATCGGCGAAGTCGATGCCGGCGGGTGGCAGCCGGCGCCCGTGATCCCCCGTCACCGGTGCGCGGCGCTCGGGTGGCGGCGGGCCATGACCTCGATCTCGATGCGCATCTTCGGGTCGGCGAGGCCCACCGCCATCATGGTCGCTGCCGGGCGGATCGTGCCGAAGTAGCGCCGCAGGACCGGCCAGCACGCGGGGAACTCGGCGGCTTCCGGCACGAGGTAGGTCACCTTCACCACGTCCTCCAGCGACGCGCCCGCCTGGTGCAGCGCGTGTTCGATGTTGCGCATCGCCTGGTCGCACTGGGCAGCGATGTCGGGGGCGATCGTCATCGACGCGTAGTCGTAGCCGGTGGTCCCGGAGACGAACACCCATTCGCCGTCGACCACGGCGCGTGAGTAGGCGATTTCGCGTTCAAACGGGGAACCTGAATCGATCAGCCGGCGGGACATCGGGGTGGTACTCCGTAGGGGAAGACGGTCGGGCGGCCGGCAGGCCTATTCGCGGGAGGCCGGGCCGATGCGGATGGTTCGCGTCGCGATCTGGACTTCGACCAGGAACGCGACGAGCGCACCAACGAGAGACAGCATCGACAGAATGAACAGCGTCGCCACCGGTGTGGCGAGGCTGATCTGCACGAAGGCGAAGGTGCTGGCGAACAGCAGGGCGACCACGATCGCGACCAGGAGGGCCGCAACCGTCGACAGGGTGATCGCGAGATTGATGAGCCGGCCGCGCTTGGCGAGCCAGCGCAGCCGTTCGCGCAGGTCCTCGTGCGCCCGGCCGTCGGCCCGGGCGAGCTCGGCCTCGAGCGGACGCGCCCGGTCGACGATCCGTCCGAGACGGCTGGTCAGGACGCCGAGGAAGACGCCGATGCCGGACAGCAGGAAGACGGGTGCGACCGCGAGCTGGATCGAATGGGCGACGGTGGTGACTTCGGTGGCTGGCAGGCTCACGCGGCGGCGCTCCCGGCGGGCGGCGGCGCGTCGCGGCGGCGGCGCACGTACACGGTGCGGTAGACGCGGGCAACCACGTCGCCGTCCTCGTCGATGACCTCGACCGGGTACTCGGGCAGCAGCTTCGCGCCGTCCCGGCCGGCTTCGCGCAGGCGCGCGGCTTCGCCTGGCGCCACGCGTGTCTCGACCCGGACCCGGCCGTGGCCGGGCTTCAGGTACTCGATCCGCGCCGCCTGGTCGACGACCTTGAAGTCGGGCCCGAGCTGCTTCTGCAGCAGAATCGCCGGGAACGGATCCGTCATCGCGTACAGGCTGCCGCCGAAGTGCATCCCGAAGACGTTCGAGTTGAGCAGGCCGTGTACGAGTTCGACCCTGGCATAGCTCCAGTCGGTGGCAATCGCGCGGACTCGGATCCCGGCGCCGAGAAACGGCGGCCAGAGGTTCAAGAGCACCCGCAGGGTGCGCGGCCCGAGTCGGTGGCGCATGCCGGTAGTCTAACCGGCGCTATTTCTTGGGGTCACGGCCGAACAGGTTCGACAGCAGGCCCTTCCTGGCGGGTTCCGCGGCGGGCGCCGGTCGCTTGGCCAGCTGCTCGGCGACTTCCGCGCGCGGCTTGACGGTCGGCGGGGGCCGGTGCGGGTCGTAGCTAACGTTCTCCGGGCGCTTGGCGCCGCTCGAATAGGGGTTGCGACCCTGCGGGCCGGCGCGCGCCGGCAGTTCCGGTTCGGCGTACGGATTGAAACCCTCGGCCTTGTAGCCGGGCTTGCGCGGCGTGCTCGGCTCCTCGATCGACAGCTCGACGTTGGTCAGGGCGCGGATCTTCTGGCTGTCGGCGTTCAGGTCGAACGAGCCGGTCTGTACCTGCCATTCCCAGACGGCGACGCCGCGCTCGTCGAACGTCGCCCGCCCCGAGGACTGCGGCGCAGGCGAGCGCGCACCCGGCGGGCTCTGCGCCACGCCCGGTTTGCCACCCTTCTTGTCGTCCGCGTCCGCCATCCTTGCCCCGCGCAGTCGATGCGCAACCTCTCACAGATATGAAACATAACGCTAAAATAAAACGGTGGCGCGCCGTTGTTTTCGTTTCGTGACGCCGCTCTCGTCCGCGCGCCCTGTTCAGTACGCCAAATCAAAGGTAAAAGGTGCCAAACTCGCCGGTGCTCAAGTTTTTCCCTCCGCGTGCCGACGGTCTGCGGGGGAGCCGTGTCCGGACCGTGGGTGGTGCATTGATGCTCACCGTGACTGCCAAGGGCGACCGCGCGTCGCCGCCGCGCCGGGCGCGCCGTGCGGGCCTCGCGCTGCTGTGGGTCCTCGGTGGCGCTGGCCTCGTCGGCGCTGGCCTCGCCGGCGCCGAGGTGCCGGCCGACGCCGACAGTCCGTTTCCACGACCGGCCGCGCTTGAACCGGCGGTGCGCTTCTGGGAGCGCGTCTACAGCGGCGTCACGACCCACGGCGGGTTGATCCACGACGACCTGAACCTTGGCGTCGTCTACGAGCAGATCGACTTCCCGGCGGACGTCGACCCGCGGGTCCGCAGCCAGGAAATCGACGCGGCCAAGGCCAAGTACCAGCGCATCCTGCGCGAGCTCGGCAGCGGCCGGCGCGCCGACCTGAGCGACGAGGAGCGGCGCGTGCTGCTGCTGTGGCCGGCCGGCGTCGACAACGCGACGCTCACCGAGGCCGCGTCCCACGTGCGCTTCCAGCTCGGCCAGGCGGACCGGTTCCGCGAGGGTCTGCAGCGGGCCGGCGCCTGGGGCCAGCACATCCGCGAGGTGCTGCGCCGCGAGGGCGTGCCCGAGGAGCTGTCGGCGCTGCCGCATGTCGAGTCGTCGTTCAACGCCCAGGCCCGCTCCAAGGTCGGTGCCGCCGGCATGTGGCAGTTCATGCCGGCGACGGCGCACCGCTGGCTGCGCGTCGACGGCGTGGTCGACGAGCGGCTCGACCCGTACAAGTCGGCGGAAGCCGCCGCGCAGTACCTGTCGCGCGCCTACGAGGCGCTCGGCTCGTGGCCGCTGGCGCTGACGGCCTACAACCACGGCACCGGCGGCATGCTGCGCGCCAAGAACCAGCTCGGCACCGAGGACATCACGGCGATCGTCCGCAACTACCAGAGCCCGACCTTCGGCTTCGCGTCGCGGAATTTCTACGTCTCGTTCCTTGCCGCACTGGAGATTGACCGCAACTACGAGCGCTTCTTCGGGCCGCTCGACCGCAACGCCCGCGACACGAGCCGCGTGCTCAAGCTCCCGGAATACATCCCGCTGCGGGCGCTGGAACGCGTCACCGGCGTCGAGCACGACACGCTGCGCCGCCTGAACCTCGCCTTGCTCGACCCGGTCTGGAGCGGTGAGCGGTTCGTGCCGAAGGGTTTCGAGTTCCGCGTGCCGGCCTCGGCGGGCGAGCCCCGGGAAATCCTGGCCCGGGTCGAGCCGACGGAGATGTACGCCGCACAGCGACGCGACACGGCCTACCGGGTCGGCAAGCACGAGACCCTGGGCCAGATCGCCGCCCGCGAGGGCACCACGACCCAGGAACTTCTGGCGCTCAACCACCTCTCAAGTGGCAGTCGCCTGAAGAAGGGCATGGTGCTCAAACTCCCCGAACAACGGCCGATCGGCTCCACCCGTGACCGGCCGCTCGCGGCCCTGCCTGCGCCTGGCAGCGGTCCGTCGGCGCCGTGACAGCGCGCCTGTGCCTCGCGGCGGTGCTCGCCATGGCGGGCGGCTGCGCGACGATCATCGCCGGGGAGCGGGCCGCGGGCGTGCGGCCGGCGACGCTCATTGCCGACCCGAGTTTCAATGCCGGGCTGCCGGTCACCGTGACGCTACGCAAGGTCGATGCGCTCGAGGCCGGGCCGTTCGAGTCGCGCGCGAGCTTGAGCCCGGGTCCGCACCGGGTCATCGTCGACTGCTCGGTCGCGGGCGCGCAGGGCAAGGCGCGCTTCGTGCTCGACATCGATGCGGAGAGCGGCGCGCGTTACCGTCTGCGGGCCGAACTGGCCGCCGGCAACCAGCGCTGCGAGGACGTGCACATCGACGTTCAGGGACCGTAAAAGGCGTGACGCGCGTCGCTATTTCGTCGCAGCAGGCGGCATATAATCGCCTTATGTTCAAACCGGCATGGATGCGCCGCCTGCTTCCGACGAGCCCCGCGCCCCGTGCGGCGCTGGCCGGATGGCTGCTCGCCCTCGCCCTCGTCGTGCCGGCGGCGAGCCACGCGCACGCGTCGATCAACGCCGAGTTCCGGCCCGCCGACGAAGTGGTCGTGGTCAAGTCCGAGCGGCGCCTCTACCTCGTCCGCGACGGCCGGCCGTTTCGCACCTACCGCGTGGCGCTTGGCCTCAATCCCGTGGGCCCGAAGCGCCAGGAGGGAGACTTCCGCACGCCCGAGGGCCGCTACCTGATCGACGCGCGCAACGTGCACAGCGACTACTACCTCGCGCTGCACGTGTCCTATCCGAACGACATCGACGCGAGCCGCGCGCGCGGCCGGCGCGTGCCGGCCGGCGGGTCGATCATGATCCACGGCATGCCCAACGTGCTGAAGAAGCCGCCGTCGTTCTACCAGAGCAACGACTGGACCAACGGCTGCATCGCCCTGTCGAACGACGACATGCTCGAGGTCTGGCTGCTGACCCGCCCCGAAACACCCATCGAGATCCGCCCCTGAACACGCATCACGACCAGCCGGCCCTGCGCACCTCCTTCGTCGACCCGCCGGGCTTCGTCAACGCCGTGGTCCGGCCGCGCGGCAGCCTGGAGAACCTGTCGCAGCAGGAGGTCGCCAAGCTCCTGGACCGGGGTCAGGGCGGGCTGTATCCGCTGCTGCGACGGTGTGCGCTCGCGGTCCTCAATTCGGCGCGGGCGGATGACGATCCGCGTACCCTCTTCGACGTCTACCACGCCTTCGAGCTCAAAATCGTGCCGCGTTCGTCGGGCGTCGAACTGCACCTCCTGCAGGCGCCGGATGCCGCCTTCGTCGATGGCGAGATGATTGCCGGTGTGCGCGAGCACCTGTTCGCGGTGCTGCGCGACGTCGTCTACATCGCCAACGAGATCGTCGAAAGCGGCCGCTTCGACCTGCGCGAGCCCGCCAGCATCACCAACGCCGTCTACTGCATCGCGCGCAACTCCGGCGTGCTGGAGGCGCGCCCGGACGCCGACCTGATCGTCTGCTGGGGCGGCCATTCCATCTCGCGCGAGGAATACGACTACACGAAGCGGGTCGGCTACGAGCTCGGGCTGCGCGGCCTGGATGTCTGCACCGGCTGCGGCCCGGGGGCGATGAAGGGGCCGATGAAGGGCGCGACCATCGGCCACTCCAAGCAGCGCATCCGCGACGGGCGCTACATCGGCCTGACCGAGCCCGGGATCGTCGCCGCCGAGCCGCCGAACCCGATCGTGAGCGACCTCGTGATCATGCCGGACATCGAGAAGCGCCTGGAGGCCTTCGTCCGCCTCGCGCACGGCATCATTGTCTTCCCCGGCGGCGTGGGCACGGCTGAGGAGATCCTCTACCTGCTGGGCACGCTGCTCGATCCGGCGAACCAGGCCGA
>CAIMCI010000086.1 GCA_903839465.1 uncultured Pseudomonadota bacterium
ACCGATGACGCGGCACCCGCCGACCGGCCGAGATACGCGGCGAACGCCACGAGCGTGCCTACCGTCAGGCGCCCGTGCACGACATACCACCCACCCACCAGAAACGTCGCTGCCGTCGCCAGGTGGCCGAGCAGCCCGGCAGCCGATGCCGTGGCATAGCTGACGAGCTGCTGGCCGACGGCCCGATCCAGGTAGTCGCCGGCCAACGAGCCCAGTCGGGCGACTTCGATCGACTCGGTCGCCGAACCCTGGACGTGCCGGGAACCACCGATCGTCTCGACCAGAAAACCGCTGAGGCGCGCCGAACTCTCCCGGAGCGCGCGCGTTGCCCGCTCCAGTCGCGGTCTCGCGAACCGGCGTATCAGGAGCTGCAGCGGCAACAGCACGGACAGCACGGCGGTGAGTTGCCAGGAAAGCCGGAGCATCACGGCAACGATCACCGCCAGGGTCAGGGCCGCGCTGACAACGGTCGCGACCGCATCGGTACCGAACCGCTGGACCTCGCCAACATCTCCGTCGAGACGGCTGAGGAGATCGCCCAGAGGCACCTTGCCAAGCTCCCGCGGCGGCACGGTCAGCAGGTGGGCATAGACGTCACGGCGCAGGGAAAGAAGAGCCCGCCCGGAGGCTCGCATGTACAGGACGCGATGCAGCGCACCCAGCAGCAGGCCGATCAGCGCGACGCCCACGATCGCCGCGCATGCGGCGACAAGGCGCGAATAACGCCGTTCGATCAGGCCCTCGTCGATCACGACGCGGGTCAACAACGGCTGCGCGGCGGACATCACCGCAAGAACAAGTCCGACGCCGACTGCGCCGGCCAGTCGCGCCGACTGTGGCCGCAGATGCGGCCACAGCAACGTGAGCAGACTGGTGTCGCTACCTGGCCTGGATGACACGCAGGGTCGATAGCGACTGGTCGCCGCAGTCCGGCAGCTTCAGAATCGCCTTCTTGTCCAGCGTTACCGCGTCATAAAACCCGACATCACAGGTCGTACCGCCAAGTTTCTGCTCGCGCCCGTCCGACGTGATATTGACCGCGTAGAACGTGTGATCGAGCGGCACGCGCTTGGCCAGTCGATGCGCCTTGACGTCGATCTTCGACAGCGTGCTGTAAACGCCGTAGGCGAATTCCCCGCCGGGCGCGAGGGCGGTCGAAAAGATCAGGGCAGAGAGTGGCTCGAAGTCCGCGTAGGCAAGGTCACCGGACTTGAGATCCAGCGACATCAGCCCGGTGACGGCCTGATTGCCGCCGGTCTTCTTGATTTCGGAATAGATCGGGCTCGTCCAGATGCCGGTGGGCTCCGTGACGGGCCACACGGCCAGCAGGTCGGGCTGCGTATGGTCCGGCAGACCCCAGTTCTGGATTCCCCGCGTGCCGAGCAGCTTGCCGCCTGACGTTTCGTATTCGAACAGGTCGAAACCGATGGCGTAGAAGCTCTTGCCACTCGGGCGCATCAGGAGCATGTGCACGCGTCGGGGAGCGGCGAACGTGCGCACGGGCTTTGCATCCAGTCCACCATCCGTGCGGAACACGGCGAAGCGCGGCTCCTCGACAACGTATTCGCTGGGCAACAGCCTGGTGGGAACCTCGTGGACAACGAGTTCCCGGCCGTCGGGCGTCAGCGCCAGGGCGAAGAAGCTCTTCACTCTCTCGTTGGCCGAGGACAGGTCGGCGCGGAACACCGTCTTACCGGTAGCCAGTTCGATGCCCACGATCCTTTCCATGCCAGCGACGAGAGCGTAGGCCACCTTCTGGTCCGGCGACACCAGCACGGTATAGACGGCGCCGCGTGCATCGGGAATACGGTATTCGCTCCGAACCGTCCGGGTCGATGCATCGATGACGAACAGGCGATCGGGCTTCGCCCCGGTCACGATCAGGTCGGCCGCCAACACCACTTCGCAGGCCAGCAGCGCAGCCGCCGCGAGCCCGTTGACGATCAGGTTCCGCGCGGCGAGTCGCATTCCTCCCCTCCTCGTCATTTCTTCGGGAACACGGTATCAAGATCCCGCCAGTCGGTCGGCGCCGCCGACTTTCCGGCATCCCATCCGGGATAGGTGGTCATCGTGTCCGGGACCTGCGCGGGCCACCAGCACGGATCCGAACAGCCGTAAAGGTCCGCCTCCATCGGCTGGCAGAGTGATGCCACGCCACCGAAGGCATCCACCTCCCAACCTGGATCGAAGGTCGTCGCGCAACCGGCGACGTTTTCCATGGCCATCACCTCGGCGACATGGCCTTCAGCCACGGCGTCGAGCAGCAATTGCGCCTTATGGTTTGCAGGTTTCAGTTCACTCATGGGTTCGAGGTCCTCGCTTCGAGGTGTCGAGCAAAAAAATCGGGGTTGCGGCGCTGGATGTCCGCGTAGATGCCGACGCCGAAATCCACCCAGCGCCGCAGGAGGTCGCAGTAGTGGTACGTGCGGTGATGTGCGTCGCCGAAGCGCGCGTACGACTCGTGATAGCAGCCGCCCGCACAGATGTTCCGGATGCGGCACGTCGCGCAGTGCGTACCCTCGCGATCCATCGCTTTCTCGACGAATGCACCGAGTTGCTCGCTGTTGATTCCGCTCGCGACGTTGCCGAACGTCGGCAGGTCGGAACCGGTGAAGCGATGGCAGAGATTGAGGTCCCCGTCGCCGTCGACGGCCAGGAGACCGACGCCCGCGCCACACGGCAGGGCCTTGCGTCTGCCTTCGTGCAGATCCGTCATCAGCTGGTGCATGTTCGAAAAGCCGTTGCTCTGGCCGACCAGCGCCGCACGATGGTAGTCCCGTCCGAGTCGCTCGAAGCCCTCGTGCACGGCGAGCAGCTCCGCCTCGGTGAGCGCATGCCCCGCATCGGCCGCGGACGTCACCGGCGCGTACCCCACTTCGTGGAAGCCAAGCTCACCCCGCAGGTGCCGGTGGATCTCCTCCACCTCCGTCGTTCCCCCGCCGAGGGTAACGCGGGCGCCGACAGCCCGGGAGCGGTAACTGTCCAGAAGCAGCCTTACCTTGCGCTGGACGACTTCGTGGGTACCCCGGCCACCGACCGTCAGACGGTGCCGGTCGTGGATCGCCTGCGGTCCGTCCATGGAAACGGAGATTCCAAACCGATGGCTGTCGAAATACTGAATCAGCTCCGGCGTCAGCAACGTGGCGTTCGTGGTCAGTGAGAAGTCGACGCCCACGCCCTGCTGCGAGGCGGCCGTTTCGGCGTAACCCACGACCTGCCGGATGAGATTCATGTTGCTCAGCGGCTCACCGCCGAAGAACACGACGTTGATCCGGTCACGACCCTTGCCGACCTTCAGGAGCATGTCAATGCTGCGTGCCGCCGTCGTGAAGTCCATTTTCTTGGCGTTCGCGGGCTTGACCAGGTCTTCCTTGTAGCAATACGTGCACGACAGGTTGCACCCCGTCGTGACGTTAAGCACGAGCGTGCTGAGCGGGAACGAGGCAACCTGCACGCTGGTTGGATTGATCGGCCGAAGGCTCCCGGAGGGCTGCAGAACCTCCAGATTGCGCAGTTCCGCTACGTAGGACCG
>CAIMCI010000087.1 GCA_903839465.1 uncultured Pseudomonadota bacterium
CTCGGCGGCGCGCTCCTCGTTCTCGGCAGCGCCCTGCGCGCCGCCGCCGGCGATCTCGACGTCGTCGTCCACGACCGGGCCGGGCGACCGGTCGCCGACGTGGCGATCACGGTGACGCCGCGCGACCGCGGCCCGGCCCGCACGACCCGCCCGGCGCCCGGGGTCACCGCCGTCATGGACCAGAAGAACCGGGCCTTCGTGCCGGCACTGCTCGTCGTCGGCACTGGCACGGCAGTGGAGTTTCCGAACAGCGACACGGTCAGCCACCAGGTCTATTCGTTCTCGGCCGCCAAGAAGTTCAAGCTGCCGCTGTACAAGGGCCTCGCCCATCCACCGGTCACCTTCGACCAGCCGGGCCTCGTGGTCGTCGGCTGCAACATCCACGACGAGATGGTCGGCTACATCCTCGTCACGGATGCGCCGGCCTTCGGCCGCACCGGCACCGATGGAAGGCTCGCACTACCGCACCTGGCAGCCGGCGACTACGAGATCACGGCCTGGAGCCCGTACCTCGCCGACGACGCCGCCGTGCTGTCACGTCGCAGCCGGATCGAGGCGACCGGCACGACCGCGCTGCGCTTCGACCTGCGCCGTGACCTGCGGTCCCAGCCGGAACCGCGCCCGGGGCGCACCGACTGGGAGTACTGAGCGGTGCCGGGCAGGAAAGGTCGCCTCGGTCGCAGCCTGTGGGTCCTCGTCGGCGTGGCGACGACGGCCGCGGGCCATGCCGAGGATCGCCTCGCGGCCACGGCCGCCATCGACCTGCGGCTCGTTCACTCGACGAGCCCGACGTCGTTCCAGAACGGCGGTGATGGCGCGCTGCGCTTTGACTCCGCGCACGACGGACTGCGGCTCGGCCGGGCCTACGTCGCGGCGCGCTGGCGGCTCGCCGACGAATGGACGCTGCACGGCGTGCTGGACGCCTACGGCGACCACGACCGAAATGCGCTTGACAGCAGCGAGTTCTGGCTGGCCTACCGGCCGTTTCCCGCAGGCCCGGTCCGCTGGCAGCTCCGGGCCGGCGCCTTTTACCTGCCGGCCTCGCTCGAGAACCGCGGGCCGGGCTGGAGCAGCGTCTACACGCTGACGCCCTCGGCCATCAATTCCTGGCTGGGCGAGGAGCTGCGCACGATCGGCGCCGAGGTCGAAGCGCGCTGGCTGGCCGCGCCGAGCGGCCTGCCGGGCGACGTATCCGTCATCGGTGCCGCCTATGGCTGGAACGACCCGGCGGGCGTTCTGATCGCCGCTCGCGGCTTCGCGCTGACCGACCGGCCCTCGACGCTGTTCGGTGGACTCGGCCGGCCGCCGATCGGTTTCTATCACGAGATCGACCGGCGACCCGGCTACTACGGCGGGCTCGCCTTTCACGGTCGAAACGGTCTCGAACTGCGTGCCCTGCGCTACGACAACCGCGCCGACCCCGGCGCGGCCACCGACGCCGGTGGCGGGGCCTGGCTGACGCGCTTCACGAGCTTCGGCGCGCGCTGGGAGCCCCGGGGCCCGTGGACGCTGATCGCGCAGTACCTCGCCGGCGACACCACGATCGGGTCCGACGCCCAACCGGCCAACCAGTACGTGATGCGCTTTCACGCCGCCTTCGCGCTCGCGAGCTTCGAGTGGCGGCGCAACCGCCTGACCGCCCGCTACGACGACTTCCATACGCGCCAGACCAGCGGTTTTTACGGCCCGCACGGTGACGAGGCAGGCCGTGGCTGGACGCTCGGTGCCAGCCACGAGCTCACCGACGACTGGCAGGTTGCCGCCGAATGGATCCGCCTGCAAAGTGTTTTCCCGCCGCGCGCCGACGTATCGGGAATTCCGGCGCGCACCGACACCCAGGTGCAGCTCGCCGTGCGCTACCGGCTGCGCCTCGAGCGCTGAACGCTCAGGCGAGGCGAGCGGGCAGCGTCGCGTAGCCGCGAAAGCGGGCCCGCTGGCTGCGCCGCGCGCCCGGGACCAGCCGGGCCGCCGGAAAACGCGCCAGAAACGCCCTGAGGGCAAGCGTGGCCTCGAGGCGCGCGACGCTCATGCCGGCACAGGCATGGCCACCCGCGCCGAACGCGAGGTGCCGGTTCGGCTCGCGACGCAGGTCCATGCGGCCCGGCTCGGCGAACACCGACGGGTCGCGGTTGGCAGCGCCGATGCAGAGCGTGAGGTACGTGCCGGACGCGAACCGCTCGCCGCCGATCTCGACCGGCTCGACGACGAGCCGGTTGCCGAGCTGGTTCGGGCTCTCCAGGCGCAGGAACTCCTCGACGGCGCTGCCCATGATCTGCGGATGCTGGCGCAGGTCGGCGGCGGCCGCAGGCGACGCGAGCAGCAGGGCCAGCGCGTTGCCGATCAGATTCGTGGTCGTCTCGTGGCCGGCGTTGAGCAGGAAGATGCAGTTGTGCTGCAGTTCGGCATCCGTGAGCGTCTCCCCGCCACTGGCGTCCGTGATCAGCCGCGTCAGGAGATCCGCCTCGCCGCGCGGCTGCGCGCGGCGCGCGGCGATGAGCTGCGCCGTGAACTCCAGAAATTCCGTGACGCTCCGGTTGCCGAGCGCCAGCGCATCGGCGGACGGTGCCGGGTCGAGCGCGCCGAGGATGGCGAGCGACCAGTCGCGCAGCGGCTCGCGCGCCTCGGCGGGCACGCCCAGCAGGTTACCGATCACCTCGACCGGTATCGCCGCGGCGAAGTCGGCGATCAGGTCGACTTCACCCCGCTCCGCCATGCGCCGGCACAGACGATCGACCAGCCGCTCGAGGCCCTCGGCGATGCCGCGGATGGCGGCCGGCGTCAGCGCACCGACGATCTGCCGGCGCACGCGCGTGTGGTACGGCGGGTCGCGGAACACGAGGCTCGTCGTGTGGTGCGCGAACAGCGGCGAGTCCGGGCCGAACTTCGGGCCGAAGGCCGCTTCCTTGTCGGAGCTGAAGTGGGTGCGGTTGCGATAGACGGCGTCGAGGTCGGCGTGTCGCGTCAGGAAGAGCGAGCCGTCCGGGCAGCGATGGAACGGCGCCGTCTCCTGCAGGGCGCGATAGACCGGATACGGATTGTCGTGGAACGCCGTGTCCAGCCTTGCGGGGTCGAACTCCACCATCCGCTAGGCCCCCGGTGCGCGCAGCGCGACCGTCACCACCAGCGCCAGCCACAGCAAGCCGAGCACCAGCCAGCTCGCGAAATAGGCCTTGATGCGCTGGCCGACGCGGTTCTCGCCCAGATGCACGTAGCTGTGCACCAGCCGGGCGAGGACGTAGCCCCAGGCAAGCACGACGATCGGCAGCGTCACCGCCTGCGCCGCCATCGCCGCGACGCAGGCCACGTAGAAGAGCACCGGCGCCTCGAACAGATTCGAGAAGTGGCGGGCAGGCTTGACCGCGTACTCGGGCTCGACGGCACCCTGGTAGGTCGCGAAATAGCCGACCGTCAGGCACCCCTCGCGCACCGCGCGGACGCGACTGAGGAACATGCGGCGAAGGACGAAGGCGGTGAGCAGGAACATCGCGAACATCGGATAGATCAGGACGTGGACGGCCATGGCGGCACCCCCTTGCCGAATCGATTGCAACGGTAGCACGACGGAGACCAGACCGGCCGGGTGGCGGAGGTCGTGCAGCGCTTCAAGAGCGCCGGGTTGCGCTCACGGACGGTTCGCTGCCGGCACGGGCGCCCGTTCAATCCAGGCGCTCGCGAGCAGCAGGCCGTCGTCGCGGACGAGATAGCGCCCGCTCGCGCTGTCCGTCGCATCGCCGCGGGCGCGCGCACCGACCACGCGTACCGTATAGGTCCCCGTGACACCGACGAGCTTCGCTTCGACTTCCACATCCGCAAAACCAAGCCAGCGCCCGGTTGCCGGGTACTGGCACTTGTAGAACGCCTCCTTGGCACAGAAGAGGAGCGTCGCGGCCCGGGCCTCGAGGTCCGCGCCGAGCGCGAGCAGCCAGCCCTGCTCGGTGACTGTGGCGATCTTCGGCCAGAGCTTGCGCGCCACGCGCCCGGCGGGCTCCGCATCGAGGCCGACGCCGAGAAAGTCGCGGTCCCGGGCGACCGCCGCTGCCGCGTAACCGTCCGTGTGCGTGATCGTGCCGCGGATGCCCTCCGGCCAGACCGGTGCCCGATCGGCGCCGGCGGCGATGGCGGACGGCGGAATGCCGAGCGACCCGAGGGCCGCGCGGGCACAGGCCCGACCGAAGGCGAATTCGGCGGCACGCCGCGGTGCGGCCCTGGCGACACACGCCGCCTCCTCGGGCCAGAGCCCGGGTACGGTGGCGTCGGTCGCCGCCTCGCTGAAAGCGACACCGGACGGCCACAGCGCAGCCATCGTCGACACGGCGAGCGGCAGGTTCTGCGCCATCAGCGCGGGGCGTCGTCGCGCGCCAGGCGCAGCAGCGTGCCGTTCCGGTCATCGGCAACCCAGAGCGCGCCGTCCGGCGCGATCGCCATGCCGACCGGCGCGCCGGCCGGTCGCAGGCCGGGCTTTGCGTCCCAGCCGGGCGTCAGGTCGAGGCCCGAGGCCGCCGGCCCCGGCCGGTAGGCGACACGCCGTGCCGGTGCGCCCGGTCGCGCGTAGACCGTGTAGTGCGCACCGGGCTCCGTACGCGGTACGCCGCGGTCGTCGGTCGCATAGGCCATGATCCGCGCGCCGCTCGCGCGATAGCCATGCAGGGTGACGAGCAGACGCCCCTCGAGCTCCGGAAACATCGGTCCGTGGTAGTAGAGGAGCGCGAGCGGCGCGCCGTGCGGCGGCAGGTAGAGCGCGGGCGGCGCGTGTTCCGCCGAGGCGCAGTGGAAAGGCGCGCGACCGCGCCACGCCGGCGCCTCGGTCGCCGTCTCCAGGCAATACGGCCAGCCGTAGAACCGGCCGGGGCGGATATCGTTCACGGCGTCGTACGGAAACTCCGCGTCGCTGACGTCGATGCTGTTCTCACCCTGGAGGATCGTGCCGGACGGATGCCGGACGAGGGCAAGCGAGTTGCGCAGCCCGCCGGCGACGATCGAGGGATTCGGGTCCCAGCGGCCGTCACCGCGGTAGGCAAAACGCCACAGGGCCGCGGCCGGACGCGGGCCGGCGATCTCGCTGCACGCCGCCGTCGTTGCCGCGGGATCCGGCGGACACTGGTCCGACGGCGCGCCGACGTTGACGAGGAGCGCGCCATCGGCATCGAAGATGAAGCTCGACAGCGGATGCCGGTCTTCGTGCAGCGCGTTCTTCGGCAGGCTGTCGATGACCACCTCGACGGAAGCCGCGACGTCGGCGGCATTCGGGTCGAAGCGGACGATGCGGCTCATCTCGCCAAGGTAGATCCGACCGTCCGGCCCGGCGAGCACCGTGTGCGGCAGGTCGAGCCGGTCGAGCAGGCGCCGCTCGAGTGGCGCCCTGCCCGGCCGCGGCGTCAGCCGCCAGACCGCGCCGCGCCCGGCCTGCCAGGCGCCGAGATCGACGACCAGCAGGTCGCCGTCAGCCAGCCACAGGAGGCTGCGCGGCAGGTGGATATCACGCGCCGAGGCCTTCAGCCCTTCCGGGGGCGGGCCGAGCACGAAACCGGCGCAGATACCGCGCGCGGTCCCGATCGGCAGGCGCGGGTATCCGTCGCAGTCGCGCGCGCCGTCCAGCCGGTAGCCGGGACGCACCGCGGGCGCGGCACTGGCAGGCCCGCCGGGGACAGCGAGCAGGCCGGCGGCGAAGATCACTCCGAAGCGCAGCGTCACATTCATTCTCCTGCCCGGACCGGGGCGGCTGCCGTGAACGATAGTCGATCGACGGGATCCCGTGGCCTTCCCCGCGCCACCAGGCGCCGACTCTAGCGGGTCGCGACGGTCGTCCGCTTCCACTCGGGATCCTGCCAGCGGAACGCGGCCAGCAGCTCCGGGCTCGGCGCGTAGTGCTCGACGGCCAGCGTGTCGAGGTTGAGCACCTCGAAGCGGCGCCGAAAGCCGGTCGGCAGCCGCACGTCGCGGACCACGAGGACCCGGTCGGCGCCCGGCACCCAGCCGGCAAACTCGACGTACCCCAGGTCCGGCTCGCTCGCCGCCGGCGGCAGCACGTCAACCTGCCAGCCCCCGGCCGTCTGGTGGAACAGCCAGAGCTCCCGCCAGCCGTCGAGCGGCTGCACGGCGAGTGCCAGCGCCGTGCCGCTCGCGTTGGCAACCGCCGATGCGGCCCAGACGACGCCGAAGGTGCAGCGCTCGGCGAGCGGCGCGGCCTGCCGTTCGGCAGGCTGCAGCCGCACGCAGGTCTCGCCCGGGGCACGCGCGACGGTCTGCAACGCCAGGCGACCGGTGCGCGGCGCCGCCGGTTCCGCGGCAAGGCGCGCGGCGCCGACCCGGATTGCCGCCTCGGCGTAGTCGTTCAGGTCCTCGTCGGCGAGTTCCTGGTGGTTGGCGCCGAGGAGGTCGGTCAGGGCGCGCGTCGCCGCCGCCGCGGCCGGCTCGCCGTGGCGCGTCTGCTCGTAGGCGAGCGTGGCCAGCACGCCGGCGCGGCGCAGGCGCACCCGACTGGCGAGCGGTTCCGAAACGCCGTTCGCCGGCACCGAATCGAGGACCTCGACGCGCCAGCGATCGTGCTCGTAGCGCGCGCTCACGGCGACATCGGGTGCGATGCAGTCGTGGCGGGTAAGGCCGAGCGCCGCGGCCGCGCGCTCATCGGCCGTGGCGGTCGGCCAGGAGAGGACACGGCGGAACATCTCGCCGTCGTAGCAGACCTGGGTCGTGCCGTTGCGCTCGAAGCTCGTCAGCTTGACGCCGTACTGGGCAACCACCTCGAGGTGCGCCGCCAGCGTCGCCGCCCCGCCCGGCGCCGGCAGCGAGGCCCGCCGCGCCAGGCGTTCGGCCATGGCGCCGACCGCCGCGAAGGGCTCGGCCGTCAGGGTCTCGCCCGGCGCGGCCCTGAGGTAGGCCGCCGCGTAGCCGATGCCGAGCGCCTCCGATCCCGGTGTCTCGCGCAGGAACCGCACCACGGCGAGCAGGGCCGGCGCGTCGCGGGACTCCGCGCCCACGTCGCGGACCTGGGCCACCCTGACGTAACCGGCCCGTTCGCGCCGGTGATCGTAGACCTGCAGGTAGCCGGCACGGCGGCCGCGCACCTCCAGGGCATCGCCCTGCCAGAGCACCGCCTGGGTCGCGGCCGTCTCGGCCGGCGCGGCCCGCAGCGGCACCTGGTTCTGGACGACGAGGACAAGGGCTGCAAGCGGGCCGGCCATCACTCCCCCGCATCGCGGTAGACCGCGTCCTGCTGCGTCACCTTGGCCGCCGGCGTCGCACCGAGCAGGTTCGAGCCGATGAACCCGCCCCCGGCGGGCGGTGCCGCGATGATGACCTGGACCTTGTCCGACAGCTTGTCGGCCAGCGTCTTCTGGATCAGCAGCGGATGCCGGCTGATCAGGTCACCCTCGCGCTCCATCTGTTCGGAATTGAACTTGCCGACCTTCTCCAGCCGGTAGACCTCGGCGTCGGCGAGTTTCTCGCGCGACTCGGCCTCGCCCTGTGCCTCGATCTTGCGCGCCTGCGCCGCCCCCTCGGCCAAGCGTACGCGCGCCACCTTCTCCGCCTCCGCCTCGAGCTGGCGCTGCTCGATCTGCTTCTGCTTGAACGGCAGGACGTGCTTCATGGCCTCTTCCTGGGCCTGCGCGGCGATGATCTGCTCGCGGGCCGCGGCTTCGGCCGATTTCTCGCGCCGGACCTTGTCGGCTTCGGCGACGAGCGCGGTTTCCTTGACCTGCTTGTCCTTGAGCTCGAGCGTGAAGCGCATCTTTTCGCTCTCCAGCTCCTCGGCCAGCAGCCGGTCCATGCCGTGACGGTAATCGGCCGGCAGGTCGACCTGGCCTATCTGCACGGACTTGAGAAGGATGCCGTCGGCGGCGAGCCGCGGCTTGAGCTCCGCCTCCATCGCGGTCTGGATCTCGGCACGCTTGGTCGAGAAGATCTCCCGCACCGTGTAGCGCGCAAAGAGCTTGTAGATGACCCCCTGCACGACGGGCCGGACGACGTCGGCGTCGAGATCGTCCGGCAGCTGGGGCGCGAGCGCCGTGATGCGCGCCGGATCGACCGTGTAGCGCACGGCGAGATCGACGCCAATCGACAGGCCCTCGACCGACTGGAACGGCGCCTCGCCCGTGGCCCGGGCCGCCTCGACCGGCCGGTAGACCTGGTCGCGCAGCGAGAAGTGCCGTGTCTGGTGGATGCCGGGTACGGCGATGAAGCTGCCCTCCCGGAACTGGCTGACGGAACCCGTGTAGACGTTCGACCGCACGACGAGCTCGCCGCGCGGCACCGGCCGGACCGGCGGATGGGTCCAGACGAGATAGCCGGCGCCGACGACGGCGGTCGCGAGCGCGAGGCGCGGCACGAGGCCGGCAAGCAGGGCCCCGGCGCCGTCGGCAGCCACCCCGGACGTTACCCGCCCGAGCAGGGTCGCGGCCCCGGACAGGGCCCGGCGCACGGCGGCTTTGACGGATTCGATTCGATCGTTCATGACTGTCTCCCTCGGCGTTGGTGGGCGCCGGACCGCGGGCCTGTCGGACCCGGGCGCGGCCGTTACGTGTCGGGCAGGAGTCTTCGGCCACAGGCCCGGAACGCTCAACGCCGGCGCCGGGCGACTGCCTTCCGGGCCCGGAAGAAAAACTCACGGGTCCGCGTCGCCGGACCGCCGATAATCGTCGGGGCGGCGACCGGGCGGTCGGCCGAGGACACCGGGTAACGACGCGCGGGAAGCAGCGATGGCCAGGGTTGCGGTAATCGAGGATGACGTGCCGACCAGCACCCAGCTCCGGGGCTGGATCGAGGCGGCGCGGCCCGGTACCCATGTCGACCAGTGGTTCAGCCGCGACGAGGCGGTCGCGGCGCTTGACCGCGAACGCTACGACCTCGTCGTTCTCGACATCGAACTCGGCCGCGAGCGCAATGCCGGCGTCGCCGTCATCAACGAGATCAACAAGCGGGGCACGACGCCGGTGCTGGTCGTGTCCGGCATGCCGGCCAGCATCTACCGCAGCATCATGAAGGCGCTCGATGCCTGGGACTATCTCCAGAAGAGTGACTTCACCGAGCGCGACTTCGTGGAGACGGTCCTCGACATGCTGCGGACCGCGCGCGAGCAGCGCGCGGAGTCGCCGGCTGCAGTCCCGGCGAGCGAACTGTCGCTCGATCCGCTGCGCCAGGGCACGCCGACCTGGCGTGGCCAGCGCGTGAACCTGCCGCTCACCGCGCAGCGAATCCTGGCGGCGCTCTACGAACGGCGCGGTCACGTCGTGTCCTACGAGGACCTCTTCAAGGTCGTCAAGAGCGGCCGCAACCGCGACAACGTGCGCAAGCACGTCAGCACGATACGGGACGCGTTCCGCGAGACGGACCCGGGCTTCGATCGCATCGAGAACGTGCCGATGCGCGGCTTCCGCTGGATGGATGGATGAAGCGCTGGTGGCCGAACCGCGTGCCGTTCCGGCTGCGCGTCTTCTTCCGCGGCGCGTTCCTGCTGCTGGCCCTCGCGACCGTCGCACTCGCGCTGAGCGTGCTCGTCGAGGAAAAGAAGCTCCGCTACCGCAGCTACCGCGATCTCTTCCACAAGAGCGTCGAGCAGATCGCCGCGCGCCTGCGCCACCCGACCGGCCAGCTCGCGCTACTGAACCCGAGCGCACTGGATGCGCCCCTGACGCCGCTCCGGCCCCTCGTGCTGCCGTTCTCGGCCATCGACTTCGACGATCGGGCGAAGGCACGCCAGGCCGTGGAGATGACGGGCTGTGCCGTCCAGTATCCCGACGAGGTCAATCTCTGTGTCGGCGTCGGCAACAACCCGTCGGCCGGCATGTTCATCTACATCGTCGGTTCCTTCGACAGCGGCCCGCTGACCGAGCACGTCACGGGCGAGCCCGACATTACGACCGCCCACCGCGTAGCCGTCGAGGTTGCCGTGCGTGGCAGCACCTATCGCTGGCTGGCCCCGCTCGAGACCGCGGCACTGTCGCAGGCGGCCGGCGTGCACGGCCGGCTCACCGCCTTCGCAGTCGACGAGCAGGGCACCGTCGCCACGCGGCCGAACCGGGACTTTCGCGGCTGGCTGTGGCAGGACGCGGAGTGCCTCGACGGCGAACCCGGAACGGCCGATTGCAGGCGGCGGACGTTCTTCTCCGCGCGCGTGCCGGTCGAGGCGTGGCGCGACGAACGAACCGCCAATCCGGCCGCGGCATGGCCACCGCACGACCTCGACCAGGCCCGTGTGCATATCGAGGTCCTGCCACCGGGCAACGGGGCCGCGCTCGTCGACAGCAACCGGGAAGGTGCCTCGTCCTCGTTCCTGCTGGGCGAGCTGCGCTCGCAGCTCGCCGACGGCGAGCGCCTCAGGATCGCCCGCATCGGCGCGCCGCACGCGGGAGAACTGTTATTGATCGGCCGCGAAGAAGCGGTGAGCGCCCCACCGCTCCTCGTCACCCGGTTGATCCGCCGGCTCCCGGTGGACGGCGACGACGCGCCGCTCGAGTCGGGCGAGACCGTGCATACACCGCTCGGCGACTACCGGCTGACCCTGAGCGGCGATGTGCGGGGTCTCGACCGCAGCCTGGCCGTGGTCGCGACCCGCCTGTCGTGGTTCGTCGCCGCGATGCTCGCCGCCATCCTGCTGGCCTGGCTTGCCATCGAGGTGCGCATCATCCGCCGCATCACGCTCCTGACGCGGCGCGCGGCCCAGGTGCGCCGCTCGGTCGACACGCCCGGGCCGCTCAGGCTCGATCTCGACGGCCTGCGCGGCGGCGACGAACTCGGGCTGCTCGCCGGCGTCCTTTCCGACCTGATGGGCCGCATCAGCGAGGACGTGGCCCGCGAGCAGATCCGCGCCGCGCAGGAAAAGGACATGTGGCATGCGGTCGGCCACGAGATCATGTCGCCCCTGCAGTCGCTGCTCGCGCTGCACGCCGAACCCGGCGACCCGAGCCGGCGGTACATCGCGCGCATGCAGCAGGCGGTACGCGTGCTCTACGGCAGTGCGAGCCCCAGCGAGGCACTCCTGTCCGCGCAGCTGGCCGTCGACGTTCTGGACGTGCGGGCCTTCCTCGTCGACGTCGCCCAGAACGCCGCACCTGCCGGTATCGCCGACGTCGTCTTCGAGGACGGCGGCCAGGCGGTACCGGTCCGCGCCCAGGAGCACTCGCTCGAGGACGTGCTCTCGCATCTCCTGAGCAACGCCGATCGCCATCGCACGCCGGGGACACCGATCCGCATCTCTATCGCCCGCGGCGCCTCGCGCGTCGAGGTGAGCGTCCGCAACGACGGCCCGGGCATTGCCGAGGACCGGCTGGAGCGGATATTCGAATACGGCGTGACGGGCAGCGCCGATGGCCAGGCCACCGGCAACCGTGGCCAGGGTCTCTTCGTGGCGCGCACCTACATGGCCAAGATGGGGGGCACGATCACGGCACGCAACGTGCCGGGTGGCGTGGAATTCGTGCTCGACTTCGCCGCGGCCTGATCGCCGGCGGCCTGCCGATGGCCCGGACCCCCCCGGCTGCTAGATTGAGGTGTTTATGACCTTGATTCTCGTGTAGGCCTCAAGGCCCTCGACGCCGAACTCGACCCCAAGACCCGAACACTTGATGCCGCCGAACGGCACGTTCGGGGCGATCTCCGCGTGCTTGTTGACGAACACCGTCCCGGCCTCAAGACGGGCGGCGACCGCCGCGGTCTGCGCACGATCCGAGCCCCAGACGGAGGCGTCGAGACCGAACTCGGTGCCGTTGGCACGTGCGATGGCA
>CAIMCI010000088.1 GCA_903839465.1 uncultured Pseudomonadota bacterium
GCCGTCAGGTGGGCGGCAGCGGCGAGGCCGGCGCGTCGAGCGGGCCGTGGCCGCCGCTGGCGCCGACCGCGGCCGGCCGCTGTTCACCGGGCGCCGGGCGCGGCGCGAGGATCCGCCCGAACCACGGGCCTACCCACGACTCGATATCGTCCATGATCGTGAACGTCGCCGGCACGATGACGAGCGTCAGCGCCGTCGAGGTGATGATGCCGCCGATGACGGCGATCGCCATCGGCCGTCGGAAGGAGCTGTCGCCGCCACCGAGACCGAGCGCGGTCGGCAGCATGCCGGCGATCATTGCGATGCTGGTCATCACGATCGGCCGGGCGCGCTTGTGGCCGGCCTCGAGCAGGGCCTCGAGCCGCGGCCTGCCCTTGCGCATCTCCTCGATGGCGAAGTCGACGAGCAGGATCGAGTTCTTGCCGACGATGCCCATCAGCATCAGGATGCCGATCAGCACCGGCAGCGAGACGGCGAAGCGGGTCAGGAGCAGCGCGATGGCGACACCGGCCAGCGACAGTGGCAGGGCCGAGAGGATCGTGATCGGCTGGAAGACCCGCGCGAAGAGCAGCACCAGCACCGCGAACACCATCAGGATACCGGCGCCGAGCGCCAGCAGCATGTTGGTGAACAGCTCCTCCTGGTTCTCGGCGTTGCCCTTCCAGACCAGGCTGACGCCCGCGGGCAGGTTCTTGACGGCCGGCAGCGCCTTGACGGCCTCCGTCGCGTCCCCGAGCGGCGTGCCGTGCTTCAGATCGCCGATGATCATCATGCGCCGGCTCTGGTTGTAGCGGCGGATCGCCGCCGGGCCCTGGCCAAAGCTGACGTCGGCCACCGCCTTCAGAGGCACAGCCCGCCCGCCCGAGGTCGGCACCGGCAGGTTCTCCAGCACCGACAGGTCCGTGCGTGCCGACTCGACGAGGCTGACACGGATCGGAATCTGCCGGTCGGCCAGCGCGAACTTGGCGCCGTACTGCGGCAGATCGCCGAGCGTGGCGATGCGGATCGTCTGGCTGATCGCCTCGACCGTCACGCCGAGCTGGGCCGCGATATCGAAGCGCGGCCGGACGATGATCTCGGGGCGCGGCAGGTCGCCGTTGATGCGTGCGCTGCGCAGCTGCGGCAGCTTGCTCATGGCATTGACGACCGTGTGCGCCTCGCGCTCGGTCAGCGGTCCGTCGTCGCCGACGATGAACACGGTCAGGTCGCCCCAGTTGCCGTCGCCTCCGAAGGAGAAGCGCGCATCCGGAATGGTCTTCAGCTCCTTCTCGACCTGTTCTTCCCACTGCTTCTGGCTGAGCTTGCGCTTACTCGCCGGCACCAGGGTCACCGTCAGCTGGGCATTGCGCACCTGGCCGTCGTCGTCGGCGCCGATGGCCTCGACCACCGAGGTGACCTCGGGGCGCTTGCGCAGCATCTCGGTCGCCTGGGCACTGATCCGCGAGGTGTCCTCGATGCGCACGCCCGGCGGCAGTTCGACGCTGATGTTCGACCAGCCGTTGTCATCCGGCGGCAGGAACTCGGTCGACAGCAGCGTGGCGAAGATCAGGATGGAGCCGACGAACACGAGACCACCGGCCATCACCGTTTTCCAGCGGTGCCTGACGCAGGATGCCAGCGCGCGCTGGTACCAGAGCATCAGGGGCCCGTCCTCTTCCTGGTGTATGAGGTCGGAGCGCAGCGTGTAGGCGGCGATCACCGGCGTGATGAGGCGCGCGATCATCAGCGAGAAGAACACGGCCGCGGCCACGGTCAGCCCGAACTCGCGGAAGAACTGCCCGGTGATCCCGCCCATGAACGAGACCGGCAGGAACACGGCGATGATGACCGCCGAGGTCGCGACGACCGCGAGACCGATCTCGTCGGCCGCGTCTATCGCCGCCTGGTAGCCGCTCTTGCCCATGCGCATGTGACGGACGATGTTCTCGATCTCGACGATGGCATCGTCGACGAGGACGCCGGCGACGAGCGACAGCGCGAGCAGGCTGACGCCGTTCAGGGTGAACCCCATGAAGTTCATGAACGCGAACGTCGGGATCGCCGACAGCGGGATGGCGATGGCGGAGATTGCCGTCGAGCGCCATTCCCGCAGAAAGAAGAAGACGACCACGACGGCGAGTACCGAGCCCTCGATCAGCGTCTCCATCGACGAGCGGAAGCCACGCTTGGTCAGCTCGACCGTCGTGAACACCTGGGTTATCGCCACGTCGGGATTCGAGCTGCGGATTTCGGCGAGCTTGGCCTCGATCCCGTTCAGCGTGGTGACGTCCGAGAAGCCCTTGGCCTTGTAGACGCCGAAGAGTGTCGCCGGCCGGCCGTCGAGGCGGGCGATGCTGCGTACTTCGGCGATGCCGTCGCGCACGTCGGCGATGTCGGACAGACGCACGAAGCGCCCGCCCGGGATCTGGATCTGCGTGGCGCCCAGCGCCAGTGCGGTTGCCGCACCGCCGAGCACGCGGATCGACTGCTCGCCTCCGGCAAGCTGCGCCCGGCCACCGGGCGCGTCCTGGTTGAGGGCACGGAGTGCCTCGTTGACCTCGACGGCGGTGACGCCGAGCGCCTCCATGCGGCCCGGGTCGAGGTCGACCCGGATCTCGCGATTGACGCCGCCGCTGCGCTCGATCTTCGAGACTCCCGAGACACCGAGCAGGCTCTTGCTGACCGTATTGTCGACGAACCACGATACGGCCTCGGGCGAGCGCGCGGACGTACTGACCGCATACTGGACGATCGGACCGCCCTCGACATCGATGCGCTGGACCTGAGGTTCGAGGATGCTCTGCGGCAACTCGGAGCGGATCCGCGCGACCGCGTCGCGCACGTCGCTGACCGCGCGATCGACGGGCGTGCCGATCCGGAACTCGACGAAGATCCAGGCCTGGCCCTCGATGGCGCGCGACTGGATGTTGCGCACCCCGACCACGGTGGCAACGGCGCCCTCGACCTTCTGCATGATCTGCTTTTCGATCTCGACGGGCGCCGCACCCGGCTGCTGCACGACGACGGAAACCGCCGGGAACGAGATGTCGGGGTTGAGGTTCACCGGCAGGCGCACGAACGAAACGATGCCGACGAAGGTCAGCACAATGAACATGACGATCGGCGTGATCGGGTGCCGGATCGCCCAGGCCGACATGTTCTTCATGACTTCAGCCTCCCTTGGCGGGCGGGGCCGGCGCGGCGGCGGCCGGCTCCGGTGCGCGGCGTACGGTCTCGCCCTCGCGCAGGAACGCACCGGCCATGGCGATGACGTGCTCCTCGCCGGTCAGGCCGTTGCTGACGATGACGCCGGTGGCGCCGGTGCCGGCGAGCTTGACCGGCTGGCGGACCACCTTGTTGGCGTCGCTGAGCACGAACACGTAGCTGCCCTCGCCGTCCGACAGCACGGCGGTCTGCGGCACGACGATCTGCGCATCGTGATCGACCGAGAGTCCCGCGCGCGCAAAGGCCCCCGGACGCAGGTCCGGATCGGCCTTCAGCGCCACCCGCACCAAGCCCAGGCGCGACTGCGGATCGATGACCGCGCCAATCTGCCAGATCTGGCCCTCGAAGACCCGGTCGACACCGGTGACGCGCACCGAGACGGCCTGTCCGACACGCAGTCGCGGGATGTCCTGTTCGGCGAGCTGGCCGCGCAACTCGACGTCGCCGTTCTTGGCCAGGCGAAAGAGCGGTTCGCCGCCGGGCGTGGCGCTCTGGCCGATCTCGGCCCGCCGCGTGAGGACCACGCCGTCGGCCGGCGCCTTGACGTCGAGCCGCGCGAGGCGCCCCTTCGCCTCGGCGAGCTGGGCCGCGGCAACTTTGACCTTGGCCGCCGCGGTCGCTGCCACCGAGCGGCGACGCTCGACTTCTTCCTTGGACAGCGCACCCGCGGGCGCGACCGCCTCCGCACGCCGTGAATCGGCGAGCGCAAGTTCGGCATTGGCGTGCGCCTCCTCGAGGCTTGCCTCGAGGCTGGCCACCTGCGCGGCGATCACCGACGGATCGAGCCGGGCGAGCACCTGGCCCTGCCGGACGCGCTCGCCCGCCTCGACCATCACCTGCGCGATGCGCCCGCCCTCGCCCTCGACACCGATCGGGAGGTCGTAGCGCGCGCTGATCGTGCCGGTGAACTCGAGGCGGTTGTCGAGCGCCGCGCGGTGCGGGACGACGGTGCTGACCATCGGCAGGGCGCTGTCGGGCAGGGCGTCGGCCTGCGGTTTCGAGCAGCCCGCGGCCACGGCGATCACGGCGAATGCCCCGGCCCAGGTCACGATACGTCGGGCCGGCGAAGGGAGAACCTGGGACACGATGCGATCCTTGCGGGGTAGCAATGCCGGGGCCCGACGGGCGATGGCGGCGTTCAATGGCGGAAGTGTAGCGCGCGGCGACCCGCCCGCTCGCCGGGAACGCCCGAAGGTGACCGGTCGTCGGGTGGGGTGCACGCGCCTCTCCTCTGGCAATCGAATCGTCCGGGCGCCGCTGCCCGGGCTTGGGGTGACTATGGACGTTCCGCCCGGTGGAGGGGCAAGCGGCCGGGACGAACGCCGGGACGCGCGGGACGAACCACCGCGTCCCTGCGACGGTCCGGCGACCGGCCGTCCCTCAGACCGCGGTGCGGGCGAAGAATTCCTCGATCGCGCGGGCACAGGCCGCACTGTCATCCTGGTGCAGCATGTGGCCGGTCGCGGCCAGCGTGTGCACCTCGATGTCGCGGAAGACCCGGCTGAAATAGGCCGGCGTCGCGCAGTCGCCGAGCTCGATCCGGTAGCCCGATTCGGCGCCGAGCAGCATCAGCACCGGGCAGGCCACGTCCCGCCAGCAGGCTTCGGCCTCGGCCCGCCGGTACAGCACGGGATTGACCCGGCGGTGGCCGGGGTCGGCCAGGAACCCGACCGCGCCCGACGGCAGCAGGCGGGAGCCTTCGCTGGCAAGGTAGCGGGCACGGTCGGGCGTCAGGCGCGGATTGACCGCCATCAGTCGGTCGGCCAGCGCCTCGACGGTGGGGTAGGACCGCAAGGATTGCCGCGCGTGCGTCGCGCGCAGCCAGTCCCGGTAGCGCCCGGGCGCCGCGCTCGCCGGCGAGTCCGGCAGGCCGAAGCCCTCGAGGAGCACGACCGCGCGGACCCGCTCCGGACGGATACCCGCGTACAGCGCCGCGACGTTACCGCCCATGCTGTGCCCGACCAGGACCACGGGGTCTTCGGGACTCAGGGCCTCGAGCAGGTGGTCGAGATCGGCGAGGTAGTCCGGAAACCAGTAGTCGGGCCCGGACGCCTCGCTGCGACCGAAGCCCCGCCAGTCCGGCGCGACGATCGGCCGGTCGACGGCGTAGTCATCGACCAGAAACTGGAACGTGGAGGCGAGATCGAGAAAGCCGTGCAGGTAGACGTGCGCGGCGGGCGTCGCCGGACCCCAGCGCGTCAGCGCCATCGACAGGCCGCGCACGGTCAGTTCGCTGCGCTCCGCCAGCCGGCGCGGCCGGTAACGGTCCACGGACTTCCCGCTCACGGCCGCTCAGGTGCCGGTGAGGAAGAGCCGCGCAACATCGTTGTGGGTCTCCTCGACGTAGCGGTAGTTGAGGAGGTGAAGGTGCCGCATGAACTCCGCTTCGGTATCGGGCGGCACGTCGATGCCGGCCAGCACGCGGCCGTGGTCCGAACCGTGGTTGCGGTAGTGGAACAGCGTGATGTTCCAGCCCACCCCGACTTCCTTGAGGAACTTGAGCAGCGCGCCCGGCCGTTCCGGAAACTCGAACCGGAACAGGCGCTCGTGACCGATGCCGCGCGCCGGGCCGCCGACCATGTAGCGCAGGTGCAGCTTCGCCATCTCGTTCTGGCTGAGATCGACGACCGCGAAACCCGCCGCCGCGATGCTCACGGCGAGGGCTTCCTGTTCGGCAGTGCCGGCCGCCACGGCCAGGCCGACGAAGATCCGGGCCCGGGCGGGATCGGTATAGCGGTAGTTGAACTCGGTGACCTGCCGGCGGCCGATCATTTCGCAGAAGGCGAGGAAGCTGCCGGGTCTCTCGGGTATCTCGACGGCATACAGCGCCTCGCGCCTCGCGCCGAGGTCGGCGCGCTCGCCGACATAGCGCAGGCGGTCGAAATTCATGTTCGCGCCGCAGTTGAGCGTGACGAATGTCCGGCCACGCGAGCCTTCGCGCGCGACGTACTGCTTGAGGCCGGCCACGGCGAGCGCGCCGGCCGGCTCGGCGATCGCCCGGGTATCCTCGAAGATATCCTGGATGGCAGCGCAGATCTGGTCGGTGGTGACGAGGACGATCTCATCGACGTACTCGCGCGCCAGCCGGAAAGGCTCGTCGCCGACGCGCCTGACCGCGACGCCGTCGGCAAAGATACCGACGCGGTCGAGCGTCACGACCTCACCGGCCTGCAGCGAATCGTGCATGCTCGCCGCGTCCTCCGGCTCCACGCCGATGATCTTTATCGCCGGATACAGCGATTTGACGTAGGTCGCGATGCCGGCGATCAGTCCGCCGCCGCCGACCGGCACGAAGATCGCATCGATGTGCTCGTCGTGCTGGCGCAGGATCTCCATGGCGATCGTGCCCTGCCCGGCGATGACCAGCGGATCGTCGAAGGGATGGATGAAAGTCAGGCCGCGCTCCGCTTCCAGCGTGCGGGCCCGGCCGTGGGCGGCATCGAAATCGTCTCCGTAGAGCTCGACTTCGGCACCCAGGTCGAGCACCGCTCGGACCTTGATCTGCGGAGTGGTCTCCGGCATCACGACGACCGCGCGGATGCCGCGCCGGCGGGCCGCGAGGGCGACGCCCTGGGCGTGATTGCCGGCCGACGCACACACGACGCCGGCGGCGGCAGCCTCGGGGCCGAGATGAGAGATCTTGTTGTTGGCGCCGCGCAGCTTGAAGGAAAACACGGGCTGCAGGTCTTCACGCTTGAAGAAGACCTGATTGTCCAGGCGCGCCGACAGCCGGCGGGCCGGTTCAAGCGGGGACTCGATGGCGACGTCGTAGACGCGCGCCTTGAGGATCAGTTCGAGGTACTTGGCTTTCACGGCCCAAGTCTGCGGGTAGTTGCGGCTCCGCCGCAACCGCCGCGGCCAGGATCAGCGGTCGAGAAACTCGCGGATGCTGCGCAGGTTGCGGTCGAGGCCGGCGCCGCTGAAGCGGCCCGCCGCCGCAAAAGACTCGACGCGCGCGGCCGGCAGGAGCGACTTCGCCGAGCGGCCCGTCGTATCCCCTTCCAGCGCCAGCACCGGCACCTTCAGCTGGACACAGCGCTCGGTCGCCGCCCAGCTCGTCAGCGCGGCGGCCGGCCAGTACGCCGAGTCGCCGCCGGCCAGGCGCGCACCAACGGCGCGCGTGTGCGCAGCGAGGAGGTCCGGGTCGGCCGGCAGGCCACGCTGCCACTCGCAGAGGAGGTGTGCGCCATCGACGCCGGGCGCGGCAGCCGCCCGATCCACCGGTGGCGAGAGCGGCAGCTGGCACAGCACGAGACGGCGCACGGCCTCGCCCAGGTAGAGCGATAGCTCGACCGCGACCGCTGCGCCGACACCGACGCCCAGCAGATCGACTTCGCGCAGCCGCAGACCGCGCAGCATCTCGCCGACGCTCGCGCCGTACTCGCCGACGGTAACGGCCGCCGGTGGGCCGTCGGACTGTCCGCAGCCGGGCAGATCGGGCAGGTAAACGGAACGGTCGCTGCCGAGTTCCGGCAGTAGCGCGGCAAGATCGGCGGACGTTCCCGGCACGTCGTGCAGCACGACGAGCGGCGTCAGTTCGTCGAAGCCGCCCGTCGACGGGAATGCGGTGCGGCAGTGAAGCTGTCCGAAGCGGGTTTCGAAATACGCACGGCGCAAGTTCGGCGCACGGTTCGCTGCAGGTTTTTTCATGATGCCTCTCATCCTGGTCGGAGAGAGTAACGATCGTACTGGCGGCCGGACGCGACGGATGTCGCAGTCCTTGCCGGATGACGCCACCGTGACCGGCCGGCTGGCCGGCCACGGCAGCGATGCGACATTAATCGCGACTGTCGAGGAAGCGGTGGACGAAGCCGGCCGCAACGGCGCCGGCGATCGGCGCCACCCAGAACAGCCAGACCTGCGACAGGGCCCAACCACCGACGATGACCGCGGGGCCGAGGCTTCGCGCCGGGTTCACGGACGTGTTGGTGACCGGAATGCTGATCAGGTGGATCAGGGTCAGCGCAAGACCGATCGCCAGCGGCGCAAAGCCCGCGGGCGCGCGCGCACTCGTCGCACCGAGGATCACGATCAGGAAGAAGAAGGTCATCAGCACTTCGGTAACGAAAGCCGCACCCAGCTCGTAGTGGCCCGGTGAATGCTCGCCGAAGCCGTTCGCGGCAAGGCCGCTGGCGACCGCATCGAAGCCCGGTGCGCCCGATGCGATGTAGGCGAGCGTCGCCGCGGCGGCGATGCCGCCGACGACCTGCGCGGCGACATACGCACCGACCGTGCCGAGGTCCATCCGACCGGCGGCCCAGACGCCGAAGCTCACCGCCGGATTGAAGTGCCCGCCGGAGATGTGGCCGACCGCGTAGGCCATCGACACCACGGTCAGGCCGAAAGCCAGCGACACGCCGACGAGGCCGATGCCCACTTCCGGAAATTTCGCGGCGAGTACGGCCGAACCACAGCCGCCCAGGACCAGCCAGAACGTGCCCAGGAATTCCGCGGCAAGCTTCTTGATCATGAAGATCCTCTCCCCTGCATTCGTTAAACTTTGTGTCGTGCGGCAGGCCCCTGCCGGGCCCGACGGCCGCTACTCTACAGCAAGCGCCGGCGCGGCAGAACGCTGCCCGGCACCCACCAAATCCAACAGGTACGGACCATGCCGACGATCCTGATCTCCGGCGCCAACCGGGGCCTTGGCCTTGAATTCACGCGCCAGTATCTGGCCGACCACTGGACCGTGATCGCGACGGCCCGCGACCTGGCGACCGCTGCCGATCTGCGGGCGCTGTCCGGCGAGTACCCCGCGACGCTGCGTCTGGCCGAACTCGACGTCGCCAGCCCCGAGGCCATCGCCGGCCTCGGCCGCGACCTCGCCGGCACGGCGCTTGATATTGTCCTGCACAATGCCGGCGTGCTGACGCGCCGTGGCTTTGGCGGCAGCAGCTGGCAGGACTGGGAACCGCACCTCAGGGTCAACGCCTACGCGCCGCTGTGCCTGGCCGAGGCCCTGCTCTCGAACCTGGCCCGCGGGCACGATCCCAAGTTCGTCAATCTCTCGAGCGTGCTGGCCTCGATAGCCTCGAACAGCTCGGGCGGCCTGTACGCCTACCGGGCGAGCAAAGCCGCCGCCAACGCGGTCCTGAAGTCACTGGCCATCGATTTCGCGCCGCACGGCATCACGGTGCTGGCGCTGCATCCCGGCTGGGTGAGGACGCGGATGGGCGGCCCTGAGGCGTCGCTCGATGCGCCCACCAGCGTTCGCGGCATGCGCGCGGTGATCGCCGCCGCGGGCCGCGCCGATACCGGGACCTTCAGGCAGTGGGACGGCGCGTCACTGCCGTGGTGAACTTCACCATTCGCCGGTGTTGGGCATCGATGCCCACGGCTCCTGCGGCGGCAGGCGCCCGCCCTTCTGCAGCAGCTCGACCGATATGAGGTCGGGCGAGCGCACGAACGCCATCCGCCCGTCGCGCGGCGGCCGATTGATCGTCACACCCGCATCCATGAGCCGCTGGCACAACGCATAGATGTCATCGACCTCGTAGGCAAGGTGACCGAAGGCCCTGCCGATCGTGTACGGCTGCGGATCCCAGTTGTAGGTGAGCTCGACCTGCGCCGCCTCGTCGCCGGGCGCGGCCAGGAACACCAGCGTGAAGCGCCCCTGCTCGTTTTCCATGCGCTTGAGCTCGACCAGGCCGAGCTTCGCGCAGTAGAAGTCGAGCGACTTGTCGAGATCGGTGACGCGCACCATCGTGTGCAGGTACTTCATGGGACTCTCCGCGACCGGTAACCGGCGCCGGGGTGGCGCCCGGCTAGAATCGCAAATCCACTGCCGCCGGGCCAGCGCGCTCTCAGCGGAGCAGCGCGCCGGCGAGGACTCCGGCAGCGGCCGCCAGCGCGACGATGGAGTGCAGCCCGAACCGGCCACTGCCAAGGAGAACCGCACAGACGAGGGAGATCCCGACGGCCGGCAGCCGCAGGCCGTGCCCCTCGATCGGCCAGTACACGGTCTGCGCCACCGTCAGGCCTAAGCTGGCGATCACGCCGACGACGAAGGCAGTCACGCCACGCAGCGCCGCTGCGAGGCGCGGCGAGGACGCCAGGGAATCGACGTACGGCGCCGCGGCCAGGACGAAGACGAACGACGGCATGAAGCAGGCGTAGCTCGCCAGGAGCGCGCAGAGCAGCGCCGCTGCCGCGGGCGCCATGGCGCCCGGCTGATTCCAGCCGGCCATGAAGCCGAAGTGCTGGAGCACGATCAGCAGCGGCCCGGGCGTCGTCTCCGCCAGCGCGAGCCCGGCCACCGCTTGCTGCGCCGTCAGCCAGGCCTGGCCGTGCACGAAGTCGCTACTGACGTATTTCACGATGGCATACGCGCCACCGAAGGTGAGGAGCGACGCCTTTGACAGGTACAGGTACAGCCGCCAGGGCAGACCGCGCAGGCCGGCGATCGCCAGCCCGGCGAGCGGCAGCACCCAGAGCACGCCGCCGACGGCGAGCGTGCGGAGCGCTCCGCCGAACCGCGACGCGCGCATCGACAGGCTCGGCGCGCGCGGCGCCGCGCGCTGCAGGTACCCGGCGCCGACCGCGGCGGCGGCACACAGGAGCAGCGGATAGGGCAGCGACGTCGCCGAGAGCAGGAGCAGCGCGACCAGCGCGATCAGGCGTTCCGGCCACGAGACGAGCGCCCGGTTCGCCAGACGCAGCACCGCCTGGGCAATCAGCACGACAACGGCAGCCTCGAGGCCCAGCAGCGCGCCGGCGACCGCGGGCAGCCCGCCGTACAGCACGTAGATGAAGGACAGCACGGCGAGCAGCACCACGGCGGGCAGCAGGAAGAGCAGCCCTGCAAGCAGTCCGCCGCCGAGCCCGCGCACGCGCCAGCCGAGATAGATAGCGAGCTGCAGCGCCTCGGGGCCGGGCAGCAGCATGCAGACGTTCAGCGCCCGCAGGAACTCGTCGTCATCGACCCAGGCGCGCCGGTCGACGATCTCGCGGTGCATGAGGCCGATCTGCGCGGCCGGCCCGCCGAATGACAGGACACCGATCGATGCCCATTGCACGAGCGCCTCACGCCAGGTCGGCGGGGTCGTCGCGCGCGGCACGGGAGCGCTCTAGAACATCTCGGAGGAGTCGGGGGCCTTGATCTCGCGCGGCACGGTGCGCGCATGGATGTGCTCCCCCGTGATCATCTCGTCGTAGGACTGCCCGGGGCCGACCATCGGATAGACGCCGGCGTCCGGGTCGATCATGACCTCGAGGAACGCCGGGCCCTTGAAGTTGACGAACTCCTCGACGACGCGCGCGACATCCGCCTTCCTGTCGAGCCGCCTGGCGTAGGGGAAGCCGTCCGCCGTCGCCGCGCGCACGAAGTCCTTCTTGTGCAGCGACTTGTCGCTTGCCGACAGCCGTCCCTTGAAGAACAGCTTCTGCCACTGCTTGACCATACCGTCGCCCAGGTTGTTCAGCAGCACGATCTTGATGGGCAGGTCGTACGTCGTGACGGTCTCGAGCTCGCCGAGGTTCATGCGGATGCTCGCATCGCCGTCGATGTCGATCACCAGCCGGCCCGGCTGGGCGAACTGGGCGCCGATCGCGGCCGGCAGACCGAAGCCCATCGTGCCCATGCTGCCGGATGTCAGCCACTGGCGGGGGCCCTTGAAATCAAAGTACTGCGCGGCCCACATCTGGTGCTGGCCGACTCCGGTCGAGATGATGGCTTCGCCACGCGTATGGCGGTTGATCTCCTCGATGACGTAGTACGGCTGGATCAGCTCGCTGTCGCGGTCGTAGTTCATGGCGTGCCGCGACTTGAGCTCGGCGCAGTGCGCGTGCCAGGCCGAGTAGTCGCGGCGAAAGCCCCGCGCCTTGCCTTCGCGGACCAGCGCCTGCAGGGCGTCGCGCAGCGGCCCCACATGATGGAAGTCGACGCGCTTGACCTTGTTGATCTCGGAGGCGTCGATATCGAAGTGGGCGATCGCCCGTGCCTTCGGCGCAAACCGGGCCGGCACGCCCGCCACGCGGTCGTCGAAGCGGGCGCCCAGCGCGATCAGGAAATCGCAGTCCTCGACCGCGTAGTTCGCGAACGCCGCGCCGTGCATCCCGAGCATGCGCATCGCGAGCGGCGCGGTGGTGTCGATCGCCCCTATTCCCATCAGCGTCGTCACGACCGGCACCTGGAAGGTGCTGGCGAACTCGGTCACGGCGGCGGCCGCGTCGCCGTTGATGGCGCCACCACCGACGTAGACGAGCGGGCGCTCGGCGGCCGCCAGCAGGTCGAGGAACCCGGCGGCGGCGGCCGGCGCGAGCGCGTTGCCGTCGACCGCTGCCAACCGCTTGCGGTAACCCGGTATCGGCAGCGTGCCCTTGCCCAGATACGGCCCGGTCCAGTTCTGGACGTCCTTCGGCACGTCGATCACGACCGGGCCGGGCCGCCCGGTGCGGGCGATCTCAAAGGCCGTGCGCATCGTCGCCTCGAGCCGCCGCGGATCGGTGACGAGAAAGATGTGCTTGGCGACCGACCCCATCAGCGCCGCAACCGGCGCCTCCTGGAAGCCGTCGGTGCCGATGGCCGCGGTCGGCACCTGGCCGCAGATGACGATCATCGGCACCGAGTCGGCGAGGCTGTCGCGGACCGGGGTGACGGTATTGGTCGCGCCGGGACCGGAGGTCACGACGCAGACGCCGACCTTGCCGCTGGCGCGGGCGTAACCGGCGGCCATGAAGCCCGCGCCCTGCTCGTTGGCGGGGACGATCAGCGGCATCTGCCGGGTCGGGTTGTCGCGGTTATGGACGAAAATGGCGTCGTAGGTCGGCAGGATGGCGCCGCCGCTGTAGCCGAAAATGACGTCCACGCCCTCGTCGGCGAGTACCTGGACGATGATTTCGGCGCCGGACATCGTCCGGCCGGGGGTCGAATGGGGCTCGACCCGGGCAGCTTCAGGGTGGTTCACGGTCGCATCCCAGGAATGTCGTCTGAGCCGGGGCACACGCGGTCCCGGCCGGCCCCCGAGAGTAGCAACCCTTCCCCGAGTCCGTCCATGCAGCGCAGCAAAATCGGCGCTATGCTCGGTCCCCGACCCTGGATCCGCAGGGGCGTGGAGCCCGCTGATGCGTCATATCATCGCCGTCGAACTGCAAAACGAGGCCGGAGCGCTGACCCGCGTGGCGGGACTGTTTTCGAGCCGCGGCTACAACATCGAATCGCTCTCGGTCGCGCCGACCGAGGACCCGTCCATGTCGCGGCTGACCCTGGTCACGACCGGCAACGATGCGGCGATCGCGCAGATCCTCGCCCAGCTGCAGAAGCTCATCGACGTGGTCGACGTCACCGACATGACGCGCGGCGAGCATATCGAACGGGAGCTGCTGCTGCTGAAGCTCGCGGTCAGCGAATCCTCGCTGGCGCGGCTGACGGTGCTCGTTACCGAGGCCGGCGCACGCATACTCTCCGCCCAGCTCGCGGACTTTGTCATTGAACTGACCAGCAGCGAAGCCCAGGTCAACCGCTTCATCGCTGCCGCCAGCCAGTTCGGCGAAGTGGTCGACGTCGTGCGCAGTGGCGCGCTCGGCCTCAGCCTGCGGACCCGGGCTTCGTCCGGCGCCTGAGGAGACCGCATGTACGGCCTGTACGACTACCTGCCCTCCGGCAACGGCTACAAGGTCCGCCTGGTCCTCAAGCAGCTCGGCCTTGGCTACGAGCTCGTCGAGCTCGACATCAAGAACGGCGCCAGCCGCACGCCGGAATTTCTCGCCAAGAATCCGAACGGCCGGATCCCGCTCCTCGAAATTCCCGGTCGCGGCTACCTCGCGGAAAGTCACGCGATCATCGGCTACCTCGCCGAAGGCTCGTTCCTGGTCCCGGTGGATCGCTACGAGCGGGCCCAGATGACCGCCTGGCTTTGCTTCGAGCAGTACAACCTCGAACCTAACGTGGCGACGGTCCGTTTCTGGCTGCACTCGCTGAAGAAGACGCCGGCGGAACTGGGCGAACGCCTCGAGGAGAAGCGCCGCCTGGGCCACGATGCCCTCGCCGTGCTCGAGCGCGGGCTGACGGGCCGCCGCTTCCTGGTCGGCGACGCCTACACCCTGGCCGACATCGCCCTGTACGCCTACACCCATGTCGCCGCCGAGGGCGGCTTCAGCCTCGAGCCGTACCCGGCCATCCGGCAGTGGCTCAGGGCCGTCGAGGAACAGCCGGGCTACGCGCCGATCACGGCGCGCTAGGCCGCCGCCCGGCGCCGCCACCGGCGGTCACCGGCGCGACAAAGCCGGGCCCGCGCAGCACCGCACCCGGCAGCGCACCGGTCGGCTGGCCGGCGGCGATGACGGGCACGCCGTTCACGAGCACCCACTCCATGCCGACCGACAGCTGGTTCGGCGCCTGGAAGGTCGCCTTGTCGGTGATCCGCTCGGCGTCGAAGACGACGACGTCCGCCCACTGCCCGGCCTTCAGCACGCCACGGTCGGCGAGGCGCAGGCGGGAGGCCGGCAGGCTCGTGAACTTGCGGATGGCCTCCTCGAGGGTCAGACGCCGCTCCTCGCGCACGAATTTGCGCAGGACCCGCGGGAACGTGCCGTAGGCCCGCGGGTGCGGGAAGTCCCGGCCAAGCAGCCCGTCCGGCGCGGTGCCCTCGCTGTCGTTGCAGAATGAGACCCATGGCTGCACGACGGCGAGCGCGATATCCGCCTCGTTCATCGCGAACACCGACACGGAGGTACGCGCCTCGTCCTCGACCAGGATGTCGAAGAGGGCATCGCGCGGGTCCACCTTGCGCGCGCGGGCGATGTCGGCAAGCGTCTGGCCCTGCAGATCGCGCAGGGCGGGATTGTGCACGGTCGTGATCATGATCGCTTCGGGTCCGGGCACCGACTGCCACTCGTTGTCCCAGCCGGCGCCGAGGGTGGCCAGTTCGCCACGCAGCCTGGCGCGCAGCGCAGGGTCCTTCAGGCGCTCGATGAGTCGCGGGACACCGCCGTCGTGGGCCCAGGGGGGGATGAACGCCGACAGGTCGTTGTTCCAGGCAGGGTAGGCGTAGGTATCGGCGGCAATGTCGACACCCGCCGCCCTCGCCCGCTCGATGCGTCCGACGATCTCCGCCATGCGTCCGTAGTTGGCAACGCCGCCCGCCTTCAGGTGCCAGATCTCCACGGGAATGCGCGCCTCGCGGCCGATGCGGATCGTTTCGTCGAGGGCGGCATCGATCGCGTCCTGCTCGGAGCGCATGTGGGTCGCGTAGATGCCACCGAGTGGCGCGGCCACCCGTGCCAGCGCGATGAGCTCGGCCGTATCCGCATAGGGCGCCGGCGCGTATTCGAGCGACGTCGAGACGCCGACCGCACCCTGCCGCATCGCTGTCACGACCAGATCCTGCATGCGCCGCAATTCATCCGGCGTCGCGGCGCGGTCGTCGTAGCCGACCACCATCGCCCGCACCGTCGTCGCGCCCACGTAGGAACCGATGTTGATGCCGATGCCCTGTTTTTCCAGGCGCGCGAAGTAGCCGGCGAAATCACTCCAGTCGGCCGTCACGCCGAAGTGCGCATCGGCGGCCGCGGAGGCCCTCGCAACCGCCTCGTTGCGCGGCGCTATCGAGTTGCCCTCGCCGGTGAACTCCGTCGTGATCCCCTGGTAGATCTTGCTGGGCAGACGGGGGTCGACCAGGATCGTCTCCTCGGACTGGCCGAGCATGTCGACAAACCCGGGTGCAACCACCTTGCCGGCGGCATCGATCCGGCGGCGCGCCGGGGCGTCGCGCAGGACGCCGATGGCCGCCACGCGCCCGGCGCGGATGCCGACATCGGCATAGAACCAGGGGGCGCCGGTACCGTCGACGACCCGGCCGTGCTCGATGATGATGTCGAACTCGACCTGGCGCACGTCGCGGGCGGCCACCGGCGCGAGCCAGGCAAGGCCGAGGCCCAGCGTCAGGGTGAGGATGGCGCGCCGCCGGCGCCGTGCGGGATGCTTCGGGACCTTCGGCATGGGCAGCTCCTCGGTAGTGGACCGGCCGTCAGTAGCTCGCCTGCGTCTGCACGGTCAGCTGGTAGCGACGCACGCCCGGCGGCGCATCGAGCGCCCACGATACATCGACATGGAGGACGTTGCCCAAGCCCGAGCGGCTGTTGCCGAGGCGCAGGCCGACGCCGATGTCCTTCAGCGTGCCGAGCGGGGGTCCGCCGACGACGCCGCGCCCCCAGGTCCGGCCGGCGTCCGTGAACACCGCGCCGCCGACGTGCACCAGCCGGAACGGGTACCAGCCACTGTAGAAGCGCTCCTCGACGGTCACGAGGCCGCTGCCGGTGCCGGTCTGGAAGCGCAGCGGGTAGCCGCGCAGGCCGGTGTCGCCGCCCAGCAGGACCTGGGCGTCGGCATCCAGCCGCCGGGTCTCGGTCGCCGTCGCCTGGCCATACAGCAGCCAGTGCTCGCTCTCGGGCAGGTAGCCGCGGGCAACCAGGGTCAGCTGGGCGTTGTCGGCGCTGCCACCCTCGAGCCGTCCGCCGCCGGTGACGTTGACGAAGGCCTGCCGCCCGCCGTCCTGCCAGCCCGCGCTGGCAGCGAAGCGGGCGAGCCATGCGTCGCGGTCCGAGCCCGCGCCGCGCGCGGCGCGACCGAGTTCGAGGTAGAGGTAGCGGCCGAGGAAGAAATCCTCGGTACGGCCGATCTGATCACGGTTGGCCGTGGTGGCGTATCGGTCCTCCCGCTCCTCCAGTCCGAGCCATGGATAGCGCAGGCGCCGATCGGCGGGCAGCCGGGTGGCCGGCAGCGACGAGCGCGGGTCGAGCGCAAAGCTCGCCTCCTCGTCGCGGACTCCGGCGTACAGCCGCCGCACCCAGCCGCGCCGGTAGCCTTCGGACCAGGCGTAGTAGGCCTGCGCCGACTGGCGCGTCGCGGCGAACTGGTCGACGATGCGGCCGCGGTCGTAGCGCGAGTCGACTTCGGAGGTGTGCTGGCCGCTGACGCCGGCGGCCCGCGTCGTGTCGAGCGCGTAGAACGGCCGCTCGAGGTAGAAACCGCGGGTCCTGCCGTCGCTGTTGTCCGCCACAGTGATGCCGCCGCGCAGGTGCGTCGCACCGATGCTCTCGGAACTGAGCTGCGCCAGCATCGAGGTGCGATCCACGTCCCGGGACCGCCGGACCAGCAGGCGCGTGCCGGTACCGAGCAGGTTTTCCTCCTGCAGGCCTATACCGGAGCCGTTGACGCCGCCAGCGCGCCCGAACGACACGCTGGGTGACAGCGTCCAGACGTCGCGGACCGTCACCGTGACGTCGACGGTATTGGTCGCGGGGTCGTAGGCAACCGTGGCGATGGTGGCATCGTGCAGATAGATGCGCGAGCGCAGCAGCCGCTCGCTCTCGCGCAGCACGCGCTCCCGGTACTCATCGCCACTGGCGAACAGGAGCTGGCGCCGAACGGTCGCCTGCCGCGTGCGGATGTGCAGGGCATCGGCCGCCCGGTAGAGCCAGTAGTCCTCGCGCGGGTCGCTGGTGTCGAAGATATTCCGGACCGATACCTCGACCGTGCCGATGCGCGCGTGTCGGGACTCGAGTTCGGCCGCGCCGGGCACGGCCGCCGCCGGCGGCACGTCCTCTGCCACGGCAGCGGCCCAGCCCAGGACGAGCGCGGCGAGCATCCGGCTGGCACGGGCCGGCCGGCCGTGCGCTCGCCGGGGCTCCGCTCGGGTCAGGGCACGAGGACCGTCGAGCCGACCGTCGCCCGCGATTCGATATCGCGATGGGCCTGGGCGGCGTCCTTCAATGCGTGCCGGCCGCCGATGACGATCTTCAGCACGCCGGCATGCAGCAGCCCGAAGAGCTCATCGCTGGCCTTGGCCAGCTCGCGCGGCGTGGCGATGTAGTGCCAGAGCGTGGGCCGCGTCACGAACAGCGAGCCCCGGCGCGACAGTTCGAGCAGGGACACCGGTGGCACCGGACCCGAGGCGTTGCCGTAGGAGACCATGAGCCCGAGCGGCCGCAGGCAGTCGAGGGAGGGCGCAAAAGTGTCCTTGCCGACCGAGTCGTACACGACCGGCACGCCCTTGCCCTTGGTCAGCCCGCGGACGCGGGCGGCCATGTCCTCGCGCGAGGAGACGATGACATCGTGCGCGCCGTGGTCGAGTGCCGGCTGGACCTTCGCGTCGCTGCCGACGACCGCGATGACGTGCGCGCCGAGATGGCGCCCCCATTGCAGCAGCAGCAGCCCGACGCCGCCGGCCGCGGCGGTCACGACGATCGGATCCTTGCTGCGGACCTTGTAGGTGCGCCTGAGGAGGTACTGGGCGGTGAGGCCCTTGAGGAGCACCGCGGCCGCCTCCTCGTCGCTGACGCCCGCCGGGACCTTGACCAGCCGCGCGGCTGCCACGTTGCGGGCGCCGACGTAGGAACCGGGCGTCGGGATCACGTAGGCCACGCGCTCGCCGACGCTGAAGGTGCGCACGCCGGGACCCACGGCCTCGACGACACCGGCGGCCTCGCGACCGAGCGAGGACGGCAGCGGCATGGGGTAGAGGCCCGTGCGGTCGTAGGTATCGATCAGGTTGACGCCGATGGCGGTATGGCGGACCCGCACCTCGCCCTTGGCCGGCGGCGCCAGCGCGAAGCTGTGCCATTCGAGGACTTCGGGCCCGCCCGTGCGGGTGATGCGGATACCGCTGACTTCAATAGGACCCATGACTCAGGACTCCTGCGGATGCGGCCGGACCGGGGATCCGGCCGGCGATGGCGGCGGCGCCAGCGGCGCCGCGGCAAGCACCAGGTCCGCGACGGGTGTGCCGGCGACCAGGTGCTCGTGGATGATGCGCTCGAGGTTGTCGGGCGTGGCGTGCCGGTACCAGATGCCATCCGGATAGACGACGGCCAGCGGTCCCTCGCGACAGACGCGCAGGCAGTCGGCGCGCGTGCGCAGCACGCCGCCGGCCCGATCGGCGAGGCCAAGCTCCTTCAGCCGGCGCTTGAGGAAGGTCCAGGCAACCTCGGCTTCGTCCTCTGGAGCGCATTTGCCACCCACGCACAGGAAGACGTGCCGCGCGGCGCTACCGACGCCAATGCCGTCCATCGCCCGCCGGGTCAGCGGATCGTCCGTGGTCACGCTCCGGGCCCGAACACGACCTAGAGCGCCTGTTCGTCGGTTTCGCCGGTGCGTATCCGGATCACGCGATCGATGTCGGACGTGAAGATCTTGCCGTCGCCGACCTTGCCGGTCTTGGCGGCATTGACGATGGCCTCGACGACCTGGTCGACCAGCGATTCCCTGACCGCGACCTCGATGCGGGTCTTCGGCACGAAATCGACGACGTATTCGGCGCCACGGTACAGCTCCGTGTGCCCGCGCTGGCGACCAAAGCCCTTAACCTCCGTCACGGTCATGCCGGATATGCCGATCTCGGACAGGGCGGCGCGGACGTCGTCCAGCTTGAACGGCTTGATGATCGCAGTGATGAGCTTCATGGTCCTGGAACCCCTGGATAGTTGACGGAGCCGGGCCCGGCGCCGGTCGGTCGGGCCGATGGCGCGCTTCCCTCGCACAGCATAGCGATACCCGCTATAAAGTGGGACCGTGATCGGGCCGGTGCCCGCACTCGGTGCGGGCGCACCATTTTGGCCCACGGCCTGCCGAATCTGGTCGCCCGGAAGCACCGTCCGACGCCGTCAGGAGACAAGGCAGATGCAACCCCTACTCATCATCGGCGCGGGCCAGGCCGCCGCGACCGCGATTGAAGCGCTGCGTCGCGAGGGCTACACCGGCGGCCTCGTGCTCGTCGGCGACGAGGCCCTGCTCCCGTATTCCCGCCCGCCCCTGTCGAAGAAGTACCTCGCCGGGGAACTGGCCGAGGAGCGTCTGCTGCTCAAGCCGCGGAGCTTCTACGACTCGCACAACGTGGACCTGCGACTGGGCTGCCGGGCCACCGCGCTCGACCTCGCCGCGCGCAGCGTCAGCCTCGACGACGGTACCGTGATCGGCTACGACCGGTTGCTGCTGGCCACCGGGGCGGCTCCGCGTACCGTCAACGTCGCCGGCCACGAACTCGCCGGCATCCACTACCTGCGCTCGGTCGCCGACGTCGGGCGGCTGCGCGCGGAACTGCAGCCCGGCCGGCGCCTCGTCATCGTCGGTGGCGGTTACATCGGTCTCGAGGTGGCGGCCACGTGCCGCGCGCTCGGCCTGGAGGTCGACGTCCTCGAAATGGCCGAACGGGTCATGAACCGCGTCGTCGCCCCGGAAGTTTCCGCCTTCTTCAGCGCCGAGCACGCCCGCCACGGCGTGCGCCTCGCGACCGGCCGGCTGCTGGCCGGGTTCGAGGGCGACGGTGCCGGCCGGTGCCGCGCCGTGCACACGCTCGACGGCGGCGTCTTCCCGGCGGACCTCGTGCTGGTCGGCATCGGCGCCATGCCGAACGCGGCGCTGGCCGAGGCGGCGGGCCTGGCCGTCGAAAACGGCATCGCGGTCGACGGCGAGTGCCGCAGCAGCGATCCCCACGTCTGGGCGGTCGGTGATTGCTGCAGCCAGACGAGCCTCCACTACGGCCGCCGGGTCCGGCTGGAATCGGTGGACAACGCCTTCGAGCAGGCGAAGACCGCCGCCGCCAGCATCGTCGGCCGGGCCGTGGCGCACGACCGGATTCCCTGGTTCTGGTCAGACCAATACGACCTTAAGCTTATGATTGTAGGGCTTAATTTTGATTACGACCTCGGCGTGCTGCGGGGTGATCCGGCCAGCCGCTCGTTCAGTTACTGCTACCTGCGCGGCCACCAGCTGCTGGCGCTCGACGCGGTCAACCAGATGAAGGACTACATGGCGGCGAAAAAGGTGATCCAGGAGCGGCTGCTGCTGTCGCTGGCGCGCCTCGCCGACCCGTCGATCCCGCTGCGCGAGGCCGTCGGCTAGCCGAGCGCACCGCCCGGGCTTTCCGCGGTGCGCCGAAGGGCCGTATACTCAGGCGATTGCTGCACCGCGGCATTTGCCGCCGCCGGGAGTCCGATATGCAAGAACCGACCACGCCGACGCCCACGACCGAGCAGATGGACAAGGCGTTCCGCGCCACCCTCGGCAAGCTGACCGGCGGCCTGTCGCCAACGGCCTTCATGACGGCCTGGACCGACTGGGCCCAGCAGCTGGCCGGTTCGCCGGGTCGGCAGTCGGAGCTGCAGCAGGACGCCCTGCACCGCACGCTCGCGACCGTCAACTTCGCGGCACGCGCTGCAGCCGGCGAAGCCCTCTCGCCGGCCGAGGGCCTCGCGCCGGCGACCGACGCACGCTACGCGGCGGAGGCCTGGAACCAGTACCCCTTCAACGTCTGGGCGCATGCCTTCGAGCAGGGCGCCGGCTGGCTGCGCTCGCTGTCCGAAGACGTCGACGGCCTGAAGCCGTATCACGCGGATCTCGTCAGCTTCACCGTCACCCAGTGGCTCGAGGCGCTGTCGCCGACCAACTACCTGGCGACCAATCCCGAGCTCCTCGAGCTGACCCGCGCCGAAGGCGGCGAGAACCTGAAGCGCGGCCTGAAGCACTACGTCGAGGACACCGCGCGCGTCACCAAGGGGCTCGGCCCGCCGGGCACCGAGAACTACGAGCTCGGCAAGAACATCGCGGCCACGCCCGGCCAGGTGGTGTTCCGCAACTCCCTGATCGAGCTCATCCAGTACACGCCCACGACGGCCGACGTGCACGCCGAGCCGGTGCTGATCGTGCCGGCCTGGATCATGAAGTACTACATCCTCGACCTCAGCGCGAAGAACTCCTTCGTCCGCTACCTCGTCGAGCAGGGCCACACGGTGTTCATGATCTCGTGGAAAAACCCAGAAGCCGGTGACCGCGACTTCGACATGGACGACTACCTGCATCTCGGCCTTCGCGCCGCCCTCGATGCGATCTCGGCGATCGTGCCCGAGCGGCGCGTCCACTCGGTCGGTTACTGCATCGGCGGTACGCTGCTCTCGATCGGCGCCGCCGCGCTCGCCCGCGACGAGGACACGCGCCTCGCCAGCGTCACGTTGCTGGCGGCACAGACCGACTTCTCGGAGCCAGGCGAACTGTCGCTGTTCATCAATCCGACCCAGCTGGCGATGCTCGAAGCGCAGATGTACCAGGACGGCGTGCTCGACAGCCGGCAGATGGGCGGCGCCTTCCAGATGCTGCGGCCGAGGGACCTGATCTGGCAGCCGCTCATCACCACCTACCTCAAGGGGCAGCGCGAGCCGATGATCGATCTCATGGCGTGGAATGCCGATGGCACGCGCATGCCGTGGAAGATGCATACCGAGTACCTGTACCGGCTCTATCTCGACAACGAGCTGTCCAGCGGCCGTTTCCCCGTCGACGGCAGCCCGATCCGGCTGTCCGACGTCCGCCTGCCCATGTTCGTCGTCGGCACCGAGACCGACCACGTCGCGCCGTGGAAGTCGGTGTACAAGGTCGGCAACCTGGTGCGTTCGGATGACTACACGTTCCTGCTGACCTCGGGCGGCCACAACGCGGGCATCATCAGCGGTCCCGTGCATCCCAAGCGTCGCCACCGGCTGCGCTCGCGCAGCCTGCACGAACCGCACCTGTCACCCGATCACTGGCTCGCCGAAACGCCGGCGCAGCCGGGCTCCTGGTGGCCGGTCTGGCAGAAGTGGCTGGCGGCACGGTCCGGCGCGCGCGGCGCGCCGCCGGCGCTCGGGTCGGCCGGGTATCCGGTCATCGAGCCGGCACCGGGCCAGTACGTCCGCGCGCGATGAGCCAGCGACGCGCGCTCGCCATCCACGGCGGCGCGGGGTCCTTCGCCCGCGAGTCGTTCACCGCCGAGCGCTGGGCGGCCTATGACGCCGGGTTGCGCGCGGCGCTGGTCGCCGGCTTCGGGCGCCTGGATCGGGGTGGCAGCGCGCTCGATGCGGTCGAGGCGGCGGTACGCGTGCTCGAGGACGAGCCGCTGTTCAACGCCGGCCGTGGCGCGGTGTTCAGCCACGATGGCATCAACGAGCTCGACGCCGCGATCATGGACGGCGCGAGCCGCGCCGCCGGCGCGGTCGCCGCGCTGCGCCACGTGCGCAATCCGGTGTCCCTGGCGCGCCTCGTCATGGAACGCTCACCGCACGTCCTGCTCGTCGGCACGGGTGCCGAGGAGTTCGCCCTCGAGCACGACGTGCCGCTCTGCCCGCGCGCCTGGTTCCATACCGATGCCCGCTACGCTCAGCTGCTGCGCGCGCGCGCCGGCGACGGTTCGGTCGCGGACCAGCTCGACTACTTCGGCACGGTCGGCGCCGTCGCGCTGGATGGCGCCGGCAACCTCGCCGCCGCCACCTCGACCGGCGGGATGACCAACAAGCGCTGGGGCAGGATCGGTGACTCGCCGATCATCGGCGCGGGAACCTACGCCGCCAACGACAGCTGCGCGGTGTCCGCTACCGGCCACGGCGAATACCTGCTGCGGGCGACCGTGGCGCGCGACGTGGCGGCGCGCATGGAGTACCGCGGCGAGTCGGTCACGGCCGCGGCCCGGGCGGTGATCGGCGAACGCCTGACCAACCTCGGTGGCGAGGGCGGCCTGATCGCGCTCAGCCGGGATGGCGAGTTCGCCGTCGCCTACAACACGCGGGCGATGTTCCGCGGCGTCATCGACTCGGACGGCCGCCTCGAGACGGGGCTTTTTTCCGACTAGCGCGGAACGGGTCCCGGGCAGCATGGCTCAGCGGCGCGGCGCGGCCTCGGCGCGGCGTGGATCGCGAACCCGACGCACCCAGACCTCGTAGGGATCCCAGCCACTGACCGGCGGCACCTGCTCGTGAGCCATCGCACCGGCCGCATCGTCATTGGCGGCGCGCACGCGCACGGCGCCGCCGGCGGGGGCAACAAGCAGGTCGGACGGATCGGCACTCGGCGGCATCAGGGTCTCGCGGCAGGCGTCTGCGGGTGCGTGAGATGATACCGGTACTATTGTTAAATTTCTAAGAAAAATAAGCGTCTTATGTAATGTTGATAAGATCGTTTGTGAAGAGCTGTCAAACCGGCCGCCCGACCACCGTCAATCGCTGAAATAGGTCGCCAGGTACTCCGCAAACGGCGCGGCCGGCGCTTTTTCAAGTGCCTCCTGCTCGGCCACCGACTGCGTCGCCTCGGTCGTAAACTGCGCGAACCGGGCCTCGTTCTCGACCTCGAGCTCGGTGAAATACTGCTTGTAAATCCGTGACATACGCAGAGCCAGGTCGACGAATGACTCGCCGGTCGTGCGCATCTCTGTCAGCAGCCGGGCTGACGGCGTGGTCTCCACATCGGCGAGCTTGCGCCGCTGCGCCGCGAGCGCCGTGCTGTAGGGCCGCGCCGCGTCGCCCTGATCCAGGAGTTCCGCGGCCCCTTCCATGGCGGTCAGGATCTCCGCCGCCCACGACTTCATGTCGACCGGCCGGCCCTCGCGCATCAGCACGAGGCCGGGCTGGCGGCCGGCGCGCGCGACCGTGACGTGGTTGCGATCGAGTTCGGCCTGTTCGGAGTCGTCGATCTTGGCGCTCGGGGCGAGCGTGCACAGTGCGGCGAAGGTCTCCAGAAAGCGCAGCTTGTTCTGGTTCACGCCGACCGGGTCGAGCGCACTGACGTCGAGCGAGCGCATCTCGACGTACTCGACACCGGCCCGGCGCAGCGCCTTGGTCGGCCGTTCGCCGGAGCGTGCGACCCGCTTCGGGCGGATGAACGAGTAGTACTCGTTCTCGATCTGCAGGATGTTCGCGTTCAGTTGCCGCCACTCGCCGTCGACCTCGACGCCGAGTGCCGCGTACTCGGGACTGGGCGTCGAGATCGCGGCACCGAGGTCGCGCACGTAGTCGTCCAGGCCGTTCACGGATACCGACAGCTCGGCCTGCGCCTTGTTGCGGTAGCCGAGATCGGACATGCGCAGGCTCGTCGCATAAGGAGCGTAGAGCGTGCCCGGTGCCAGGACTTCCAGGCCGTGGCCGCTGCGGCCGGCGACGAAACTCTCGGCGACGGCCGGCGAGACGCCGAACAGGTAGTGGACGATCCAGCCATAGCGCCGGTAGTTGCGCAGCAGACCGAAGTATTCCGCCGAGATGAAGTCGGAGCCGACCTTGCGCTCGCCACGGTAATCGGCAAGCACCGCCCAGAACTGCTCCGGGAACGAATAGTTGAAGTGCACGCCGGCGATGGCCTGCATCAGCCGGCCATAGCGCAGGCCGAGACCGTTGCGATAGACGGTCTTCATGCGCCCGACGTTCGACGACCCGTAGCGGGCGATCGGTATGTCCTTATCGGCCCTGATGTCGCACGGCATGCTCGTCGCCCACAGGAGCTCATCGCCCAGCGAGCGGTAGACGAACTGGTGCAGATCCGTCAGGTACTGGAGGAGTTCCCAACTCGTCAGGAAGGTCGGCGTGACCAGTTCGATCAGGCTTTCGGAATAGTCCGTCGTGATGTCGCCGTTGGTCAGCGCCGAACCGAGCGCGTGCGGGTGCGGCGTCTGGGCGATGTTGCCCTGCTCGTCGACGCGCAGGCTTTCCTTCTCGACACCCTTTCGCCCGCCCACGAGCACGCCGCGCTCGCCGGAGTTCACGAGCGACGCGATCGCCTGATCGTAAGCACGACCCAGAGGGGAAGCTGGCATGGGATGAAGTCGCCGGTAAAGCGGCTAGTGTAGCGGATGGGTAGGTCCGAGCGCAGACCCGGCTAGGGCAGCTCGGCCACCACCTCGACGCCGACCAGGAATCCGGGGTCCGCCAGATGTTTCACTTCAATGAAACTGACCGCCGGCAGGTTGTCCTTGGAATAGACCTTGAGACGCTGGTCAGCCAGCTTGATCAGCGTCGGCATGTCGGTCGTGTAGATGCGCTCGACCGCGACGTTCTCGAAGGCTGCGCCGTTGGCCTTCAGCGTGGTCGCGATGTTGGTATAGACCGCGCCCAGCTGGCCGGCCATGTCGTCGGGCGAGATCAGCTGACCCTGCGTGTCGACCGGCAGCGTCATCGCCACGTAGACGGTCTTGCCGACCTTGACCGCCTGCGAATAGCCGAGCCCGGTCTCGTACTCGCCGAGGTGGTAGGTCGAGCGGAACCGCGACGGCTGCTCCGGCGCGCTGTCGCACGAAGCGACCAGCGCCGCCACCACGAGCGGCGCGGCCGCGGCAATCATCCGTCGCGCCGCCTTCCGAAGGTCGATCTGCATGTCTCCCCCTGCAGGCCGCGCGCCGGTCAGCGCGCCTGCGCCTCCGGCTCCACGCCGCCCAGTGCCTGGAACAGCGCCACTGTATCCGCAAAGCGCGCGGTGCGGGCGGCGGCGAGCGACACCAGTGCCTGGTTGTAGGCCTGCTCGGCACTGATGAGCGCGAGATAGCCCGCCGCTCCGAGCTCCTGCTGCCGGCGGGTGATGGCCAGCGCCTCGCCACTCTTCGCCGCTGCACGTTCGGCGAGCGCCGTGGCCTCGGCGTCGTGTTGCAGGGCGCGCAGCGAATCGGCGACGCTCTGGAATGCCAGCAGGACGGCCTGCCGGTAACCGGCGCCGGCCTGATCGAACTGCGCGACCGCCGCCCGACGGCGGTGGACGAGCTCGCCGCCGGCGAACAGCGTCTGCGACAGGTTGGCGCCCAGCGACCAGAAGTTGGCGCCGCTCGTGAACAGGCCACCGAAGCCGGTTGCAACCGAGCCGAGGGTGGCGGTGAGGGTGAGCTGCGGCAGCAGGTTGCCGGTGGCGACGCCGACGGCGGCGGACGCGGCGTGCAGATTGGCCTCGGCGGCGCGCACGTCCGGCCGCCGCCGAACGAGTTCGGAAGGTACCCCGAGCGGTATCTGCGCCGGCAGTTTCAGGGCGTCGAGCTCGAAGCGCACGGCCGGCGCCTCGCCGGGCAGGTGCCCGGTCAGCGTCGCGAGCTGGTGCTCGGCCATCTCTTCCTGCTGGCGCAGGCCCGGCAGCGTGCCGGCCAGCTGCGCGAGTGCGGCCTCCTGGGCGATGACGTCGATCTCGGCGATCGAACCGAGTTCGAACTGGCGGCGGGCGATGGCCGTGGACTCGTGACCGAGCGCCAGCACGTGCTCGGTGGCCGCGATCTGCGCTCTGAGTCCCGCCTCGGCGATGGCGGTCGCGACGACATTGGCGACCAGCGTCTGGTAAGTCGCCTGCAGCTGCCAGCGCGCGAGTTCCGCCTGCGCGGCCAGGCCCTCGACCGTCCGCCGGTTGGTGCCGAACACGTCCGGCGTGAAGGCGACGCTGACCTGGGGCGTATACAGGTTGAAGACCGGCGTGCCGGCCGTCAGCGTCGGCGACAGCACGTCGACCGGGTTGCGCTGCCGGCTCGCGCCGAGCCCCGCGCTCACCTGCGGCAGGTAGGCGCCGCGCTGGGCGGCCGTGTTCTCCTCGGCCGCGCGCAGCGCCGCCTGCGCCGCCTGGACCGTCGGGTTGGCGCGCAGGGCCTCGTCGACCAGCGCGTCAAGCTGCGGCGAGCCGAAGCGGTGCCACCAGGCCGTATCGGTCGGCGACTGCGCGAGGAATGCCTGCGGCTCGCTCGGCGCGACGTCCTCGTCGCCGGCCACGGCGGGTGCCGCGTAGGCTTCGACCGCGGGCGCCGGCGGCGGCCTGAAGTCGGGACCGGCCGCGCAGCCCGCGAGCGCGGTGGCGAGCCCTAGAGCGAGCAGCCGGCGAGTCGCGACGCCCCGGCTCATCCGCCGAGCTCCGCGTCTGCCTCGTCGGTCTGCAGCGCCTCGCGGTCCTCGTAGCCGGCCTCGTCCAGCGGCTGGCGGCGCGAGAAGCGCAGGATCAGCACGGGCAGGACCAGCAGGATCAGAAGCGGCGCGAGCAGCATGCCGCCGACCACGACCAGCGCCAGCGGCCGCTGCACCTGGGAGCCGATCCCGGCGGAGAACGCCGCCGGTATGAGGCCGACGCAGGCAACGATGCAGGTCATCGCCACCGGGCGCAGCTGCGTACGGCACGTGCTTTCCATGGCGGCGATACGCGACTGGCCGGTCTCCAGGCACAGGTTGTAGTAGGACAGCACGAGAATGCCATCCATGGTCGCGATGCCGAACAGCGCGACGAAGCCGATCGCGGCCGAGACGCTGAACGCCGTGGAGGACAGAAACAGCGCGAAGATGCCGCCGATGAGCGCCATCGGAATCACGCTCGCCGCCAGCAGCACGTCGCGCAGCGAACCGAAATTGAGATACAGCAGCAGGCAGATCAGCACGAATGCCAGCGGCACGACGAGCGCGAGGCGGCCGAGGGCCTCCTGCAGGTTGCCGAACTCGCCTACCCACTCGAGCCGATAGCCGCCCGGTATCTGCACACGGCTTTCGACGCGTCGCTGCGCCTCGAGCACGGCACTGCCGAGATCACGACCGCGGACGCTGAACTTGATCGGTACGTAGCGCTCCTGCTGCTCGCGGTAGATGAAAGAGGCGCCGGACACGAGCCGGACGTCGGCGACGTCGGCGAGTGCGAGCTGTGCCGAACCGCCCGTAGCCGGATCCGTGGCGACGATGGGTATCCGGCGGATCGCCTGCAGGCTCTGCCGGAAAGGCGCTGCCAGCCGCACGACCATCGGGAAGTGCCGGTCGCTGCCATCCTCGTAGAGATCGCCCGCCGACTGGCCACCGATCGCCGCCTGGACGACGCTGTTGACGTCGCCGGTGCCGAGCCCGTAACGCGCCGCCCGATCGCGATCGACATCGATGCGGATCGTCGGCTGGCCGAGCGAGCGCAGCACCGCCAGATCGGTCACGCCCGGCACGTTGCGCAGCTCGGCGACGATCTTGTTGGCGGTATCCTCGAGCGTCGCCAGGTCGCCGCCGTAGACCTTGACCGAATTCTCGCCCTTAACGCCCGACGCCGCCTCCTCGACATTGTCCTGGATGTACTGCGAGAAATTGAATTCGACACCGGGGAATTTCTCCGCCAGCGCGCGGGTCATGTCCTGCGTCAGCTTCTCCTTGTCGATGCCGGCCGGCCACTCCGACGCCGGTTTCAGCGGCACGAAGAACTCGGCATTGAAGAAGCCGGTCGCGTCCGTGCCGTCGTCGGGACGGCCGTGCTGGGAAACGACCTTTTCAACCTCCGGATAGGACGCGATCAGGCGGCGCATCTGGTTGACGTACGGGTTTCCCTCCTCGATGGATATCGATGTGGGTAGCGTCGCGCGAATCCACAGATTGCCCTCCTCGAGCTTCGGCAGGAACTCGAGGCCGAGGCTGCGCATCGCAAACACCGCCATCAGGGCGATCACGGCCGCCACGCCCAGCGTCACGATGCGATTGACCAGGGCAAAGCGCATCACCGGGTCGTAGGCACGGCGCAGCGTGCGCACGAGCACGGTCTCGACTTCCTCGACGCGGCTTGGCAGCAGCAGGGCCGACAGCGCCGGCGCGACCGTGAAGGTGGCCAGCAGGCCACCGGCGATCGCATAGCCGTAGGTCTTGGCCATCGGCCCGAAGATGTGGCCTTCGATTCCGGACAGCGTGAACAGCGGCACGAAGCCGGCGATGATTATCGCCGCGGCGAAGAAGATCGAGCGGCTGACCTCGGCCGCGGCGTTGGCGATGGTGGCGAACTTGCCCGTAAATCCCGACGGTGTCCGCATGGTATGCAGTGCCGTCGTGCGGCCCGCCGCCCCGGAACCGGCCTCGGCGAGATGCCGGTAGATGTTCTCCACCATGATGACGGTGGCATCGACGATCAGCCCGAAGTCGATGGCACCCACCGACAGGAGGTTGGCCGACTCGCCGCGCAGGACCATCAGTGCGATCGCGAACGACAGCGCAAAAGGGATGGTCATGGCGACGATGAAGGCGCTGCGCAGATTGCCGAGGAAGGCCCACTGCAGGAAGAAGATCAGCAGCACGCCCGCCACCATGTTGTGCAGCACGGTGTGCGTGGTGACGTTGATCAGATCGCTGCGGTCGTAGATGCGCGATATGGCCACCCCCGGTGGCAGCAGTCCGCTGGCATTGATGTGCTCGACCTCGGCCTCGACGCGCTGGATGGTGGGCACGCTTTCCGCGCTGCGTCGCATCAGGACGATGCCCTGCACGATGTCGTCGGCGTCGTTGAGGCCGGCGATGCCCAGGCGCGGCTGGTGCCCGACCCTGACCTCGGCCACGTCCGACAGCAGTACCGGCACGCCCCTGTTCGAGGCGAGCAGCGTGTGGCGCACGTCGTCGAGCGAGCGGATGAGCCCCACGCCGCGCACGACGGTCGCCTGCGGGCCGATGTTGACGGTCTGGCCACCCACGTTGATGTTGGCGTTGCCGAGCGCCTGCAGCACCTGCGACAGGCTGAGTCCGTAGCCCACGAGGCGCGCCTGGTCGACCGCGATTTCGTAGGTCTTGGTCTGCCCGCCCCAGCCGGTGACGTCGATGACGCCGGGCACGGCCTTGAAGCGCCGCTGCAGCACCCAGTCCTGCAGGGTCTTCAGGTCCGTGACGGAATAGCCCGGCGGGCCGACCACCCGGTAGCGGAAGATTTCACCGATAGGGCTGGTCGGGGAAATCGAGGGCTGCGCGCCGTTGGGCAGCGCCGGCAGCTGCGCCAGCCGGTTGATGACCCACTGTTCGGCCTGCTGGTAGGTGAAGTCGTAGGTGAACTGCACCTTGACGTCGGACAGGCCAAAAAGCGAGATCGTGCGCACGACCTTCACGTTCGGTATGCCGGCCATCTGCACTTCGATCGGTATCGTGATGTAGCGCTCGACTTCCTCGGCCGACTGGCCGGCGCTCTGCGTCACGATATCGACCAGTGGCGGCACCGGGTCGGGGTAGGCTTCGATATTCAGAATGCTGAAGCACACCGCACCCGCGCCGAGCATCAGGACGAGCAGGACGCCGATCAGCACCCTCTGGCGGAGTGCGAATGTGACCAGCGCATTCACGGTCAGTCGCTCCGGACGGCCCGATCGATGAAGAGGCTGCCCTTGGTCGCGACACGTTCGCCGGCCTTCAGCCCGTCGGTGACCTCGACCCAGCCGGACAGCGTCCGGCCGGTCTTGATCGGCCGGTACTCGAGCGACTGGTCGGCGCCGAGCACCCAGATGTGCGCGGTATCGCTTTCGTAGACGACGGCCGATTCGGGCACGCCGGGCGCCTGCACGGCACCGGCCGTGACGATGCGGAACGAGGCGATCATTTCCGGCTTCAGCGCCCGGTCGTGGTTGTCGATTTCGGCGCGCACGGTAATGCGGTGCGTGGCCGCATCGACGAGCGGCGCGACGTAGGTGACCCGCGCCGCGAAGACGCGCTCGGGGTAGGCCGGGACGCGCACTTCTACCGCCTGGCCGCGCCGCACGCGGGCGGCATCCACTTCGCGGACGTTGGCAACGAGCCAGACCGATGACAGGTCGGCCACGGTGTATACGGCCGTGCCGGAGCCCGCCTGCAGGAACTGGCCCGGGCCCACCTGCCGGTCCACGACGACCCCGCTGATCGGCGCGACGAGCGGCGCGAGACCGTGCGCCGCATCACCGCTGCCGCGCTCCATCGCGTCGATCTCCGCGCCGGACTTGCCGAGCACGGCGAGGCGGTTGCGCACCGCCCGCAGACTCGCTTCCGCCGCGGCAAGGTCCGACTGCGCCTGCTGCCAGTCCTGCAGGCTGCCACCCTTGGCCTCGTACAGGGCGCGCTTGCGCGCTTCGTTGACCCGGGCAAGCTGCGCGGCGGCGGCCGCGGCGGCCATGTCGCTCTGTGCCTGACCGAATTCGGTCGCCTGGACGTAGGCAAGCGGCGCGCCCGCAGCGACCGCATCGCCAAGGCCGGCGAGCACCTTCGTGACGCGACCGGAATAGGGACTGTAGACGGCAGTGGCCCGGTCGCCGTTGACGGCGATGCGCCCGTCCGTGCGTTCCTCGCCCTCGAACGGGCGCAGCGTCACGGTCTCCACACCGAACGTCTTCAGCTGCGCCGGGGTCGGCTTGAAACTGGTGGCGCCGTCGCTGCCAGGTCCCTCCACGGCCCCGTCATGGTCGTGGCGGTGCACGACCCAGTAGCCGGCGGCAAAGGCGACCACGAGCGCGGCGAGGACGGCGACGAGCCGCCACTGCCGGTGCCGTGGCCAGGCGGCCGCGGTGATGGGCGGGGTGCCTGTTGGTTCGCTCGCGTCAGCCATGGTCAGATCCGCCTGCCGTGCATCATTACCGCCGCGCGAGTTTAGACCAACGGTATAACGCGGCGCATCACGAATCGGCGGACGGCGGATTCCTAAACGCTTCTTAACGCACGCGGCTCGCCCGGCTGCCGCTATCATGAACTCATGTTCGTACGCCGCCCGGGATTCCGGATCGCCCTCCTCGGGCTGCTCGCAGGCCTCGCCGTGACCAGCGCGGTCGCCGCCGCCGATTTCACGTGCGGCGACAGGATCGTGACGACCGGCATGACCGCCGGCCAGGTGGTTGCCGCCTGCGGCAGGCCGAGCGAAGTCCGGGTAAACCCGCCGATCCGGCGCCGCCATGGTTACGGCCGCGACTCGTTCGACGAGGTGATCGAGCCGGGTGGCGAAGTCTGGGTATACAACTTCGGCTCGACGAAGCTGCTGCAGAAGCTCATCTTCGTCGGCGGGATCCTCGCCGAGACGACGACGCTCCTGTCCTACGGGTACGACAACTGAGGCGCGGCCGGCCGGCGCGCTACACTCGGGCGCATGGGTGGCTTTCCTAGGACGGCAATGCCGGCTCACGTCTTGCGCGCGGCCGGTGACGACGACCGGCCCGGGCTTGCCGACCTGCTGCTTCCCGGCGACACGGTCAGCACCTGGTCGGTGGCGGCCGTTGAACTCTGCCTGTCGGCCGGCGCGGTTCGCGCGGCGTATTTCGTCGCCGACCGGGACGGCCAGCTGCTCGGCGGCGCCGGCATCCGGCCGCTGGCCGGCGCGGTTGCCGACGTGTTTGAGCTCGGCGGCGTCTATGTCCACAGCCCTTACCGGTGCTGCGGGCTGGCGACGGCTCTCCTCGAGCACTGCATGGCCGTCGCGCTCGCCTTCGGCTACCGGCAGTGCTACGCGGAAGTGACGGCGGCGACGCCCGCCGCTACCCGCCTGCTCGGCGGCCGGGGCTTCAGCACGCTGCAGCAGCCGCTCGGCCGTACCGGCCGGACCGACGCCGAGCGCTGGTACCTGCGCGACCTTTAGCCGCCACCGGCCCGCCACGCCGGCGCTGTGGCATGCTGTATCGCGGCTTCACGCACCGCCGCCACGCCCCGATACGCCCACGGGAGGCATCCATGCTGGTCGGATCCCAAGCTCGCAAGGTCGCCATCGTTGGCGGCACACGCATCCCGTTCGCACGCGCGCAGGGCGCCTACGCCGATGTCGGCAACCAGGAAATGCTCACCGCCGCGCTCGCGGGCCTGGTCGAGCGCCACGGCCTGACCGGTACGGAACTCGGCGAAGTGGCGGCGGGGGCCGTGCTCAAGCACTCCAGCCAGTGGAATCTGACCCGCGAGTGCGTCCTGTCGTCCGGCCTCGCGCCGACCACGCCCGCGCTCGATCTGACCCGCGCCTGCGGCACGAGCCTCGAGGCCTGCATCCTGGTCGGCAACAAGATCGCACTCGGCCAGATCGATGCCGGCATCGCCGCCGGCGTCGACACGGCGAGCGACGCACCGATCGTCTACGGCCGGGCCTACCAGCAACTGCTGCTGGAGAGTTTTCGCGGCAGATCGCTCGGTGCCCGCCTCCGGCCCTGGCTGCGCTTCAGGCCGAGCCTCCTGAAGCCCGTCGCGCCCGCGGTCAGCGAACCGCGCACCGGACTGTCCATGGGCCAGAGCACGGAACTCATGGCGAAGTCCTTCGGCATCGCCCGCGCCGACCAGGATGCGCTCGCTCTCGAAAGCCACCGCCGCGCCGCCGCCGCCTACGATGCCGGCTTCTTCCGGGACCTGCTGGTCGGCTTTCACGGCCTTGCCGCCGACAACACGCTGCGCCGCGACACCAGCCTCGAGCAGCTCGCGCGCCTGAAGCCTGCGTTCGACCGCGACCACGGTACGCTGACCGCCGGCAATTCGACGGCGATGACCGACGGTGCGGCTGCCGTACTGCTCGCGAGCGAAGCGTGGGCCGCGGCCCGCCGCTTGCCGGTGCTCGCCTACCTCAGCTACGCGAAGGTCGCGGCGGTCGACTTCGTCGGCCGCGACGGTTTGCTGATGGCGCCGGCGTTCGCGGTGCCTCGCCTGTTGCGGGATGCCGGCCTTGCGCTGCAGGACTTTGACTATTACGAGATCCACGAGGCGTTCGCCGCCCAGGTGCTGTGTACCCTCAAGGCGTGGGAATCCGCCGACTTCTGTCGGGAACGACTCGGTCTCGCCGAACCACTGGGCAGCATCGAGCGGAGCAAGCTCAACGTCACCGGGTCGTCGCTCGCCCTCGGCCATCCCTTCGCCGCAACCGGCGCACGCATCGTCGCCACTCTGGCGAAACTGTTGCACGAGCGTGGCGGACGACGCGGCCTGATATCGATCTGCACGGCCGGTGGAATGGGCGTGACGGCCATACTGGAACGCTGAGGGGCAGCAGCATGAAACTGGCGAGCCTGAGAGGCGGACGTGACGGTCGCCTCGTGGTGGTCGACCACTCACTGACGCAATGCGTGCGCGTCGGTTCGATCGCACCGACCCTGCAGGACGCGCTCGACGACTGGACGAACGTGGTGCCGCGGTTGAAGGACGTCGCGGCGGCGCTCGAGGCTCATCAGGCCAAAGGCGTCGAGGACTTCGATCCGGACATGTGCCTGGCACCGCTGCCGCGCAGCTATGCCTGGATCGACGGCTCGGCCTACGTCAATCACGTCGAGCTGGTACGCAAGGCGCGCGGTGCCGAATTGCCGGCGTCGTTCTGGAGCGACCCGCTGCTCTACCAGGGTGGCTCCGACGATCTGCTCGGCGCCCGGTCGGACGCCCTGTTCGCCTCGGCCGATACCGGCATCGATCTCGAGGCCGAGGTCGCTGTGATCACCGGCGACGTGCCCATGCTGAGCACGGCCGACGACGTTCGCCGCCGGGCGGACATCCGCCTGCTGACCCTCGTCAACGACTGGACGCTGCGCAACCTCGTGCCGGCGGAACTGGCCAAGGGCTTCGGGTTTTTCCAGTCGAAGCCTGCGACGGCATTCGCGCCCGTCGCGGTAACGCCGGACGAGCTGGGTTCCGCCTGGGACGGCAACCGTGTGCACCTGCCGCTTCGCTCGTCCGTCAACGGCGTCCTGCTCGGGCAGCCGAATGCCGGTGTCGACATGACCTTCGATTTCCCGACGCTGATCGCCCACGCGGCGCGCACCCGCAACCTCAGGGCCGGCACCATCCTCGGCAGCGGCACGGTGTCCAACGCCGACCGCTCCGTCGGCTCGGCGTGCCTCGCCGAGAAACGGATGCTCGAAACCCTCGCTGCCGGGCAGCCGAGCACGCCCTGGCTCGCCTTCGGCGATCGGGTTCGAATCGACATGCAGGACGCGTCCGGAGCGACGATTTTCGGTGCCATCGACCAGCGCGTGGTGCGCGCCCACCGCAGCTGATCCCGCGGCGTCGGGACGGATATTTTCATCAAATAATCATAGCGTTATGCGCTTTCGTTTGAATTGGCGCGGGCCCTTCGTCGCCAATGCGCCGGCGGATGCCGCACAATAGGCGTTCGCCGTCCCGCACCCCGCTTAGGAGCCTCTGGCAGCCCGCGCGGCGCCCGTCGGTCGTCGACTTCCCGAACACTCACAGTGGTTGAAACATCATGACGCAGACCCTCGATCTCAAGGACCCGTCGCTGTTCCGCGAGCAGTGCTACATCAACGGCGGCTGGGTATCCGCCGACTCCGGAACCAAGTTTCCGGTGTCCTTCAAGGCGAGCGGCAAAACCCTGGGCCAGGCGCCTTCCTGTGGCACCGCCGAGACGCGCCGCGCGATCGAGGCTGCCAGGGCGGCGATGCCCGGCTGGGCGGCCCGCTCGGCGCTCGAGCGGTCGAAGATCCTGAAGAAGTTCGCGGCGCTGATGCTCGACAACCAGGAGGACCTGGCCCGTTTGATGACGGCCGAACAGGGCAAGCCGCTCGCCGAGGCGAGGGGCGAGATCGCCTATGCCGCATCGTTCTTCGAGTGGTTCGCCGAAGAAGCGCGCCGCGTCTACGGCGAGGTGATTCCCGGCCCGCAGACCGACCGCCGCCTGCTCGCCCTGCGCCAGCCCATCGGCGTCGTCGGCGCGATCACGCCCTGGAACTTCCCGTCGGCCATGATCACCCGCAAGGCGGGACCGGCGCTCGCCGCCGGCTGCACATTCGTGGTCAAGCCGGCGGAAGCGACACCCTACTCGGCGCTCGCGCTGGCCGAACTGGCCGAGCGCGCCGGCGTCCCGCCCGGGGTCTTCAACGTGGTGACCGGCAAGGCCAACGAGATCGGTCTCGAACTGACCACCAACCCGATCGTCGCCAAGGTCTCGTTTACCGGCTCGACCGGCATCGGCAAGAAGCTGATGGCGCAGTGCGCCTCGACGATCAAGAAGGTGTCCCTCGAGCTCGGCGGCAACGCGCCGTTCATCGTCTTCGCCGATGCCGACCTCGACGCGGCGGTCGTGGGTGCCATGGCGAGCAAGTACCGCAACGCCGGCCAGACCTGCGTCTGCGCCAACCGGCTGCTGGTCGAGGACAGCGTGTACGACGCCTTTGCCGCGAAGCTCGTCGAGGCCACGCGCGCCCTGCGCGTGGGCGACGGCCTGCTCGGTGCGACCGACCAGGGGCCGCTGATCAATGAAAAGGCCGTCGAGAAGGTCGAGGAGCACGTGGCCGACGCGATCGCCCACGGCGCCAAGCTGGTGCTCGGCGGCAAGCGCCACGCGCTCGGCGGCACGTTCTACGAGCCGACCATCCTGACCGGCGTGACTGCGCAGATGATGGTGGCCCGCGAGGAGACCTTCGGTCCGGTGGCGCCGCTGTTCCGCTTCAAGACCGAGGCCGAGGCGATCAGCCTGGCCAACGACACCGAGTTCGGCCTGGCCGCCTATTTCTACACGCGCGATCTCGGTCGCGCATGGCGCGTCTCCGAAGCGCTCGAATACGGCATGGTCGGCGTCAACACCGGCCTGATCAGCACGGCCGAGGCACCGTTCGGCGGCTGGAAGCAGTCCGGCATTGGTCGCGAAGGCTCGAGCCACGGCATCACCGACTACACCGAGATCAAGTACGTCTGCGTCGCCGGCCTCGCGCCGTGATCCCAGCCGCGCGGCGGGTGCTGCCGTGACGGCAGCACCCGTCCGTCGCGCCGCCAGCGAGGGTGCCCTGCTGGTGTTGCTGGCGGCCGTCACGGCCATCGGCGGCGTGACGCTGAACGTCTACCTGCCGGCGCGGCCGGCGGCGCAGGCCGAGTTCCACGCCTCGCTCGCGGCCACGGGCCTGACCGTCAGCCTGCCCGGCGTCGCCTTCGCGATTGGCCTCCTGGCGTACGGCCCGTGGTCCGACCGCGTCGGCCGGCGCCGCGTGCTCCTGACCGGGCTCGGCCTGTTCACGGTCGGCACCGCGATCGCCCTCCTCTCGACCTCGATGGGGATGCTGATACTGGGTCGCTTCATCCAGGCCCTCGGCGGTGCCGCAGGAGTCACGGTCGGCCGTGCGGTCGTCAACGACCTGTTCCCGCGCGAGCACGTCTCGCGCAACCTCGCGTACCTGACCATGGTCGTCGCCATCGCCAACGCGCTGGCACCGGCGGCCGGTGGCCTGCTGACCGAACTCGGCAGCTGGCGCGCGGTCTTTGCGGCGCTGTTGGCAGTCAGCACCGTCGTGACCGTCTGGACGGCACGCCGGCTGCCGGAGACCCTGGCACCCGGCACCGGTGACCGGCCGCGCACGGGGATAGCACGAACGGTCGGGTCGCTTGCCATCGAGCCTACGTTCATCGCCTGCGCCCTGCAGAGCATCGTCTGCTACGCCAGCTTTCTGGTGTTCGCGTCCTACATGCCGTTTGTCATGACCTCGGCGATGGGCGGCAGCGTCAC
>CAIMCI010000089.1 GCA_903839465.1 uncultured Pseudomonadota bacterium
GACGTCAGACCGAGCTTGCCCCAGAAGGCGATTCCCATAAACGTCGAATCGGCGGCAAGGAGACTCAGTGTCACCCCGAGTGCCGCCCCGGAGGCGGTGCCCAGCAGGTATGGCTCGGCCAACGGATTGCGGAACAATCCCTGCGCAATGGCCCCTCCGAGGCCAAGCAGCGCGCCCGCAAGCCAGGCACCAATCGTCCGCGGGAGCCGGATCTGCCAGAGCACCGTGGCGGACTGGCTGTCGGGATGCATCAGCCAGCCGAGCGACGTGCGCAGATCGGTGGTGCCAACCAGCAGGCTGGCCATGCCCAGAAGCAGCATCAGCGCAACGCACGCAACGAGCCAGGCCGCTGGCAGGGCAGCACTGCGCACGGGCGGACTGGCCGGCGCGTTCAGGGCGCCACCCGCCTCAGACAGTCACCGAGGATTTGCAAAGCGTCGGCGAGCCGGGGACCGGGCCGTGTAACCACATCGCGGTCTGCCACGGAGAAAACGCAGACGCGATGTTCGCGAACCGCCCGGATCGTCCGCCATCCTGGCCGGTCGGCAATCCGGGCAATCTCGCTCGGCAGTACCATCATGACGTCGGGGTTCTGCCGAACGATGTATTCGGGATTGAGCTTTGGAAAAGGTCCGAGGTCGCGGCTGACGATGTTCGTCGCGCCGAGGCGATCCAGCAGTTCGCCGATAAAGGAATCGGGCCCCGCCGCGTAGGGGGTACTGTCGATCTCAAAATACACGCGTGGAGCCGGGCCGCCGCGGACGGCCTTTTGGGCGGCGACCGTGCTCCGGACATCGGCCTCGATTTTCTGCCTGAGCGCGGCACCTTTGCCGGGGACTCCGAGCAGCGCCGCGATCCGCTCGACGTTCCGCGTCACGTCGCCAAAGGTCTGCGTCTCGATGACGAAGGTACGGATGCCGAGTGCCTCCAGCCGCTCGACGGTGCGCTCGGCAGCACTGAGCAGCACCAGATCCGGATGCAGGGCTGCGATCCCCTCGATCGACGCGTCGTCGAGCCCACCAACCTTCGGCAATGTGCGTACGCTCGCCGGCCAGTTCGAGTAGCTGTCGGTACCCACCAGTCGACTGCATTCATCCAGCGCGCAGACGATTTCTGTCAGCGACGGAAGCACGGTGATCAGCCGGCGCGGCGACTGGGCGACATTGACGACCCGGCCGAGGTCGTCGCGATAGGCGGCGCCGTGCGCTGCACCGGGCACCACGAGCACCGCCAAGCAGCAGGCGCAGGCCAGGCAACGCGCCCGAAGTCGTGCCAGGCGAGCGTGATTCGACCCGCGACTACCCATATCCCGACGAACTCCCAGGCACACCCGCCGTGCGCCGCAGGACGATGCTTGCCAAGCCGGTAGGTACAGGATTGAACGGGGATGCCGAGCGCCGCCGCGGCGCATCGTCGCCCCCGAGTCGCCCTCCGCAACCGGTGCCACCGCGTCGCAGGTCGGTATACGGGCTCATGAGTTGGCTTGTTCGCCGGACGAATCGCCTTCCCGCGCCGGTGCGCAGTGGCCTTTGATCCGCCTACACTCATCTACCGTTGCGGGGGCAGCGTCGGCCTGGAACCCGCTGGGGTTGCACCGACTTCCCGTTTCACTCCGCTGGCCGGGTGGCGCGCGGAACTCCTGAACGCCCGGCCAGTGTGCCGGTGAACCCGACAACCGTCAAACCGGGCCCCGGCGCGAAGATCAGCGCCAACAAGGCCTAGTGACCGGACTTGCCGTACCGGCGCTCGCCGGCGGTGATCGGCAGGGAGAGGCGGTTCTGCGGTGGTGGCAGCGGGCACGTCGCGAAGTCCGTGAACGCGCACGGCGGGTTGTAGGCGCGATTAAAGTCCACCCGCACCCGGCCTTGCTCCGGCAGCGGGACCGAGAGGAACCGCCCGCCGCCGTAGGTTGTGCGGCCGGATGTGCCGTCGGAAAACATGACGAACAGCGTTTGCGAGTCGTCCTTCTCCAGAAGGGCGTCGAGGCGCCACTCGCTGCCGCCCCAGTTGAAAACCAGGGCACCGGGTGATCGCATCGGTACGTCCATGCCGAGCACATTGACGATCGGCACCGTCCGTGGCGGATCGTAGCGCTCAAAACGGGCCTCAACGATCCACGTCGGGTCGAGCGCAAAGTAGTCGAGCCCGGCGAAGGCCGGTCGGCGCGACGTCGCCGTCTCCCGTACCCGCACGCCGAACCGTCCGCCACGCTCGATGACATGGATGCGCAGCGTACCGATAGCGAGCACAGTAGGCTCGCCGGACGCGTCCGACGCGAGGACCGTACCGCGGACCTCGTGGCCGTCCCGGGTGACCGGGACCCGGCCGAGCGCCTTGAACGACACGACGCCACCCGAGAGAACGAAGCTGCCGGTAACGGGCTCGAGGTCCGGATGGGGGAGACGCAAGGCTGCGGCCGGGCCGCTGCCGAGGAGGTTCTCGCCCTCGCGCAGCCAATACAGGCCCGCCAATCCAAGCCAGCCGTCGGGCCCGTCGACCTCGGCCACCCGCGCCGCGCGCCAGACCTGCGTATCGGCCACGTAATCGTCACCGGCATCGGCCGCCCGCAGCGGTCCGCCCGCCAGCAGGGCCAGAAGGAAGAGCCATACGCCAAGGCCCCGGCTATTCAGGCGGGGCCCACTTCGCTGCATTGCACACTTTGCCAATTGGATCGTCCGGGCTGACCCTGCTTCTCTATCATGGGGCGGAGCGACGCATCGTCCCAGTCTAAACGGTTCGGTTTACATGTCTTTCCTGATGGCTTCCGCCGCGTCTGTTCCGGCCGTCGTCCTTACCGCGACCCATCTCGCGCTCGCCAGCGTCGTGACGGTGCACGCGCTCCTGCACAAGCGTGATCCCCGCTCGGCCGTCGCCTGGATCGGGCTCGCCTGGCTGTCCCCGGTGGTCGGCAGCCTCCTCTACGTGCTGCTCGGTATCAACCGCGTCCGCACCCGGGCGAGGTCGCTGCTCGTGGTCGAGACACTCGCCGACGTGAATGCCGTCGCCGCCAGTCTTCCGGCGACCGGGGCCTTCGCCACGGTTGCCGCGGCGGGCGCGCGCCTGACGGGCCGGCCGGTTGTCGGCGGGAACTCGGTTCGGATCCTCCGCAATGGCGACCAGGCGTACCCGGAGATGCTCGCCGCGATCGGCAGCGCGGGGCATAGCATCGGGCTGTCCAGCTACATCTTCCGGGCCGATTCGGCGGGCGACGAGTTCATCGCTGCGCTGGCTGCCGCGGCGCGGCGCGGCGTTGAAGTCCGGGTCCTCATCGACGGCATCGGAAGCGGCTATACGACCTCGCCGGCTTATGCCGCGCTCAGGTCCCAGGATGTGCCGGTGGCTCGCTTTCTCCATTCGGTAGCCCCCTGGCGCATGCCTTTCATCAATCTGCGCAACCATCGCAAGCTGCTGGTGATCGACGGCCAGCGCGCCTTCACAGGCGGGCTGAATATCGGCGCCGAAAACGTGCTCGCGTCGCGCCCGAAGTCACCCGTGGTCGACACGCATTTCTGCCTGGAAGGTCCGATCGTCGCCCAGCTGGTCGGGTGTTTTGTCGCCGACTGGAGCTTCACGTCAGGCGAGAGCCTCCGTGGGCCGGCGTGGTTCCCGGATATCGGCGGGACCGGCACCACCTGCGCCCGCGCCGTGACCTCGGGCCCGAATCAGGATCTCGAAAAGATCGAACTCCTGATCATGGAGGCCGTCGGTTGCGCCCGCCGGCACGTGCGCGTGATGACACCCTATTTCCTGCCGGATGACCGCCTCACCGTGGCGCTGTCGCTGGCGGCATTGCGAGGTGTCGCCGTCGAGATCGTGCTGCCAGCCAGAAGCAATCACCCGTGGATAGACTGGGCAAATCGCGCCCACATCGACCC
>CAIMCI010000090.1 GCA_903839465.1 uncultured Pseudomonadota bacterium
CGCGGCGCCGGGCGGCGAGGCGACAGCACCCGTGGCAGGCGGTGGCGGGGCCGCGGCCGGGGCGGCCACGGCCGGGCCGGTGGTCCGCGTGCACGTCACCGTGGCGCCGGCGCTCGCCAGCCGCCTCGACGGCACGGGGACGCTCTTTGTCTACGCCCAGGACCCCGACCGGCCGGGCCCGCCGCTCGCCGTCAAACGCTTCGAACCGGGCCAGAAGCTGCCGCTCGACGTGGAGCTGACAACGGCGGACGCGATGATGCCGAGCCGCTCGCTGGCCGGCGTCAAGAGCGCGCAGGTCGTCGCCCGCTACTCGCGTTCCGGCCAGCCGATGAAGGCGAGCGGTGACCTGTTTGGCGAGCTGCGCTACGACCTGGCGCGTCCGGGCCGCGTCGACCTCGCCATCGACAGCGTCGTGCCGTGACGCAGGCGACGCCCCGGCCCCGGCCGGGGCCGTGACCGCCATGGACGGCGCCGAACCGGTGCGGGCTGCGCGGCTGCGGCTTGCGCTGTCGTTCGGCTCGTTCACGCTTCTCCTCGCGGCCTACTACCTGCTGCGGCCGCTGCGCGATGCGCTGGCGGCCGGGCAGGGCTCGGCGACCATCAAGTACCTCTCGAGCGCCGTGTTCGTCACGATGCTCTGCATCGCGCCGCTCTTCGGCTGGCTGGTGCCGCGGCTGCCGCGACCGCGCCTCGTGCCGTTCCTCTACGGCTTCTTCGTCTGCAACCTGCTCGGCTTCGCCGCCGTCTTCACCTACCGTCCGGGCGATGTCGCCGCCCGCGTGTTCTACGTCTGGGTCACGGTCTTCAACATGTTCGCGGTGTCGGTGTTCTGGAGCCGCATGGCCGATGTCTGGTCGGAGACCGGCGCGCGTCGTCGCTTCGGCATGATCGCCGCCGGCGGCAGTCTCGGCGGCCTGCTCGGGCCGCTGCTCGCCCGGGAACTGGCATCGAGCGTTGCGCCGGGGACCCTCGTGCTCCTGGCGGCCGCCCTGCTGGCGGGCGCGGCCACCTGCATCGGCCTTGTTCCTGCGGATCCGGCGGCGGCGGGCGGGTCGGGCGGCAGGCCGACCGGGGAGCCGTCGGGCGGGGCCGTGCTCGCCGGGTTCGCGCTCATTGCCCGCACGCCGTTCCTTGCCGCGATCGCCGCCCTCGTGGCGCTCGGCTCGCTGCTCGGGATGTTCGTCTACATCGAGATGGCGCGGCTCGCTGCCATCGCCTACCCGGACGCGGCGGCGCGCACGGCGTTCTTCTCCGGCCGCGACCTGATCGTCAACGGCATCAGTGCGATCCTGCAGTTCGCGGTCATCGGCAGCGTAGCGTCCCGGCTCGGCGTCCGCGGTGCGCTGGTCGCGGCCGGTCTCGTCGTCACGGTGTCCTTCGCCGGACTCGCGCTCGATCCGACGCTCGCGGTGCTGACGGTCACGAACGTCGTCCTGCGCTGCACCGAGTTCGGCCTCGCCAAGCCCGCCCGCGACATGCTCTATACGGTGCTCGAACCGGCCGCCCGGTACCAGGCGAAGAACGTGATCGACACGACGGTGTCGCGCGGCTCCGACGTGACCGCGGGCTGGGTGCACGCGCTGCTCGGCCGCTTCGGCATGGCTCTTGCCGGCTACGCCTGGTGCGGCGCGGCGCTCGCCGCGCTGGTCACGGTCGTCGGCTTCAAGCTCGGTTCAGGCTACCGCCGTCGCGGCGGCTTCTAGCGCACCCGCCGGCAGTGCCTCGCACGGTACCCGGACCAGCACCGCGTGGCGGCCGGGCTCGTCGCTGACGCCGACCGCGCCGTCGATGAGCGCCGCGCGAAAGCGCAACCCCTCGAGGAGCTCCGATCCGGTGTCCGGCGCCGACTCGCCGTCATCGATGATCGCCAGCTCCAGCGTGCCTTCCCTGAATTCGAGCACGATCGTGATGCTGCCGGTTCCGCGCCGGTCGCTGGCGAGCTCAAGAGCCGTGCCGGCGATGCGGTAGAGCTGGTGCTCGATGAACGGCGAAAAGCGGCGGCCTTCGACCGAGGTGCTGACCGTGCGCACCCGGCTGACGGTTCCGTTGCCGGCCTCGAGACGGGTGGCGAGATGGCGAATCGCCCCGGGCAGTCCCTCGTTGCGAAGCGAGAGGCTACCCTCGTGCGCGGCGAGGCCGCGGCACTCGTCGATCGCACCGCTCAGGACCCGGTTCAGGAGCGCGAGGCGCGCGGCCAGCGTGCGTGGCGCCTGTGGCCCGGGGTCGCCGAGGCCCGCGAGGAGGAGTTTCGCACCGGTCAGGTCCTGGGCGATGCCCTCGTGCAGGGTCAGGGCACGCCGCTCGGCGACCGCCATGGCCTCGATCAGCATCCGCTCGTAGAGGTCCGCCTGCCGGTCGCGCAGCTCGCCGGCCATCTGCAGCGCATGGCGCTGATCGAGGATCGTCGACAGCTGGTCGGCGAGAAAGACGAGGCCCTGGGTCTGCTCGGCGGTCAGCCGCCGCGCGACGACGTCGATGACGCAGAGCGTGCCGATCTTGGCGCCGCCGGCGATCCGGAGCGGGACACCGGCATAGAAGCGCAGGTACGGCGGGCCGGTGACCAGCGGGTTGTCGCGAAAGCGCGGATCGGCGAGGGCATCGGGGACCTCGAAGAGGCCTTCCTGGGCGATGGCCCGGCCGCAGAATGCGTGCTCCCGCGCCGTCTCGCAGAGCTCCGTGCCGACCTTGGCCTTGAACCACTGGCGGGTCTCGTCGATGAGGCTGACGAGGCTGATCGGGGCGGCGCAGAGCCCGGCCGCGAAGACGACCGTTGCGTCGAAGGCCTGTTCGGGCGGCGTGTCGAGAATCCGCAGCGTGTGCAGGGCAGCGAGGCGGGTCAGTTCGTCGATCGGAAGGCGGCTCATCGCGTCCTTGGGCTCGTTGGGCGGGCTGGCAGGGCAGTGCGGCGGCCGGCGTCCGCGGCGCCCCGTCCGTGCGCCTGCGAAACCGCCGCCAGTGCCGTATTATTAGACGCTGGTATCAGGAGCCCGGCCATGAGCAAATCCCCTAACAGTCCATCCGCTGCGGTCGCGCACCCCGGCGTCGCCCACTACCGCTGGGCCGATCTGCCGGCGGAGCCGATGAAGGGCACCATTACCCGCAAGCTGATCGCCTCCGAGCGGATGATGATAGCCCACGTGTTCCTCAAGGCCGGCGATGACGTGCCGCAGCACCGCCACGAGAACGAGCAGATCACCTACATCCTGAGCGGTGCGCTGCATTTCTGGCTCGGCGCCGCGGGCGACCAGGAGGTCGTGGTGCGGGCGGGCGAGGTCCTCGTCATTCCGTCGAACGTTCCGCACCGCGCGCTCGCGCTCGAGGACACGCTCGACGTCGACGTGTTCAATCCGCCCCGCGAGGACTGGCTGAACGGTACCGACGCCTACCTGCGCAAGGGCTGATCGCCAGGGCTGCGTGCCCGGGGCTGAACGGCAAGGACTGACGCGGCGGGCAACGTCCCGTCGCCCACACGGCTGAGGAATACGGACATGACGGGTATCAGGATCGACGCCGGCGTGGCGAGCGCGCTGGCCGGGTTTACGCTGCCGGAAAAGCTGGGCTTTGGTCTCGTGACCGCGCCGGTCATGTTCAGTGCCGTCTACGACGGCGGCTGGGATGGCGGCGAGCTCGTGCCCTACGGCCCCATCGAGCTTCTGCCTGGGGCGCGCGTCCTGCACTACGCGGAACTCGTCTTCGAGGGCATGAAGGCCTACCGGCTCGGCCACGACCGGCCGAACCTGTTCCGGCCGCGGGCCAACTACCAGCGGCTCGCGCGCTCGGCGGCGCGCCTCGCGATGCAGGCGCCGTCGGAGACGCTTTTCCTCGACGCCCTCTACGCGATCGTGCGGGCCTGCACGCCGATCATCCCGCGCGTCACGGGGCAGTCGCTTTACCTTCGGCCGTTCCTGTTCGGGACCGAGCCCGGCTATCACATCCGCCCGTCGACGACGGCGCGCTTCATGGTCATCGCGAACCCGGCCGAGGTGTACTCGAGCGGGCCGATGAAGGTGGCGATCGAGCGCGCCGACTCGCGGGCAAGCCCGGGCGGTACCGGTGTGGCCAAGACCGGGGGCAACTATGCTGCCTCGCTGCGCGCAACCCAGGTCGCCGCCGACCGCGGTTACACCGTCGCGCTCTGGCTCGATGCGGCGAGCCGCCGGTTCATCCAGGAACTGTCGGGCATGAACCTGTTCGCGGTGATCGGCGATGAGCTGCACACGCCGACCCTCGACGGCTCGATCCTCGAGGGCATCACCCGCGATTCGCTGATCACGCTGGCGCGCAGCCAGGGGCTCAAGGTCGTCGAGCGGCCGATGGAAATCGATGCGCTCATCGCCCAGGTCCAGGGCGGCGAGTGCACGGAACTCTTCGCCTGCGGGACCGCGGCCATCGTCAGTCCTATCGGCGTGCTCGGCGAGGCGGACGGCCGCGAGTACCGGCCGCGCGACGTCGACCGGGTCGCCGCGCGGCTGCGCGAGTCGCTGCTCGCCATCCAGGAGCGGCGCGCACCCGACCCGTTCGGCTGGGTGCACGAGGTCCCGCCGGCATAAGTTAAACCGCCGGCGGGCGGCGCCAAATCGTGACCCACGGCCGCGCCAGAAGCGCGCCGTTCGGCCGATAAGGGCAGGTAGGCGCGCCCTGCGCGATACCTTAGGACCCTGAATGACGGTCTCGCGTCCCCGTGCGCGCCTGCCTTCCCTCCGTCTGGCGACGGTGTTCGTGCTGCTGGCGATCTTCTCGATGCTGGGGCTGGGGCAGTTCCTGGCGGCCCGCCATACCCTCGCCTCGAGCCTCGAGGCGAGCGAGCGGCGCGACGAACTCCTGCGGGCGCGCCACGTCCAGGCCCTCGTCTTCGCCACGGTCGATGACCTGAAGCGGCTGAGCTGGGACAACGCCACCTGGGACGAGGCGCGCGACTACGTGCTCGGCCGCAATCCCGGCTTCATCGACGCCAATTTCAGCGCCGACGTCTACGACACCCACAACTGCGACGCGATCGCGGTGCTCGGCGGCGACGGCCGACTCCTCGAACTGCGCGCCTTCGATCACAACTTCAAGCGACCCGAAGCGCCGCCCGAAGGCCTCGCGGCCGTGCTGCGGCCCGGCGAGCCGATCTGGCAGCAGCTCGGCAGCGGTGAGCCGCGTGGCGGCTTCGTCGAGGTCGGCGGCACGGGCTACCTGTTCGGTGCCGCGGCGATCACCGGCAACGGCAACCGCGGCGCCGTGGTCGGCTGGCTCGTCTCGTTCAGGCGCATCGACCCGTCCTACCAGGCCGCGCTGGGCGAGCGGGTCGGTTCCCGGGTGCACCTGCACCTCGCCGGCGCCGCGGACCGCGACCTCCCGGTCGGCAAGATCCCGCTCGAACCCGGCAACGTCAGCTTCGATGCGCGTGACGATGCCGAGATGACCAGCCGCTTCGTGCTTGCCGACCTCGGCCACGGCCGTCGCTTCGTCGCCGAGGTGCGCACCGAGCGCACCGTCCACGCGGCGGCGCTCGGCGGCGCCTGGCTCTTGCTCGATTCGACGGCCGTGGCGGGCGTCCTCGCGACGATCCTCGCCGTCTGGTTCGTCTCCCGCGGCCTCCTGACGCCGCTGGAGGCGATCAGCTTTCGGCTGCGCTCGATCGGTGACAGCGGCCAGCTCGATGCGCGCCTGCCGGAGAGCCGCCGCAGCGACGAGATCGGCACGCTGGCCGAGTCGATCAACGCGATGCTCGCGCGCCTCGAGGTGCAGGAGCACGACACCCAGCACAGCCGCGACGCCGCGCTCACCGCCAGCCGCGTCAAGTCCGAGTTCGTCGCCCGCATGAGCCACGAGATACGCACGCCCATGAACGGCGTGCTCGGCATGACCGAACTCCTGCAGCGCACGGAGCTCAACGACCGCCAGCGCAAGTTCTGCGCGACCATCCACCGCTCGGCGACGACGCTCCTCGACCTCGTCAACGACATCCTCGACTTCTCGAAGATGGAGGTCGGCCGGCTGCTCCTGCAGCCCGTGCCCTTCGCGCTGCAGGATGCGGTCGAGGACGTGGTGGAGCTCCTCGCCGGGCGTGCGCACGCCAAGAACACCGAGATCATCGTCGCCGTCGACCCCGGCGTGCCGGCGCTCATCGTCTCCGACCCGGTGCGGCTCAACCAGATACTGACGAACCTCATCGGCAATGCCATCAAGTTCACCGACGGCGGCGAGATCGTGGTTGGCGTGCGCCTGCAGTCACTGCGCGGCAGCGAGGCGACGGTCGGCTTCGAGGTGCGCGACACCGGCATCGGCATCGCCGCCGCGTCGGTCGGCCGGATCTTTGAGTCCTTCGCGCAGGCCGACGGTCCCGAGGACGTGTCGCTCGACCAGCAGGTCAAGGGGACGGGACTGGGGCTCGCGATCGCCCGCCAGCTCGTCGAGCTCATGGGCGGCCAGATCGGCGTGCGCAGTACGCCCGGCAAGGGATCGGTGTTCAGCTTCACGATCGAGGCGGGCGTGCCCGCGACGGCCGCGGGGGCGGGGCCGGCACCCGACCTGCTGCACGGGCGCTGCGTGCTCGTCGCCGAGGACAACGCGGCCGCGGCCACGGTCCTCGCCGGCACGCTCGAGCGGCTCGGGGCGAGGATCCGCGTCGCGCACGACCAGGCCGGGGTGCTCGCCGCGCTCGCGCCGGTGGAGGCGCCGTCGATCGACCTCGTGCTGATCGATCACGTGCTGCGCGTGCCGGAGGTGCGCCAGCGCCTCGCCGAGCTTCGCGACGCGTTCGCGAGCCGCGCTCCGCGCGTGATCCTGCTCAGCCAGGTCGTTGCCAGCGCCGACGGCGCGCTCGCCGACATGGTCGATATCGACGCCTACCTGACCCGGCCGGTGCGCGCGAGCCTGCTGCGGGCCACCGTCACACGGGTGCTTGGCATCCGCGACCTCACGACGACCGCGGATCCGCTCTCGACCGGCGAATACCGGGCCCACCGCCGCCTGCTGGGACTGCGCGTGCTCGTGGTCGAGGACAATCCCGTGAACCGCGACGTCGCGATCGGCATGCTCCAGACCCTCGGCTGCTCGGCCCTCACCGCCGCCGACGGCGACGAGGCGCTCGCGGTCCTCGAACACGAGGCCTTCGAGATCATCCTGATGGACCGCCAGATGCCGCGCCGCAACGGCATCGCCACTGCCCGCGAGATCCGCCGTCGCGAGGCGACGCGCCGCTCGCCGCCGACACCGATCATCGCCCTGACCGCGCACGCCATGCCCGGGTCCCGCGAGGAGTGCCTCGCGGCCGGCATGAACGAGTTCCTGTTGAAGCCCTTCTCGATGTCGGAGCTGTCGCGCATGCTGTGCCGGTACGCGCCACGGCGCAGCGGCTCGTCGCGGTCTGCGCCGACGCTCGCCGGCCAGGCCGCCGGCGACCAGGCCGTCCGCTCGGCGGGCGCCGCGTAAGGCCGGGCAACCGGCCCTGACTAGGGGCCGAGGCGCAGGCGGACGTAGATCGCGCCGCTCAGGGGGGTCGCGCCGCCGTAGCGGGGCTCGAGGGCCGCCGGCACGCGGGCGAGGCTCGCCTGGACACCGACCATCCAGGCGAACGCGCCGCTCCGCGCGACGGTGCGCGCGATACCGAGGGTCGCCTGGGTAACCGGGGTCGGCTCCTGCCCGGGCAGGAGTTCGTCCTTCTGCACGTACTCGAGTCGGCCGTAGTAGGTGATGGCGCCGGGCGGGCGGTACGCCCCGTCGAGGAGGACTGCCGCCGTCGCGCGCCGCCCGGTCGGGGCATTGCGGCCGACGGCGAGCACGGTCTCCGCCTCGCCGCCGCTGCCCCCGGCGGGATGCCAGGTGAGCGAGGCGGTATCGCGCACCACGTCCTGGCCGGGCTCGAGCTCTTCCGGTGCGCGCAGGCGGGCGTGGCTGACCTGCGCCGACCAGGCGGCGCCGGGATTGACGGTCAGGCGGGCAGCCCAGGAGTCGAGTGGCCCGGTCTCCACCGCATAGCGGTGCTGGTCCGGCTCCCGGCCGTTGAAGGCCGAGACCTCCGCCTTCAGGGGGCCGTCGACCCAGCCGCCGGTCACCACGCCGTAGGCGACGTGCGTCGAGTCGAGCCAGTGGTGGGACAGCGGCGCGCTGACGTTGTCCATCGAGGCAAAGCGGTGCATGAACGCGACCGGCCCGAGCGCGGGCTCACCGGCAAGCGCCGCGTAGACGAACGCGGCGGCGGTCGGTGACAGCGCGTGGCTGACCGTGGCCGAGGCCTCCATCAGGAGGTTGTGCGGATGCTGCCGGTCGACGAGCGGCGTGCGCCCGTCCGCGGACTCGCCGGTCTGCAGGAGGAGCGGGTAGCCCCGCGGCCCTTCGAGGGGCTCGAGCGAGGCCATCGCCCTCAGGGTCAGGAGGTCGCCGGTGCCGAGGTCGCGGGCGCCGTGCACCATGAAGAGGCTCGTCTGGTAGGCCGCGGGGTCGCTGCGCGGCGCGTCGCTCGCGGTATAGGCGAGCGCGACGTCGAGCGCGATCATCCGCGTCCAGACCTCGCCCATCGCGTGCAGGCCGGGCATGGTCGCGGTGTCGGGCTGCCAGGCGGTGCCGCTGCCGTCACGCCCCATCGGGTAGTCCGCGAGCGCACCCCGCATCGGTGCCTCGGCGGCGGCGAGTTCACCGGCCGCGCCGAGGAAGAGCGCCGCGAGGGCCGTTCGCGGCAGGCGTCGCCAGGGGCCGGAGCGGGGGGCGGGACGGGACATGGCAACGGGACCTGCAACGCGATGACGCGCTGCACGATATAATACCCGTTCGGGTATCGGCTGGAGACCGGGCGTGGCGCAGACCCGCGATGACAGGAGGCGGGCGGCGTTCCGCGAGGGTAGGCAGGCGATGCTGTCGCCGGCGCTCGGCGTCGCGGCGTGGGGGCTGGTGACCGGTGTGGCCATGGCCCAGTCGTCCCTGACCGCGGCCCAGGCGGTGAGCTTCATGCTGCTCGCCTTCGCCGGCTCCGCGCAGCTCACCGCGCTGCCGCTGATCGTCGCCGGTGCGCCGGTCTGGGTCACGACCCTGACCGCGCTCGTCGTGAACCTGCGCTTCGTGATCTACAGCGTCGCGCTCGCGCGACCGCTCGGCCACCTGCGCTTCCGCCACCGCCTGTGGGTCAGCTACCTGATCGGTGACGTGCCGTTTGCCCTGTACAGCCGGCGGCTCGCCACCGACCCGGACTGGGCCGATCGCGACGCCTACTTCGTCGGCATCATCCTCACCAACTGGGTGTTCTGGCAGGCCTCGCAGATCGCCGGTTACCTGCTCGGCGCGCGCATCCCGCGCGAGTGGGGCCTCGAACTCGCCGGCACTCTCGCGCTCGTCGCGCTCCTCGTGCCGATGGTCCGCGGCCGGCTGCCGGCGGCGACCGGCGTGCTGGTGACGGCGGTGCTGTCGATCGCGACCTACCGGGTCCCGCTGCGCCTCGGCGTGCTCGTCTCCATGCTCGCCGGCGTGCTCGCGGCCCTGCTCACCGACTGGCTCGCCGGCCGCGGGCGCCGGCCGCTCAGCGAAGGCACGCCGTCATGAGCGAGGCGGGCGCGGTGTGGCTGGCCATCGTCGGCGTGAGCCTGACGACCCTCGTCACGCGCGGTGGCTTCGTGCTCTTCGGCGCCCGCCTGCGCCTGCCGCTCGTGATCGAGCGGGCGCTGGCCTACGCGCCGGCCTGCGCGCTGGCCGCGATCATGGCCCCGGACCTCGCCTACGTGCACGGCACGCTGCTCCTGACAGGCGCGAACCCGCGGCTGGTGGCGGCGCTCGCCGCGGCGGCGGTGTTCGCCGTCTCGCGCAGCATGGTCGCGACCATCGTCGCCGGGATGCTGCTCTATACGGGCCTTCGCCTCTGGCTCTAGCGCAGCGTCGCCATCGCGTACAGCGGCGCCATCAGGGCAACGAGCACCGCCGCGAAGGCGAACAGGCCGCGACGCAGCAGTGCCCGCGTCAGCTGCCGGGCGCTGGCCGCGCTGTCGGGACGGTAGAGGCCGGCCACGCCCTCGCACAGGAGCGCGTAGACCGCGCCCCAGGCGACGAGGAGCGCCGCGACCAGGAACGCCCGACTCGGCGTCAGCAGCGCAAGCGAGGCGATCCACAGCGGCACGGGCACGAGCCCGGCGAACCGGTAGGCTGCGCGCGCCGGGATCTGCTCGACGAAGGGATTGTCCGGGGCGCCGCCGAGCAGGGCGATCTGGCCGGCCATCAGCGACACCATTGCGAGCTGCAGCACGACGGCCGCCGCCCCGATCAGGAGGACCGCCATCGGCTGCACGTCGGGTGCCAGCAGCGGCAGAACCGCACCGGGGTAGTGGCGCAGCGAATAGAGGCACGCGAGCGGGGCGAGCAGCGAGCCGGGCAGGACCCAGGCGAGCAGGGTGCGCCAGCGGGAGTGCGCGGCGAGGAGCCACTGGCGCACCGGAGTCCCCGAGTCGAGGCGGTCGAGCAGCGAGAGCGTGGCCATGGTCCGGACCTCCGGCGCCGCAGCGCGTGAAACTGAAATGTCATACTCATGTAACAATAATCTGATCCAGGCAGCAAGCTTTATTTCCACGGCCCGGTCAGCGCCCGACGCCTAGCGGCGTTGAAGGACGGGAGAGCCCGGGCTGAGCCCGCACGGCGCGACGGTTCAGCGATGGGGCAGCGATGGAGCAGCGATGAACAGGGACGCAACGGGCAGGGCGGGTGAAGCGCGGGCGAGCGGCCGGCGGCGGCGCTGGCTCGGCGCCGGCCTCGGTGCCGGCCTCGGTGCCGGCCTCGGTGCCGGTCTGGGAGCCTGCGCGATGGCCGCGCTCGTCGCGTGCGCGCCGGGCGGC
>CAIMCI010000091.1 GCA_903839465.1 uncultured Pseudomonadota bacterium
CGGGTGCTTGAGCGCGTACTCGACGGTCGCCTCGAGGTAACCGAGCTTGCTGCCGCAGTCGTAGCGCTTGCCCTCGAAGGCATAGGCGTAGACGGCCTCGTCCCCGAGCAGCGCCGCGATGCCGTCGGTCAGCTGGATCTCCCCGCCGGCCCCGCGGCCGATGGTCTCGAGCTTGTTGAAGATCGCCGGCGTCAGGATGTAGCGGCCGACGACCGCGAGGTTCGACGGCGCGTTGTCCGGTTTCGGCTTCTCGATGATCGAGGAAACCTTCGAGAGGCGCGGCTCGCCGGCCACCGGCACCGAGGCAACGATGCCGTACTTGTCGGTCTCCTTCGGGTGCACCGTCTGCACGCCGAGCACGCTCGCCTGGTGCCGCTCGAACTGGGCGGCCATCTGTGCGAGGCACGGCACCTCGGCGTCGATCAGGTCATCCGCGAGGTGGACGAAGAACGGCTCGTTGCCGACCACCGGCCGGGCGCAGAGCACGGCGTGGCCGAGGCCGAGGGGTGCCGGCTGGCGGATATAGATCGCACTGGCCGAGCGCGGCAGGATGCCGCGCAGCGAATCGAGCAGGTCGTATTTGCCCTGCGCCTCGAGCGCGGCCTCGAGTTCGGGGTCGGAGTCGAAATGATCCTCGATCGCCCGCTTGGAGCTGCCGGTCACGAACACGAGATGCGTCGCGCCGGCCTGCAGGGCCTCCTCGGCGGCGTACTGGATCAGCGGCTTGTCGACGATGGGCAGCATTTCCTTCGGCGACGCCTTGGTCGCGGGCAGGAAGCGCGTGCCCCGGCCGGCGACGGGAAATACGGCAGTACGGATCGACGTCTTGGAAGCCATGGAGTCTCGCCCTGACATAACGGGGACACCATGATAACCGAGCGGCGACGGTGCGCGTGTGCGCGACGTCCCGGTCCGCCGCGGGGCCGACTCCGTCGCTGCACGGCCTGACGCCTCAGGCGCTATTCGCGGATCGGCTGGTCCTGCCCGTCATTGACCCGCTCGCGCAGGTCCTTGCCGGGCTTGAAATGCGGCACGTGCTTGCCCTGCAGCGCGACAGCCTCGCCGGTCTTCGGATTGCGGCCCTGGCGCGGCGGCCGAAAATGCAGCGAAAAGCTGCCGAAGCCGCGGATCTCGATGCGCTCGCCGGTGGCCAGCGCGTCGCTCATGATCTCGAGGATCTGCTTGACCGCGAGTTCAACGTCCTTCGCGGGCAGGTGCTTCTGCTTGGCACTGATAATGTCGATCAGTTCGGACTTCGTCATGCAGCCGTCCGCTTTTTGGTTACGTGCGTTGAAAACCCCCAGCCCGCCGGCCACGGGCCCGGGGGCCCGTGTTCCGGCCGGTGGCCGGCATCCCCCGCGGGATGCCGGCCACCCGGCTCGATCCCTGACCTACTCGTCGCGATCCGTCAGCTGCTCCTTCAGCAGGTCGCCAAGGCTCGTGCCGGACGGCGAGTCGGTGCGGTAGGCCTGCATGGCTTCCTGCTCCTCGTGCATGTCCTTGGCCTTGATCGACAGCGCGATGGTGCGCGCCTTGCGGTCGACGCCGGTGAACTTGGCCTCGACTTCCTCGCCTTCCTTGAGGATCGTGCGCGCGTCCTCGACGCGGTCACGGGTCAGCTCCGAGGCGCGCAGGTAGCCCTCGACGCCGCCGCCGAGGTCGATGATCGCGCCCTTGGCATCGACCTCGCGGACGGTGCCGCGGACGATCGTGCCCTTCGGGTGCTCGGCGATGTAGCCCGAGAACGGATCCTTGGCCAGCTGCTTGACGCCGAGCGAGATGCGCTCGCGCTCCGGGTCGATCGCCAGCACCATCGCCTCGAGGCTCTGGCCCTTCTGGTAGCTGCGCACCGCCTCCTCGCCCGGGATGTCCCAGGAGATGTCCGAGAGGTGCACGAGGCCGTCGATGCCGCCGGAGAGGCCGATGAAGATGCCGAAGTCGGTGATCGACTTGATCTGGCCCGACACCTTGTCGCCGCGGTTGTAGTTCTCGCCGAACTCCTTCCACGGATTGGGCTGGCACTGCTTGAGGCCGAGGCTGATGCGGCGACGGTCCTCGTCGATGTCGATGACCATGACCTCGACTTCCTGGCCGACGTGCACGACCTTGGCCGGGTTGACGTTCTTGTTGGTCCAGTCCATCTCGGAGACGTGCACGAGACCCTCGACGCCCTCCTCGATCTCGACGAAGCAGCCGTAGTCGGCGATGTTGGTGACCTTGCCCCACAGGCGCGTGTTCGGCGGGTAGCGCCGCGCGATGTTCTGCCAGGGGTCCGAACCGAGCTGCTTGATGCCGAGCGACACGCGCTGGCGCTCGCGATCGAACTTGAGGATGCGAACGTCGATCTCGTCGCCAACCTTGACCACTTCCGACGGGTGCTTGACGCGCTTCCACGCCATGTCCGTGATGTGCAGCAGGCCATCGATGCCACCGAGGTCGACGAACGCGCCGTAGTCGGTGAGGTTCTTGACGGTGCCCTTGAC
>CAIMCI010000092.1 GCA_903839465.1 uncultured Pseudomonadota bacterium
CCTGGGTGACGAGCGAGCTGCAGGGTCGGGTCGTGATCCTGACGTTCTGGGCGACCTGGTGCGGACCCTGCCGCGAGGAACTGCCGCTGCTGTCGGCCTACAGCGCGGCACACGAAAGCCAGGGGCTGGTCGTGCTTGGCTTCTGCCTCGATGACCGTGACTCGCTGCCCGCCGTGCGCAAGGTCGCCGCATCACTGCAATTTCCGGTCGGCCTGCTCGTCAACTCGGAGGCCGCCGGCTACGGGCGGCCGTGGCGGATACCCGTCAACTTCACAATTGCGCGCGATGGGCGACTGGTTGACGATGGCTGGAAGGACCGGCAACCGACGTGGACGGAAGATCGGCTCTCAAGGATCGTGACGCCCTTGCTGGATCGCGGAGGCTGACAGACCGGGATTGTCCGGAGAGGTCGACGTCGCCACAATCGGACCTTGCCTCCCCGGAGTACCGCCGATGAACTCAGCTTCCCGACTGGCCTCCTGGCTGGGCCTCGCCTGGCTCGCAGTCGCATCTGGCGCCGGCGCCGCGGATGGCCCCCGCGTGGCGGTCGACTTTCCGGCCGCCAGGAGCACCGCGCCGCTCGACGGGCGGGTGATCCTGATGTTCAGCCGCGATCTGACGAGGGAGCCGCGCAGCCACGTTGCGCCCAACGAGGTGCTTGCCGCGCCGTACCTGTTTGGCCAGACCGTGGACGCGTGGCGCCCGGGGGAGGCCGTCGTCATCGGCAGCGGCGCGTTTGGCTGGCCAGCCGCGCACCTCGCCGATCTGCCACCCGGGGATTACCTCGTGCAGGCCGTTCTCAACCGCTACGAGGAGTTCAGGCGCGCCGACGGGCGTGTTCTGAAGCTGCCACCGGATCGCGGCGAAGGCCAGCAGTGGGCGAGCAAGCCGGGCAACCTGTACAACCGGCCGGTGCCGGTGCACATCGATGCAGGTCATCCACCGCGTCTGACGCTCCATCTCGACCAGGAGATAGGGCCCATTCCGCCGGCGCCGGAAACCGAGTTCGTGCGGCACGTGAAGGTGCGCAGTGCCCTGCTGTCTGCATTCTGGGGCCGGGACGTGTATCTCACCGCGCACGTGCTGTTGCCCAGGGACTTCGACCGGCATCCGGAAGCGCGTTATCCGCTGATGGTCTTTCATGGCCATCACCCGGACACGATCGGCGATTTCCGCACGACACCACCGGATCCGGATCTCAAGCCGCAGTACTCGACGCGGTTTCATCTCGAGGGCTACAACCGCATCGAGCAGCAGGAAGCCTATGATTTCTACAAGCGATGGATATCCGACGGATTTCCGCGCTTCCTCGTCATCGAAATCGATCACGCGAATCCCTTCTACGACGACAGCTACGCCGTCAATTCCGCGAACCTCGGCCCGTATGGCGATGCCATCAACAAGGAGCTGATCCCCGAGGTCGAACGACGGTTTCGCGGCATCGGTGCGGGCTGGGCCCGCTTCACGTACGGCGGCTCGACCGGTGGCTGGGAAGCACTGGCCACCCAGGTGTTCTATCCGGACATGTACAACGGTGCGTTTGCGGCCTGCCCGGACCCGATCGATTTCAGGGCTTACACGCTCATCAACCTCTACTCCGACAGGAACGCCTATCGGCTGACCGGCGAGGCAGCGGCGGTGGAGCGTCCGGCGTTCCGGGACTACCTCGGTGAGGTCTTTGCGACCCAGCGTGACGAGAATTACATGGAGCTTGCGCAGGGCGACCACAGCCGGTCTGGCGGCCAGTACGACATCTGGCAGGCCGTGTACGGACCGGTTGGTGACGACGGCTATCCAAAACCCATCTTTGACAAGGTGACCGGTGACATCGACCACGACGTGGCCGTGTACTGGCGCGACCACTACGACCTGTCCTTCATCATCCAGCGCGACTGGGCGGCGTTGTCGGCGAAGCTTGCCGGGAAGATCCACGTCTACGTCGGAAGTGCCGATAACTACTACCTCAACGACGCGGTCTACTTCGCGCAGGAGCGCCTCGAGGCACTGCAGCCGGCCTACGGTGGCGAGGTGCGGTACGGCGATCGGGCCGAGCACTGCTGGAATGGCGATCCGACCCTGCCCAACGCCTATTCGCGCCTCCACTATAATTTCCAGTACCTGCCAAAGATCCTGGAGCGCATCAAGGCGACGGCTCCTCCCGGCGCGGACGTGACGAGCTGGCGCTACTGAAGGTGGCGAGGATGCCCGCCCGCGCCGTGATGGTCTGCGGCACGAGCAGCGGTGCGGGCAAGAGCTTCGTCGCAACCGCGCTGGCGCGCTGGTATGCGCGCCAGGGCTTTCGGGTCGCGCCGTTCAAGGCGCAGAACATGAGCAACAACGCCCGGGTCGTCGCCGATGGCGAAATCGGCAGCGCCCAGTACTTCCAGGCTCTGGCCGCGCGGGTGGTGCCGGACGTGCGGATGAATCCGGTGTTGCTGAAGCCCGAATCCGACGTGTCGAGTCAGCTGGTGCTGCTCGGTCGCCCGGATCCCGGGCTCTCGCGGCTACCCTGGCGGGAGCGTGCCGGGCACCTGTGGCCGGTGATTGAGGAGAGCCTGCGCTCGTTGCGGGCTGACGTCGATGTCGTCGTCATCGAGGGCGCCGGCTCGCCCGCCGAGATCAATCTGCAGGCCGACGATATCGTCAACATGCGGGTCGCCGAGGCGGCCGGTGCGGCGACGCTCCTCGTCGCCGACATCGACCGGGGCGGGGCGTTCGCCCACCTGTACGGCACGCATCAGCTGCTGCCGCCCCGCCAGCGGGCGCTGATCCGGGGATTCCTGCTGAACAAGTTCCGGGGCGACCCCGCGCTGCTGGCGCCGGGCCCGCAGGATCTCGAGGCCCTGACCGGAGTCCCGACGCTGGGCATACTGCCGATGTGGCGTGGCCACGGGCTCCCGGAGGAGGACGGCGTGTTCGATGCGCACTCCGCGGGTGGCGAATTCCGTGTCGCCATCGTCGCCTATCCGCGCATCAGCAACGCCGACGAGTTCACCGCGCTCGGCAGCCTGCCGGGCGTGTCGCTGATCTGGGCGCGCACGCCAGCGGCACTGGCCGGAGCCGATCTCGTGATCCTGCCAGGCTCAAAGCACGTGGCCGAGGACCTCGGCTGGCTGCGGGCCGCCGGGATGGCCGCGGTCATTGGCGATCGTGTGCGCGCCAACGGACCGGTGCTCGCGATCTGCGGCGGCCTGCAGATGCTCGGCACCCGGCTGCTCGACCCGCACGGCGTGGAAGGCGCCGGTGACGCACTGGGTTTCCTGCCCCTGACCACGGAGTACGCCGCGCACAAGCACGTGGCGCCGTTCAGCGGCGCGTTCGGCGCGCTGGCGGGGTTCTGGGCGCCGCTCAGTGCCCTCACCCTGTCGGGTTACGAGATCCGGCACGGTGTGACCACAGCCGAGGCTCGGGCGGCATCGGGGCTCAATCCGGTCCTGCGTGACGGCGTGGGATGGCAACAGGGCAACATCCTGGCCGTATACGTGCACGGACTGTTCGAAAACGCGGGCGTGCTGAGAGCGCTGTTTGGGCACGACGTGCCGAGTCTTGATGACACGCTCGACGGTCTTGCCGACTTTCTCGAACGGCACGTGTCGCCCGACCGGCTGCGGGCGCTCCTGACCTGACCCGACCCGGTGCGCGTGCCGGGCGGGCGCGGTAACATCCATCCCAAGCGCGCCGCCGTCGTGGCATGGCGAAGGAGTTCTTACCGTGGGAATCGTGCATATCGTCCGGCCGGGCCAGCTGAGCGCCCTCGACTTCGAACGCGGCTCGTCGCCGGCCCCCGTGGACGGTCAGCCGTCGCCGAAGCTCGCCACCCACGAGGTCTTTGCGGCTCCGGACGGGCGCGTGCAGACCGGTGTGTGGGAGGCTTCGCCCGGGACGTTCCGGCGGGCAATCGTCGATGCCGAGTTCAGCCACTTCATCAGCGGGCATGCGACGTTTCGCGCCGATGACGGCACGACCTACGAGTTCCGCGGCGGCAGCGCCGCCTATTTCCCGCCGAACAGCATGGGCGTGTGGACCATCCACGAGACCCTGCGCAAGACCTACTGCATCTGGCGCTGAGCGGCGCGGCGGCAGTGCGGAAGACCGGGCGCGCGCCGCGGCGCGCCCGGCTCGCCCCTAATTGGCCTTGCCCAGTTTCACCGACAGCGTCGCGTAGAAATACGCGCCGTTGATGCCGATCGGGTTCGCGAAGTTGTAGGGCAAGGCGCCGTAGTACGAGCCGTATGGCGTCGTGCGGTCGGGGTAGCGGTTCGTGACATTCGCGCCACCGAGCGTCGCCGTGACCTCGGGCACAAAGCTGTAGCGCACGGATGCGTCCAGTGTCCAGGCCGCACCGTATTTCTGCACGTTGGCGCCGTCCAGCGTCGGCAATCCGCTGTCGTAGGAGAACGCGTACATCGACCC
>CAIMCI010000093.1 GCA_903839465.1 uncultured Pseudomonadota bacterium
CAGCGCGTCGACGAGCTCGATGGCCGTCTGCGGCACGCCGCGGCTCAGGCGCTGAAGCGCCGGACGGATGCCGTCGCCGGCCTCGCCCGGGCACTGGAACTCGCCTCCCCACGCCTCGCCCTCGCCGCCCGCGCGCAGGCCCTCGCGAGCATCGCGCAGCGCCTGGGCGCCGCCAGCCGGCGCGAGCGCGATAGGGCAAGGACCCGCCTCGAACTGGCGGCCCGGGCCCTCTCGACCGTCAGTCCGCTTGCCACGCTCGGCCGCGGCTACGCCATCGTGCGTACCTCCACGGGAGCGCTGGCGCGAACGTGCGCCGACGCACCGGTCGGCAGCACGATCCGCGCGACGCTGGCAGGTGGCGTGCTGGTCGCCGTGGTCACCGACGCACTCGGCGCGGACTTAACCGGCAGCAGGAGCGATTGAGACCCGGTTTCGGCCGAGGTGCTTCGCCTCGTAGAGCGCGCGGTCGGCACGCTGCAGCACAATCTCGGCGGCATTGTCGGTCGTCGCCATCGCGCTCACGCCGATGCTGACCGACACGGCCAGCGGCGAGGACGCCGGGCCAAACCGCTCGGCAGCGACCGCGGTGCGGATCCGTTCGGCCAGGATCGCGGCCCGCTCGAGGTTCGCATCGGGCAGCACAATGGCGAACTCCTCGCCACCCTGCCGGCAGACGAGGTCGCTGCTGCGCACCTGGCGCAGCATCACCTGCGCGACGCCCGCCAGCACGGCGTCACCGGCCGGATGCCCGTGGGTGTCGTTGATCTGCTTGAAGTGGTCTATGTCGATCGACATGACCGTGCAATGCCGGTCGACGTGCCGGCGCAGGCGTTCCCATTCGAGCACCAGCCGCTCGGTCAGGCTGCGCCGGTTGGCAAGCCCCGTCAGGAAGTCGGTACTGGCGCGCTGCGCGAGTTCACGACTCAGCATCATCCGGTCGGTCACGTCCTCGAAGCAGGTGTAGACCTCCACGAGCGACCCGTCGCGATAGACCGGCACCGCGCTGACATTCAGCCAGGCAACGCCGCGGTCGGGCACGACGACGCCCATGATGACGTTGCGTACCGGCTCGCCCGAGCGCAGCGACAGCGTCGACGGATACTCGCTGACGGGGAGCTCCGAACCGTCCTCGCGGATCGCCCGCCAGCGCGGATCGACCGTCGAGGTCCCCACCATTTCCGCCATCGACAGCCCGAGGATGCGCAGGGCCGCCGGGTTGGCAGCGCGGATCCGCAGGTCGAGGCCGTGATAGACCACGCCCTGCGGTACCGTCTCGAACAGCGTCCGATAGGTCTGCTCGCTTCGCCTAAGCGAGTCCTCCACGAGCCGCCGCTCGGTAATGTCGACGACGTAGACGAGTCTGAGGGACGTGGCCTCGCCGTCCGGAATGCGGATCGATTCGGTGAGTACGGTCAGCCGGGCGCCGTCGTGGCGCAGCACGTCGAACTCCCCTTTTAGCTCGGCGCCTTCGGTGAGAAAGCGCTGATGGCGCCGCAGGGTCAGTTCGCGGACCTCCTCCGGGAAGACGATCGTGAACGAGTTACCGAGGAGCTCCTGCTCCTCGTAGCCGTACAGCGCGCAGTAGGCGGGATTGACCTGGCGGTAGCGACCCTCGTAGTCGATCACCGCGACACCGATCGGCGAGCGATCGATGATCGCCTGCAGGAGCCAGACGATGTCCTCGAGGTGCTGGCTCGCGGCCGAGAATTGCGCAGGCTTCATGGCACGCCGCCGCCGCCCGGTGGAGGGCAGTCCGGCCCGTCCATGAACGCGGGGCAAACGATAGCCATACCCTCCAGTGTCGGCCGTCGTGGCCAGTACTGGACTCCGCCGTCGTGCGCATCGCCACTACGTAAAAGCCCTACGGCGGTGCCTGAGGGGGGCGCCGCCCGTGCCTAGCGTCGCTTCGCGTGCTTTATCAGTCGCTTGCGTTTGGCGACCTGGCGCGGCGTCAGTTCGTTCCGGCGGCCGGCGAACGGATTCTTGTCGGCCCGGAACTCCACCCGGACCGGGGTGCCGTCCAGGCGAAAGGCCTCGCGGAAGGTATTCACGAGGTACCGCTGGTAGGCGTCCGGCACGTGCTCGACCTGGTTGCCGTGCACGACGATGATCGGCGGATTGCGGCCACCCTGGTGGGCGTAGCGCAGCTTGATCCGCCGGCCCTGCACCAGCGGCGGCTGGTGCGCCTCGAGGGCCTTTTCGAGCACCCGGGTCAGCGCTGGCGTGGCCATTTCCCGCATGGCCGCCTGGAAGGCCCGCCGGGCGGAGCGGAGCAGGAGTCCGACGCCGCTGCCGTGCATGGCCGAGATGTAGTGGACGGGCGCGTAATCGAGGAAGGACAGGCGCAGGGCCATCTGGTTGCGGATGTGGTCGCGCTGTCCGGCATCGATGCCGTCCCACTTGTTGACGGCAATGACCATCGCCCGCCCGCGGTCCGCGCACAGGCCCAGGAGCGAGGCATCCTGGTCGGCCACCGTCTCGTGCGCATCCAGCACGGCAAGGACGACATGCGCCTCGTCGATCGCCTGCAGCGTCTTGACGACACTGAACTTCTCGATGCCCTCGTCGACCCGGGCACGGCGGCGCACACCCGCGGTATCGATCAGCACGTACTCCTGGCCCTGCACGGTGAACGGCACGTGGACCGTATCGCGGGTCGTGCCCGGCTGGTCGAAGGCGACGACCCGTTCCTCGCCAACGAGGCGGTTGATCAGCGTCGACTTGCCCACGTTCGGCCGACCGATGACGGCGACGCGGATCGGCTCCTTCGCCCGCGCCCGGTCGAAGGCGAGTTCGCGCGATGGCGCGGCGTCATCCGCAGCGTCCCCGCCCTCCGTCTCGCTGAAGCCGTCGTCGGCGACCTCGACGTCGGTCTCCGGCTCGACCGACAGCACGGCGACGCGGCCCTCGAGCACGTGTTCCATGAGGCCTGCGACACCGGAGCGGTGCGCCGCGGAAATCGCGATCGGCTGGCCGAGACCGAGGCCGTGGAAGTCCGCCGCCGCCATGTCCGGGTCCCGCCCCTCGGCCTTGTTGGCCGCGAGCACGATCGGCTTTCCCGAGCGCCGCAGGCCGGCGGCGACGAACTCGTCGGTCGGCGTGACGCCGCTGCGCACGTCGACGACGAAGACGACGACGTCCGCCTCCTCGATCGCCTTCATGGTCTGCTTCAGCATCAGCGTCTCGATGCCGGTCGGGCTTTCGACAAGGCCGCCGGTGTCGATCACGATGCATCGCCCGCCGACCTGCCCGTAGCCATACTGGCGGTCGCGGGTCAGCCCCGGCAGGTCGGCGACCAGCGCATCGCGCGTCCCGGTCAGGACGTTGAACAGCGTCGATTTGCCGACATTCGGCCGGCCTACCAGGGCGACGACGGGCAGCATGGCGGGATGCCCGCGCCGGGCTCAGCGCCCGACCGGCGACAGGTCCGCAGGCAGGTCCGCCGCCGGCCGCTGCACGGGCTTCGCCTCGGCCCCGGCCGCGCGCCCGTTCGGCTTCGTCGTAAAGGCATAGACCCGACCGCCGTCCGTCTGCAGGTAGACGATGCCGTCGACCGCGACCGGGGCGTTGGTCACCGTGCCCTTCTTCGGCTGGACGCGGGCCAGGAGGGCCCCCGTGCCTCGATCGAGCCAGTGCAGGTATCCCTCGAAGTCCGCGACGACCACCGCGTCGCCGTCGATCGCCGGCGCGGACAGGCCGCGACGCAGCAGCGCATCGTTGCTCCACAGGGACGTGCCATCGCGACGCTTGAGCGCCTCCACGTGGCCGTCGGCGGTCGACACGTAGAGCGCCTCCTCCCCTAGTGCCAGGCCGCGATAGCTCGACAGGTCGCGCGACCACCAGACCTGGCCCGAGTCCAGCGCCAGCATCGCGAGCTTGCCCTGGAAGCCGACGGCGAACACGTCGCGGCCGGAGACCCGGACGGCACCATCGATATCGACCAACCGCTCGATCTCGGTCTTGCCGCGCGAGGAACTGACCGGCGCGTCCCACAGCCGGTCACCGTTGCCGAGCGCATAGGCCGCGACCCGACCGTCATCAAAGCCGCAGACCACCGCGTCACCGGCCAGCACCGGCGGTGCCGTGCCGCGGAGCGATAGCCTCGGCACGGTCTGCTCGTTGATCCACAGTTCCTTGCCGTCGGCGAGCGAGAGCGCCCGGACGCGACCGTCGACCGTGCGGACGATCGCCGCCGAGGCAGCGATGGCCGGGGCCGCAAGCACCTCCCCCGACGTGCGGACCTGCCATTTCCGGGCGCCGGTCTGGGCATCGAGCGCGACGACCTGGCCGTCCGTCGAGCCGGTGACGACGAGGCCGCTGCCGGCACCCGGACCGGCGCTGAGCGGCACGCGGGTGGCCACGTGCCAGAGCACCTTGCCGGTCTTGGCATCGAGCGCATACACGTCGCCGCCGCTGCCGGCGACATAGGCGCGACCATCGACGATCGCCGGCGCGAGCGCGAGGCGCAGCCGCCGGTCCTTGCCACCGACGCCGATGTCCCAGACACGCCGGACGTCGAGCCGCGGCGAAAGGGTCACGAGTGCCTTCGGCGGCTCGACGTCCTTGTCCTTCGAACAGGCTGCGAGCAGGGCGGCCAGGCCGCAAAGCGCGGCGGCGAGCCGTCGGACTGGCGTCACGGGCGGACCCCGGGCCCGGCAGCGGGCTCCGGCAGCGTCCCGCCCAGTGCCGTCACCTTCAGGTCCAGGGCTTCGCGGTTGACAAGGCCATCGGCGATGCCTGCGGCCGCAGCCAGGTACTGCTTCAGCGCCTCCGCGCGATCGCCCTTGTCGGCAGCAATATCGCCGCGCAGCTCGGCGAATGCCGCCTCAAAGCCGGCCGCCGGGGCCGCATCCAGCGTCTTCGTCGCCTCGTCGGCCTTGCCCTCGGCACGCTGCACACGGGCCAGCCGGTAGCGGGCGAGCACCTTCAGGGCATCGTCGCGCGTCTCCCTGACCACGGTCTGCAGGCGCGCCTCGGCACCCTTGAGGTCCTCGGCCTCGACCAGCGAGCGTGCGACGGCGAGATCGGCCTGATCGGCGTAGGCGGTGCGGGCGAAATCCGCGCGCAGCGTGTCGGCGAGTTTGGCCGCGCCCGCACGGTCGTTCTTGCCGAGCGCATCGACGACCTGTGCGTAGCGGATATTCGCGCTGGACAGCTTGGAGGACTGCCAGTGCTGCCACTGGTTCCAGCCGAAGAGTCCTGCGGCCGCAAGCAGGACACCGGCCAGCATCGATGGCCCGTTTTGCTTCACCCACTTGCGGATTTGCTCGATCTGCTCGCTTTCCGAGGCGTAGTCTTCCAAGGCACTCTCCACGCGGCGCCGTCACCGGCCCGCCTCACTGCATCACACCACGCGGCGAACCGCGCACTACCCGATGTTCCGAGAGCTCTCGGACCGGGCCGGGAATTCTGGGGCCCGCGCCGGCCCCAGTAAAGAACGCAAACCTAGCCGAGGCCCAGCCGGGAGCCGATCCGGGCCGGCAGGTCCGCGAGCGCCACCTCTTCCTGCTCACCGCCGAGGCGCAGCGGCTTCAGCGCGACCACCCCCCGCTCCACCTCGCCGTCACCGAGCACGAGGGCCAGTGCCGCGCCGCTCTTGTCCGCCCGCCGGAACTGGGACTTGAAGCTCCCGCCGCCGAGGCCTGTCTCGAGGCGCAGGTCGGGCCAGGCGTCCCGGACCTGTTCGGCAAGCCGGAGCGCCAAACGTTCCGCCGCCGCGCCGACCATCACGAAAAAAACGTGCGGCGGCTCGGCACTGACGGTGCGGCCCTGCTCCTCCATCAAAATCACGAGGCGCTCGATGCCGAGTGCCCAGCCCACCGCCGGCGTGTGTTCACCGCCCAGCTGGGCGACGAGGCCGTCGTAGCGACCGCCGGAGCAGACCGCGTTCTGCGCGCCCCAGGCTGTCGTTATCCACTCGAACACGGTGCGCGTGTAGTAATCGAGGCCGCGCACCAGGCGCGGGTTCACGGTGTAGGCGACGCCGGCGTCGTCGAGCCGCGCGCACAGCCCTTCGAAATGCACCCGCGACTCGGCGTCGAGATGATCGGTCAGGCGCGGCGCCCCGGCGATCAGGGCGGCGAGCGCCGGATTCTTGCTGTCCAGGATGCGCAGCGGATTGCCGCCGAGCCGGCGCGTGCTGTCGGCGTCAAGAGCATCGGCGTGCGCCGAGAAGTACTCGACCAGCGTCGCCCGGTAGGCGCGTCGCGCCTCGGGCGTTCCCAGTGAATTGATCTCGAGCTTGAGACCCTCGATGCCAAGCCGCTTCCACAGCCGTGCGGACAGCAGGATGAGCTCGGCATCGACGTCCGGACCTTCGAAGCCGTAGGCCTCGGCATCGATCTGGTGAAACTGACGGTAGCGCCCCTTCTGCGGTCGCTCGCCACGAAACATCGGACCGAGCGTGTACCAGCGGTGGCGCTGGTTGTGCACGAGGCCGTTCGAAATGGCCGCGCGGGCGATGCCCGCCGTGGCCTCCGGTCGCAGCGTCAGGCCGTCTCCGCCGCGGTCCTCGAACGAGAACATCTCCTTCTCGACGATGTCGGTGAACTCGCCGATCGCACGCTTGAAAAGTCCGGTCTGCTCGAGGATGGGTACCCGGATTTCCTGGTAACCGTAGGCGGCAAAGACCTCTCGCGCGACACGCTCGACGTGTTGCCACGCGGGCGCGCGCTCGGGCAGCACGTCGTTCATGCCGGTGATCGGCGCAATCGGCTCCATGTCATTCCTCGGCTGTTGCTCATCGCGCGCCCGACGGCGGCGGACTCAGTACACGTTGCCGCGCGCGTCGACGTGGTAGAAGGCGGTCTCGCCCTTGCGGAACTGCTCGCCGGGCGCCAGCGCGCGACCGTCGACCAGCACCTTCACGTGATCGGCCTTGCCGAGCAGCACCCGCCACGGACCCCGGCCGTACAGTGCGCGGCGGTCGCCGGCATGCAGCAGGGCCTGGAACTGCCGCGTGCCGTCGGCGCCGTAGATTTCCACCCAGCTGTCGCCGCTCAGCTCGAAGGAGAGGCTCGCCGAGCCGTTACCGGGGATCGGTTCGGAGGCTCCCGACGGCGGGTTTCCCGGCGCGCCCGCCGCGGCGCCGGTGGGCGTCGCAGCGGCGGCCGACGGCGCGGCGGTCGGCGTGGCAACG
>CAIMCI010000094.1 GCA_903839465.1 uncultured Pseudomonadota bacterium
CCTGCCGCAGCAGCTCGTCGGCGCGGCGCAGCAGCGCCCGGTCCTGTCCCGAACCGTCGCTGACCGGCGGCACGAACGGCATGCCGAACACCTCGGCCGGCACCAGGGCGCGCAGCGGCTCGAGCAGCGCCAGTTCCTCGGCCGAGGGCAGGCCCTCCGCCTTCATGGGCGAGTTCGCGAAGTACGACGCGGTGCGCCGGTAGGCGCCGTACATGATGTTGGCGTTCGTCCACTCGAAGTCGAACAGCAGGCCGAGCGCCTCGCGCACGCGCCGGTCGGAGAATTTCTCGCGCCGCGTGTTGAAGAACCAGCCCTGCGTGCCAGACGGTGTGGCGTCCGGCAGCTCCTCGCGCTTCACGCGCCCGTCGCGCACCGCCGGGAAATCATAGCCGGTTGCCCAGTCGCGCGAGGTGAACTCCTCCCGCAGCGTCACCGTCCCGGCCTTGAAGGCCTCCAGCGCCACCTGGCGGTCGCGGAAATACTCGTAGCGCAGCCGGTCGAAATTCCACGTCCCGCGCATCACCGGCAGGGTGGCGCCCCACCAGTCGGCGACGCGCTCGAATTCGATGAAGCGGCCCTGCTCGAAGCGCGCCACCCGGTAGGGCCCGCTGCCGAGCGGCGCCTCCAGCGACGCCTCCTCGAACGGCTTCTGCGTGTAGTAGGCCTGCGAGAAGATCGGCAGCACGGCCACCACCAGCGGCAGGTCGCGCGACCGGCCCGGCGCGTACCGGACCTCCAGCGTGGCCGGATCCAGCGCCGTCGCCGCCTCGACCATGCGCAGGGTCTGCGCAAACAGCGGGTGGCCCTTGGTCTTCAGCGTCATGATCGAGAAGGCGGCATCCGCCGCGGTCAGCGGCGAGCCGTCATGGAACCGGGCCTGCGGCCGCATCCGGTAGCGCTGCACAAGCCCGTCCGCCGACAGCGCGACGCCTTCGGCCGCCAGGCCGTAGACGGCATCGGGCTCGTCGTTCGCCCGTTCCATCAGGCTGGCGAAGGTCAGGTTCATGCCGGCGGCGCCGTCGCCCTTCAGCACGTAGATGTTCAGCGTGTTGAACGTGTCGAACGCCTGGTTGCCCTGCGTGCGCGAGATCTGCAGCGCGACGCTGCCGCCCTTCGGCGCGTCCGGGTTCACATAGGCGAAATGCGTCGCCTCCGGGCCATAGGCGAGGTCGCCGAAGGCCGAGAACCCGTGCCGCGGCGGCCCGAACCCGGACTGCGCCAGGGCCGGGCGGGGCAGCAGCCCGGCCGCTGCGAGCGCCGCGCTGCCGGCCAGCAGGGTCCGCCTGTCGGCCTTCACCGCGCGCCGCCCGTCTTGCGCGCCAGCTCCGCGTCCCACCACCAGATCGTGGGAAAGGCCGAGGCCCCGTAGCGCGGCAGCGTCGCCGGCCGGCCGAAGCGGTTCCAGCGCGCCGTGCGCGACTTGGTGTAGGTCCACTGCGGCACCACGAAATCCTGCGCCAGCAGCACCCGGTCGAGCGCCCGTGTCGCCGCGACGAGCTCGTCCCGGTCGGCCGCGAAGATCACCTTCTCGATCAGCGCGTCGATCCCTGCATCGCGGATGCCGGCGACATTGCGCGAGCCCGGCCGGCTGGCCGCGGGCGATCCCCAGAAATCGCGCTGCTCGTTGCCGGGCGAGAGCGATTGCGCCCACAGCTCCGTGGTGATGTCGAAGTCGAAGCTGCGCATCCGGTTCTCGTATTGCGAGGGGTCGACGACGCGCAGCGACACGCCGATCCCGAGCCGCTCCAGCGACGGCTTGTAGAACAGCACGTAGCGCTCGCTCGACGGGTC
>CAIMCI010000095.1 GCA_903839465.1 uncultured Pseudomonadota bacterium
CCTGCCGCACGCGCTGATCCTCAAGGGGCGCCTCGGCGCGGGTGCCGGCGCGCTCGCCGACTGGATTGCCCGCCTCGCCCTCTGCGAGCACCCCGCGCGGGCGCCCTGCGGCGACTGCCCGTCGTGTGCACTGGAAGCGGCCGGCAATCACCCGGACCTGCGCCGCCTGCTGCCGGAACCCGGCAAGAAGCAGATCGGCATCGATGCGGTCCGCGAGCTGATCGCGGATCTGGCGCTGACGAGCTACCGCGGCCGGCGCCGGGTCGGCATCGTCGAGCCCGCCGATGCGCTGAACACGGCGGCGGCGAATGCGTTCCTGAAGACCCTCGAGGAACCGGGCGCCGACACGCTGCTCCTGCTGGTCGCCACGCGCACCGACCGCCTGCCGGCGACGATCCTCAGCCGCTGCCAGGCGCTCGTCGTGCCGAGTCCCGATCGCGCGGCGGCGCTCGCGTTCCTCGCCCCGTACGAGGGGGCCGACTGGCCGGGGGCCCTGGACCTTGCCCATAACGGACCGCTGGCGGCGCTGGAACTCGTCGAACGGGGGGCGGGGGACGTCGCCGCCGACATGCGCGAGCTGGTGGCGGCGCTCGAGCGCGGTGGCGTTGACCTCATCGCCGCCGCGGAAGTGTGCGTCAAGGAGCATCCGGACCTGCGCCTCGCCTGGATCGAGCGCTGGGCGACGGATGCCGTCTACGGCAGTACGGGAACGGCCGCGCCGGGTCTCGGCACGATCCCGAGCTTGCCAGCAGCCACTCGGACGCGACATATTGATGACCTGTTCGGCCTGCTCGACGAGGCCCGCCGCGCGCAGGGTCTGCTGCGCGGGTCGGCCAACGCGCAGATGGTTTTCGAGGGCGTACTGGCGAGGCTTGCCGCCTGCGCAGGTCCGGCTCGTCCGTGAGGTACCCATGATCCGCCAGCCGCTCAACAAGCCCGGTCTGCTGACGCTGACCATCAAGGACAAGAGCGCCCTGTACCTGGCGTACATGCCGTTCGTGAAGAACGGCGGCCTGTTCATCCCGACCAACAGCAACTACCGCCTCGGCGACGAGGTGTTCATGCTGCTGAACCTGATGGGCGAGTCGGAGAAGCTGCCGGTCGCCGGCCGCGTGATCTGGGTGACGCCGAAAGGAGCGGCCGGCAAGCGCGTCGCCGGCATCGGTGTGCAGTTCAGCGACCAGGACCGCGGCGCGACGCAGAAGAAGATCGAGAACTATCTCGCCGGCGCGCTCGGCGGCGACAAGCCCACCCATACGATGTAGGCCACCGGATCCGGTAGCCCGCGCCGATGCCCGTTCCGGCGGACAACGGCCGCGCAGCCGCCGGTTCAGTCCGCCGGGGGTCGCAGCCGCCGCCAGGCGACGGCGGACAGTGCGGCAGCCAGAGCGCCCGCCGCCCAGGGCGGCACGGGCCCGTCCGTTCCCGTCGGCGCCGCCGCCGCCGGCAGCGGGGTCAAGACGAAATCGAAGCCGTAGGTGGCGATACCGCCGGTATCCTGCACCCACACCGAGTAGGTGCCAGCGGCGAGCGAACCCGGATACGTACCGACCGCGATCGAGGGCAGCAGGTCGGTGCCGATCTGGTCGTTGCCGTAGTGGCCGAGTGCGATGAGCTTTTCGACGCCGCCACCCGTCGGCGTCACGGTCAGTTGCGGGCCGGGCTGTATCGCGATGAACGACACCGCACCGGATACGCTGGTGTTCGGCAGCAGCGTCAGCGACGTCAGCGCGTTACCGGCCGGCACTGTGAAAGTGAAATAGTCGCGATCAACGCCGGCGCCCTGATTGCCGGTGGTGCCGAGCACCACGTTGTGCCCGCTCGCCATCGCAACCGGCGTCGGTGACAACCCGTTGTTCGACAGGTCGCCGTTCAGCGCCTCGTCCCAGACCGTTGCCGCCGCGGCAGGTCCGGTGAGGATCGTCCAGAGCAGGAGCGCGGCCACGGGACCGGTGACGGCGCATCGTGTCATGCGAGGCCCTGCGGTGGACATCCCAATTCCTCCGGGCGCGGCGCGGCGGCCACGAGCGCGTTGTTGCCACCTCGCGGGCTCTGGCAGCGCCGCGACCGGCGCCATGCCGCGGCGCCGGGTTCACATCTAGCATCGGCTCGGTTACCCGTCCGAGCACCCAACGTTACAGTGCGGCGACATGCCTGGACGCTGGCCCGGCCGTGGCCGGACAGGTCGAGGGCGCGGATGAGGGGGACGGCGGGGTGCACCCGGCTCGCGTGCTAGGCCTGAGTACCTGCCTTGAACCGCGCGTACCGGTAAGCCAGTGCGAGATGGACTGTCGGCAACCACGGCACGATCCCAAGGGCGGCTCGCAGGCGGCCATCGAACCACGGCTCCGGTACGACCGGCAG
>CAIMCI010000096.1 GCA_903839465.1 uncultured Pseudomonadota bacterium
ATGGACTTCCGCGGCGACCCGTCCTCGGCGCTGCTCGAGGTGCTCGACCCCGAGCAGAACGCCACCTTCAACGACCATTACCTGGAGGTCGACTTCGACCTGTCCGAGGTCATGTTCGTCTGTACCGCGAATACGCTGAATATTCCGGCGCCGCTGCTCGACCGCATGGAGGTGATCCGCCTGGCGGGCTACACCGAGGACGAGAAGCTGAACATCGCCCGGCGCTACCTCGTGCCGAAGCAGGCGAAGCAGAACGGCCTTAAGGAAGGCGAGCTGAAGATTGCCGATGGCGCGTTGACCGACATCGTCCGCCACTACACGCGCGAGGCGGGCGTGCGCAACCTCGAGCGCGAGGTGTCCAAGATCTGCCGCAAGGCGGTCAAGCAGCTGCTCGAGCAGGCGGAGCCGAAGCCGCTGGCCGTCAGTCCGAAGAACCTCGAGAAGTATCTCGGCGTGAAGCGCTTCCGCTACGGCCGGGCCGAGGAGATGAACCGCGTCGGCCAGGTGACCGGGCTTGCCTGGACCGAGGTCGGTGGCGAGCTCCTGACCATCGAGGCCGCCGTCATGCCAGGCAAGGGCAAGCTGTCCTACACCGGCCAGCTCGGCGAGGTCATGCAGGAGTCCATCCAGGCCGCCATGACGGTCGTGCGCAGCCGCCAGGGCCTGCTCGGCCTCGATGCCGACTTCCACCAGAAGCACGACGTGCACGTCCACGTGCCGGAAGGCGCGACGCCCAAGGACGGGCCGTCGGCCGGTATCGGCATGTGCACGGCGCTCGTCTCCGCGCTGACCCGGATCCCGGTCCGGGCCGATGTCGCGATGACCGGCGAGATCACGTTGCGCGGCGAGGTGCTGCCGATCGGCGGCCTGAAGGAAAAGCTGCTCGCGGCCCACCGCGGCGGCATCGCGCTGGTGCTGATCCCGGCGGAGAACGAGAAGGACCTGAGCGAGATCCCGGACAACATCAAGGGCAAGCTGGAAATACGCCCTGTGAAGTGGATCGACGAGGTCCTCGAGGTTGCCCTGGAGCGCTCGGCGCTCGTCGGCCAGGCGGCCGACACCGCCCCGGCCGCGGCCCCGGCTCCCGTCGCCAGCCGCACCCGCAAGCCCAAGCGGGTCGGCAAGCCGCTGCGCGCCCATTAGGGCGCCGGACCCAAGGCACTTGGCGCGGAGGCGCGGGATCGCGTAGACTCTCGCGCCCTCGGGTTGCCCGGGCGGGTCGCGCCGGTGGCGGCCGGTCAGGGGCCGTTCGGGTGCTTAGCTCAGCTGGTAGAGCAGCGCCTTTACACGGCGTAGGTCGGCGGTTCGATCCCGTCAGCACCCACCATCTACCGGGCGCGCGGCGCCGCCGGCAACGGCGGAGCGGCGCGCGGGCGGCGTCCGGGGTCTGTCCCGACGCGGCGCCAGGCGCGGTTACGGGGCGTTTGCGCGCGGGTACGGATCCCGCGCTGGTTTCGGTCGGAGGTCGTCGCGGGTCGCTGAACGCCCGCCACGTCGCCGAGCCGGCGGGTCTGACGGGCTTGTGCCGTCGCCGGCCGGTCGAAGGGTCCGCGCGCCGGGGCGTTCGCGGACACGATTATGGAGTGGTAGTTCAGCTGGTTAGAATACCGGCCTGTCACGCCGGGGGTCGCGGGTTCGAGTCCCGTCCACTCCGCCAATACCGACGGCCGCGGCGAAACCCGCGGCCGTTGTTCTTTCCGGGGACTGAACATGCTGCAGTGGATCAACGATCGGGTTAAGCACTTTGGCTGGATCCTCCTTGCCCCGGTCGCCCTGACCTTCGTGGTCTGGGGCGTGCACGGCATCGCCGATTTCTCGACCCAGGCCTCCAGGGGCCTCAAGGTCAACGGCGTCGACGTCCCGGTCGAGCGCCTGCGCAACTCCTACCAGGAGCAGATGGCGCAGCTGCGGCGGATCGTGCCCGACGGCGACTTGCCGGCGACGATCGTTGAATCGACGAAGAAGTCGCTGATCGACCGCTACGTGGGCATGGCGCTCCTCGATGCGCAGTCCGAAGCCCAGAAGTACGTCGTCACCGACCAGCAGGTCGTTGAGTCGATCCATCAGCTGCCGGTCTTCCAGGTCGGCGGCCAGTTCAACCGCGATGCCTACGAGGCGGCGCTCCGTCAGGAAGGCTATACGGCACAGCGCTTCGAGGCCGAGGAACGCCAGTCGCTGCGCAGCCGCCAGCTCGAGGGCGGGATCGTCGTATCGGCGTTCCTGACCCCGCAGGAATACGCGCGCACCGTCGCGCTCGAGAAGGAGTCGCGAGACACGAGCTGGGTACTGATCCCGGCGGCCAAGTACGCGGCGAGCGTCCATCCGGACGACAAGGCGCTGGCCGACTACTACGCGGCGCACCAGGCCGAGTTCATGACCGCCGACACGGTCACGCTCGATTATGTCGAGCTCAAGCTCGAGGCCGTGGCCGCCGCGGTCGACGTGAGCGAGGCGACGCTGCGCGGCTACTACGACACGCTGAAGGACCGCTACGTGGAGCCGGAGAAGCGCCGTGCGCGGCACATCCTCGTCGAGGCGGGCAGCGACCCGGCCAAGGCCGAGGCGAAGGCGAACGACCTCTACCGGCAGGCCACCGCGCCCGGTGCCGACTTCGCGGCGCTGGCCAAGGCGAACTCGCAGGACCCGGGCTCCGCAGCCCAGGGCGGCGACCTCGGCTGGGCCGAGAAGAGTTCGTTCGTGGGGCCCTTTGCCGATGCGCTCTATGCGATGCAGCCGGGCGAGATCAAGGGCCCGATCCGGACCCAGTTCGGCTGGCACGTGATCAAGCTCGAGGAAGTGAAGCCCGGGCAGCAGAAATCCTTTGAGGACGTGCGCGGCGTCCTAGAGACCGAGTACCGCAGGACGCAGGCCGAAAAGCTCTTCGGCGAGCAGCAGGAGAAGCTCGACACGCTCGCTTTCGAGAATGCCGGCAGCCTCGACCCGGTCGCCAAGGCGCTGAACCTCACGGTCCGTAACGTCGCCGACTACACGCGAAGCGGCGGCGGTGGCGGCCTGCCGGCCGCGCCGAA
>CAIMCI010000097.1 GCA_903839465.1 uncultured Pseudomonadota bacterium
CGGCGAGCGGCACCCTGCATTCGATGATCCTGTGGGGGCCGCCTGGCACCGGCAAGACGACGCTGGCGCGCCTCGTTGCCGCCTCCTCGCGGGCGCGCTTTGCGGCGCTGTCGGCGGTCCAGGCCGGCATCAAGGACGTGCGGGCGGTCGTCGAGGCCGCGCTCGAGGCGCGCACCGGCGGCGAGTCGACCGTGCTCTTTCTCGACGAGGTGCACCGTTTCAACAAGAGCCAGCAGGATGCGTTCCTGCCCTACGTCGAGGACGGTACGCTCGTCTTCGTCGGTGCGACCACGGAGAACCCCTCGTTCGAGGTCAACGGCGCGCTGCTGTCGCGGGCGAGGATCTACCTCATGAAGCCGCTCGATGCCGCCGACCTCGAGGCGCTGATCGAGCGGGCGCTCGCCGACGAGGCGCGCGGCCTCGGTGCGCAGAAGCTCGTCCTCGAGGCCGGCGCCCGGGAGCTTCTCGCCCGTGCCGCCGACGGCGACGCGCGCCGCGTCCTCAACTTCCTCGAAGTGGCGGCCGACCTCGCCGAGCCCGTCGACGGCCGCCCGACCATCCGGCTCGCGACGGCCGAGGAGATCGCCGCCGGCGGACACCGCCGCTTCGACAAGGGTGGCGAGGTCTTCTACGACCAGATCTCGGCGCTGCACAAGGCGGTCCGCGGCAGCCACCCGGACGGGGCGCTTTACTGGCTGTGCCGGATGCTCGATGGCGGCTGCGATCCGCTGTACGTGATCCGGCGCGCGGTGCGCATGGCCAGCGAGGACATCGGCAATGCCGATCCGCGCGCACTGCCGCTCGTGCTTTCGGCCTGGGACGCCTACGACCGGCTCGGCAGCCCGGAGGGCGAACTCGCGCTCGCCCAGGCGATCGTCTACCTCGCGGTGGCACCGAAGAGCAACGCGACCTACCGGGCCTACCAGGCGGCGACGACGGAGGCCAAGGAGGGTGGCTCGCTCGAGGTCCCGGTCCACCTGCGCAACGCGCCCACCCGGATGATGAAGGACCTCGGCTGGGGTGCCGGCTACCAGTACGACCACGACCAGCCGGCCGGGGTCGCCACCGGCCAGAGCTACTTTCCAGAAGCCCTCGGCGAGCGACTCTATTATCATCCAGCGCCGCGGGGCCTCGAAATCCGCATCGGCGAGGCCCTGAACCGCCTGCGCGCCGAGCGCGCGGCGGCGGCGCCTGCGGCCCAACGAAAGGAAGACTGATCCGTGCTAGACCCGAAACTGCTGCGCACCGAACCGGACCTGATTGCGGCCAACCTCGCCCGGCGCGGCTTCCGGCTCGACGTCGCCGCGCTCGCTGCTCTCGAGGAGCGGCGCAAGGCCACGCAGGTCGGCGCCGATACGCTTCGCGCCGAGCGCAACGCCCGCTCGAAGGCCATCGGCCAGGCGAAGGCGAAGGGTGGCGACGTCGCCGCGCTGATGGCCGAGGTCGACACCCTCGGTGGGCAGCTCGCGGCGGCGGAAGAGGAACTCGCCCGCGTGCAGGCGGAGGTCGAGGTGCTGGCGCTCAACCTGCCAAACACGCTGCACGACTCGGTGGCCACAGGCCTCGACGAGACGGCCAACGTCGAGGTGCGGCGCGTCGGCACACCGCGCGTGTTCGCGTTCACGCCGCGCGATCACGTGGCGCTCGGCGAAGCGGGCGGCCGCCTTGATTTCGAGGTCGCCGGACGGATTTCGGGCGCGCGCTTCGCGGTTCTGCGCGGCGGCATCGCCCGCCTGCACCGCGCGCTCGCCCAGTTCATGCTCGACCTGCACACGCGCGAGCACGGCTACGAGGAGGCCTACGTACCGTATCTCGTCTCGCGCCAGACGCTGACCGGTACCGGCCAGCTGCCGAAGTTCGAGCCCGATCTCTTCGCGGTCTCGGGCGAGACACCGTACTTCCTGATCCCGACGGCGGAGGTGCCGCTCACGAACCTCGTCAGCGATTCGATCGTAGAGGCGGGTTCGCTCCCCCTGAAGTTCGTCGCGCACACGCCTTGCTTCAGGGCCGAGGCAGGTTCGCACGGGCGCGATACGCGCGGCCTCATCCGCCAGCACCAGTTCGACAAGGTGGAACTCGTGCAGATCGTCC
>CAIMCI010000098.1 GCA_903839465.1 uncultured Pseudomonadota bacterium
ACGTCGACAGCGGCACGATGGTCGACACCTGGGCCACCGTCGGCTCGTGCGCCCAGATCGGCCGCAACGTGCACCTGTCGGGGGGCGTGGGCATCGGCGGCGTGCTCGAGCCGCTGCAGGGCTCGCCGACCATCATCGAAGACGACTGCTTCATCGGCGCCCGCTCCGAAGTCGTCGAGGGAGTCATCGTCGAGCGCGGCTCGGTGCTGTCGATGGGCGTATTCATCAGCGCCAGCACCCGGATCTTCAACCGCCAGACCGGCGAAGTGACCTACGGTCGGGTGCCGGCCGGTTCGGTCGTGGTGCCGGGGTCGATGCCGGACGCCGGCGGACGCTGTTCGCTGTACTGCGCCGTGATCGTCAAGACGGTCGACGCCCAGACCCGCGCCAAGACCGCCATCAACGAGCTCCTGCGCGAGTAGTGGCCGGGCCACCCGCCACGCGGCGGGAGGCCGGCACCCGCACGCGACGCCAACCGAACCGATGCCACACCGCGTACCCGCGACACTGCGCCTGCTCCGCCCCGCACAGTGGCTGAAGAACGTCTTCGTCTGCGCCGGCGTGCTGTTCGGCGGCCACCTCGGCGATCCGGTGGCGCTGCACTTGCTGCTGCTGGCGGTCATCGCCTTCAGCCTCATGGGCTCGACTGCCTACATCCTGAACGACTACCTGGACCGCGAAGCGGACCGGGCCCATCCGCTGAAGCGGCGGCGGCCGATCGCCTCGGGCGAGGTGGCGGCGAGCTCGGCGCTCGCCCTTGGCGCCGTGACCTTCCTCGCCGCCTCCGCCGCCGCCCTTGCCGCCAGCCCGCGCGTGCTGCTGCTCGTCGTCGTCTACTTCACGATCAACGTCGGCTATTCGCTGGCGTTGAAACACCAGCCGGTCGTGGATGTCTTCTGCATCGCGGCGGGCTTCATGCTGCGCATCCTCGCCGGCACCACGGGCATCGGCATCCCGCCATCCGGCTGGCTGCTCCTGACCGGGATGTTCGTGACGCTCTTCCTCGGTTTCTCAAAGCGCCGGGCCGAGTGGGTCGACGCGGCAGGCGACGGGGCGACGCGACGGGTGCTGGCCCACTATTCGGCGCCGCTGCTCGACTCGTTCCTGGCGGTGACGGCGACGGGTACCGCGCTCTGCTATGGCCTGTACACGCTCGACGCCCAGACCATCGCGCTGCACGGCACGGCCAACCTGATCTACACGATGCCGTTCGTGCTCTTTGGCCTCTTCCGTTACCTGTACACCCTGCACCGGGACAACAGGGGCGAAAACCCGTCCACCGACGTGTTCACCGACCCGCAGCTGATCCTGTGCGGGTGCGCTTACGTCGCAGCGGTGATCTGGATACTGAACGGGCGTTAACGTCCCGGGAGCATCCCGTGCCGGCGGGTCGCGCCGGCCGCGGGTGCGCCGGCCCGTGCGTCAGTGCGCGTTCTGCCCGGAGAGGACGATGCGCACGGTACGCGCCAGGATCCGCATGTCGAGCCACCACGACCAGTTGCTGAGATAGTCCAGATCGTAGTGGATCCGCTGTTCCATCTTGTCGATGGTTTCGGTCTCGCCCCGCAGCCCATGGACCTGGGCCCAGCCCGTGATGCCGGGCCGGACCTTGTGGCGGATCATGTAGCCGCTGATCAGCTTGCGGTAGATCTCGTTGTGCGCGACGGCATGGGGACGCGGGCCCACGAGGCTCATCTTGCCTTCCAGCACGTTGATGAGCTGCGGCAGCTCGTCGAGCGAGGAGCGGCGCAGGAAGCGTCCGACCCTGGTCACGCGCGCGTCCTCCTTCGAAGCCTGGCGGACCTCGCCGCCGTCCTCGAGGACCGTCATCGACCGGAACTTGTAAACCAGGATCTCCTCGCCCTCGAGCCCGTACCGGCGCTGCTTGAAGAACACCGGTCCCGGCGAGGTGAGCTTGATCGTCACGGCGATGGCCGCGAACACGGGCGCGAGGAGCAGCAGGCCGATGCCGGCGAGCACGATGTCCGTCAGGCGCTTGGAGGCACCGTCCGCGCCGTGGAGCGGCGTGTCGCAGATCGCCAGCGCAGGCATGCCATTGACATCGACGATGCGCGCCTGGATCAGGTCGAAGGCGAAGAGGTCCGGCACGAAGTAGACGCTGGCCGTCGTGTCGCGCAGGTCGTGGAGCAGGGCCTTGATCCTGGGCGAGTTGGCGAGCGGCAGCGCCACATAGACCGCACTCACGCTGTTCTGGCGCACGAAATCGGCGACCGAGCCGCAGTGCCCGACCAGCGACACGTCCGGCGCCTCGCTCGCGACCCGCTCGGCGCTGCGAAAGTCGAAGAAGCCGAGGAAGGCATTGGTGTGCATCCGGCTCGTCAGCTCGAACCCGACGTCATTGGCGCCGATGATCAGGTACTTCGAGGACAACTTGCCTTCACGGTTGAACCAGAGCGCGGCTGCCGCCTGGATCCGGTGCGCAGCGGTCAGGGCGCACGGGGTGAGCATGAACCACGCGAAGAGCGCGCGCCGCGAAAACGTCGCGCTCATCTTGAAGGCGAAGGCGGCCGTGAGCAGGATCGCGACCACCGTGCCCCATTCGACGAGCAGGCGCATCGTCAGGAACGGCGGCACGGTGTTGGCGACGAGGACGCGGCGCAGGTCCGGTGGCGTCACGATCCGGCTGGCAAGAATCGCCGCGACGGCGCCGAGGACGGCATAGTTGACGGTCAGCGGCTCGCCAATGACGGTCAGGCACAACAGCATGGTCAGGATGATGACCGGCGCATCGAGCTGCATTAGGAGCAACAACGGCAGCGGCAGCGCGTTCGTTGTGTCGTAACGGACCGTCGGCGAACTGCCGGCTCGCCCGCCACCGGTACGCCCGGTGCCGGCAACGCCGGGTTCGGCGGATTCGCGCAAATGCCTGGTACCGCGCGTGCTCATCAGAGGATTAGGCCTCGACTGGCGATCCGGCGCCGTGCGCGGACTCGCGTTTTTATGACTGGTCGCCGTCGTGGACCCCCCTTGCCCTTCGCGACGCGCGCGCAGGACCGGTCCACCGCAGGAGAAGCATAGCCCCTCCCCGGACGACGGCCCGCAGGCAATTGTAAATTTGTGACACAGGTCACGCCGCCGGGTGGCGGCGCCGGCGTCGAACCGGTCTAGCCGAAGCGACCGGTGATGTAGTCCTCGGTCAGGCGGTGCCGGGGATTCGTGAATATCTGATCGGTGGGACCGACCTCGATCAGCTCGCCGAGGTGGAAGTAGGCGGTGCGCTGCGAGACCCGGGCCGCCTGCTGCATGTTGTGGGTCACGATCACGATCGCGTAGTTCTCGCGCAGTTCGTCGATGAGGTCCTCGACCTTGGCGGTGGCGATCGGGTCGAGCGCGGAGCACGGCTCGTCCATGAGGATCACCTCGGGATCGACGGCAATGGCCCGCGCGATGCACAGGCGCTGCTGCTGGCCGCCGGACAGGCCGGTGCCCGGGCCGTCGAGCCGGTCCTTGACCTCCTCCCAGAGGCCGGCCTTGCGCAGGCTGGTCTGGACGATCTCGTCCAGATCGGCGCGACTGGTCACGAGCCCGTGGATGCGCGGCCCGTACGCGACGTTCTCGTAGATCGATTTCGGGAACGGATTCGGCTTCTGGAAGACCATGCCGACCCGCGCCCGCAGCTGGACGACGTCCTGGCGCCGGTCGTAGATGTCGTTGCCGTCGAGAGTGATCAGGCCCTCGACCCGGGCGTTCTCGATCGTGTCGTTCATGCGGTTCAGGCAGCGCAGGAACGTCGACTTGCCGCAGCCCGACGGGCCGATGAAGGCGATCACCGAGTTGTTAGCCACGTCGATGGACACGTCCTTGATGGCGTGCTTCTCGCCGTAATGGACGTTGACCGTGCGCGCCGACATCACCGGGTTGGCGACCGTGACCTGGCCTACCGTCGCTGTCTTGATCTCCTCGCCGGCCGCCATCTCGCCGCTGGCGTTGGCGACCACGGTACGGGGCACCTCGGGGCGCGAGTCCAGTTTGAGGGTCGTGTCGTTGCTGAAACTCATAAAGGGATACTCCGTCACCACCGACGTTCGAAACGACTGCGCAGGAGCACCGCGAGTCCGTTCATGACCAGCAGGAACACCAGCAATACGATGATCGCCCCGGAGGTGCGCTCGACGAACGCCCGCTCCGAACTGCGCGCCCAGAGGTAGACCTGTACCGGCAGCACGGTCGAGGGGTCGGTTAGGCGGCGCGGCACATCGACGATGAACGCCACCATGCCGATCAGGAGCAGCGGCGCGCTCTCGCCCAGCGCGCGCGCCATGCCGAGGATGCCGCCGGTCATCATGCCGGGCATCGCCAGCGGCAGCACGTGGTGGACGATCGCCTGGACCCGCGAGGCGCCCATGCCAAGCGCCGCCTCGCGGATCGAGGGCGGCACGGCTTTCAGCGCCGCACGGCTGGCGATGATGATCGTCGGCAGCGTCATCAAGGTCAGCACCAGTCCGCCGACCAGCGGCACCGAGCGCGGCAGGCCGAAGAACTGCACGAAGACGGCGAGGCCGAGGAGGCCGAAGACAATCGACGGCACCGCCGCGAGGTTGTTGATGTTGACCTCGATGAAATCCGTGTAGCGGTTCTTCGGCGCGAATTCCTCGAGGTAGACGGCCGCCGCGACACCGATCGGGAAGGACAGCAGCAGCGTGACGAGGAGCGTGAAGAAACTGCCGACCACGGCCCCCGCCACGCCCGCCTGTTCGGGTTCCCGCGAGTCGCCGCCGCTGAAGAACTGGCGGTTGAATCGTCGCTCGAGCGCACCCTTAGCGCGCAGCGCGTCGATCCACTTGATCTGCAGGTCCGTGACGCCGCGGGACTCCTCGGATTCGTCGCGGCGGATATATCCCTTCACGATCTGGTCAACGTGATCGCTGGCAAGCACCCAGACCGACTCCCGGCGGCCGAGAAGGGTCGGATCGGCGGCGATCCGCGCCTGCAGCGCCCGGGGTGCCGAATTGCTGGCGAGGGCGTAGAGCTGCTTCAGCTCCGCGCGGCTCTCGACCTCCGGTGCCGTAGCGCGCAGCGCCGCCTTGACGATGGCGCCGTAGTCGCCGTCGGCGAGGTCCTCGGGCTTGCGGGTGCCGGCCGGATCGAGGACTTCCGGGTCATAGTTGACGTCGACCCTGACGTAGGTCTGCTCGAAGGCCGAGTAGCCCTTGGAAAAGATGGAGACGAAGAGCAGCGCCACGAAGCCGAGGCCGACCAGCACGGCCAGCTGGCCGTAGAGGCGAAAGCGCCGCTCGGCGCCGTAGCGCCGCTTGAGCGAAGCGGCGACGCGCGCCCGACGCTGCTCATCGGCACTGGCGGAACGGCTCACTGCGGGGTCTCCAGGGGCACGACCGGGGCACGCTTACTCATACTGTTCCCGGTAGCGGCGAACCACCTTCAGCGCGATGATGTTCAGCAGGAGCGTCGTCAGGAAGAGGCCGAGTCCGAGCGCAAAGGCCGCGAGCGTCTTCGGCGAATCAAACTCCTGGTCGCCGACCAGCAGGGTCACGATCTGCACCGTCACCGTCGTCACGGCCTGCAGCGGGTTGGCGGTGAGGTTCGCCGAGAGCCCGGCGGCCATGACCACGATCATGGTTTCGCCGATCGCCCGCGACACGCCGAGCAGCACGCCGCCGACGATACCGGGGAGGGCTGCCGGCAGAACCACCTTGCGGATGGTCTCGGAGCGCGTGGCGCCGAGCGCCGAGGACCCGTCGCGCATCGCCTGCGGGACGGCCGTGATCATGTCGTCGGCGAGCGAGGAGATGAACGGGATGATCATGATGCCCATGACGAGCCCGGCGGCCAGGGCGCTCTCGGTGGACACGGCGAGGCCGAGCATCTGGCCGAGGTCACGCAGTGCCGGCCCGACCGTGAGCGCGGCGAAAAAGCCGTAGACGACCGTCGGTATGCCGGCCAGCGTCTCGAGCAGGGGCTTGGCGACCGCCCGGAAGCGCCGGTCCGCGTACTCGGCGAGATAGATCGCGGCAAAAAGGCCGATCGGCACCGCCACCAGCATCGCGATGATCGCGATGAGCAGCGTGCCCGCGAACAGCGGCACGGCGCCAAAGGCCCCCGAGGATCCGACCTGGTCGGCGCTGAGCGCCATCTGCGGGCTCCAGTGCGTACCGAACAGGAAGTCGGTGACCGGCACCTTGCCGAAGAAACGCAGGGCCTCGTACAGCACCGACAGCACGATGCCGATGGTCGTCAGGATCGCGATCGACGCGCAGCCGATCAGGAGCCACATCACCAGCCGCTCGACCTCGTTGCGGGCGCGCAGGTCCGGCGCGATCCGCCGCCACAGCACGAAGCCGCCGAGCACGGCGGCCAGCGTGCAGAGCACGGCCAGACCCGCACGGGCGGCCGATTCGAGCGACTGGTAGGTCGCGGCCGCCGCCCGGATCTCGGGGCTTGCGCTCGCCGGCGGCACCGAGCCGCGGATGACGTTCCGGACGTCGTTGGTGATGAGCCCGAGTTCAGCCGCCGGCAGCGCCGGGACGCTGGCCGGCATCGACTGCACGGTCAGGTGGGTGAGCACCCGGTCGCTGAAGCCCTGCCAGGCGAGCAGGATGACGAGCGACGGCACCGCGCACCAGACCGCCGCGAGCGCACCGTAGTAGGAGGGCAGCGAGTGCAGGTCGCGCACGCCGCGCGGTCCGCCGACCAGGCGCACCGCCCGTCCACGGCCGAACCGGTAGGCGAGCAGCGTCAGGAACGCCAGCAGCAGTACAAGACTCGAGATCTGCATGAAAGCCTGCTAGTCCCCTGACCGACGTGCCGTTCGCCTTTCCGCGGTCGCCCGCGCGCCGGCTCTCCGGCTCCGGACCCGAGCCGGCCGGTGGCTAGGTTCCCTGCAAAATATGACGATTTTGTGACAAGCTGGTGGATCGCCACCCCGTCATTTTAATCATCCCTGCGCCGGGTTACAGGACAAAGATGATGTACGGTGCCGCTGCCGGACACCGCCCGGCGCGTCGACCCCGGTACACTCGGCCGCCGGTCCTTGCGGGGCCGGCGCCTACTGACCCTCAACGGAGCGACGCGTGGCCGACGTCCTTAGCCTGACACAAGAACTGATCCGCAAGGCCTCCGTCAGTCCGGACGACGCCGGCTGCCAGGACCTGATGATCGAGCGGCTCGCCGCGGTCGGCTTTCAGGTCGAGAAGTGCCCTTTCGGCCCGGTTGCCAATTTCTGGGCGACGCGCGGCAGCGGCTCCCCGACCCTGTGCTTCGTCGGCCACACCGATGTCGTACCGACGGGGCCGCGGGAAGAGTGGGACACCGATCCGTTCGAACCGGTGCTGCGCGACGGGATCCTGCACGGCCGCGGCGCCGCCGACATGAAATCCGGACTGGCGGCGATGGTCACCGCCTGCGAGGACTTCGTGGCGGCGCACCCGGGGCATCGCGGCCGCATCGCGTTCCTGATCACGAGCGACGAGGAGGGTCCGTCGGTCGACGGCACGCGTCGGGTTGTCGACCTGCTGCGCGGCCGCGGCGAGCGGATCGATTACTGCGTTGTCGGCGAACCGACCAGCGAGAAGGACTTCGGTGACGTGATCAAGGTCGGCCGGCGCGGTTCGCTGTCCGGCCGGCTGACCGTGCACGGCATCCAGGGTCACGTTGCCTACCCGGACGCCGCAATGAACCCCGTGCACCGCTTTGCGCCCGCGCTGGCCGAACTGGTGACCCGTACCTGGGATCAAGGCTACCAACAGTTCCAGCCGACCACCTTCCAGGTGTCGAACCTGTCCGCGGGCACCGGCGCGCCGAACGTCATACCCGGCGAACTGAAAGTCCGCTTCAACCTCCGTTTCTGCCCGGCACAGACCGTCGAGTCCCTGCAGGCCACCGTCACCGAGATCCTCGATCGTCACGGCGTGCGCTATGCGATCGAGTGGTTTGTGAGCGGCCTGCCGTTCTATACGCCGCCCGGCGTGCTGTCGGAGGCGGTCTCGGCGGCCGTTGAATCCGCGACCGGTCGTCGTCCGGTGCTCTCGACCGGTGGCGGAACATCGGACGGCCGCTTCATTGCGCCGATGGGCGCCCAGGTCGTCGAAGTCGGCGTCGTCAACGCCACGATACACAAGGTCAATGAGCAGGTGCGGATCAGCGAACTTCCACTGCTGCATTCGACTTACGTCGGAATCCTCACTCGCCTTCTCAGCTGACGAGCAGCGCTGCCATCTGCCGGTAACACCACTGACGCATCGCCGCGCGACGATCCAATTCAAGAACCGGGTATCGACGCGACCGAGGCGACGACAATCCGGCACGAGGTCCTGTCTTGGGCTGGCGATCGGCATTTCGGCCGACGCGAAACGGGGGGGAATTCATGCCTGGTTGCACGGAAGCGACTCCGACGATGACGGTCCCGTACCGTCGCGATGTGGTGAAACACCCGTGTCGGCAGTGATCAGGGATTTCCTCAGTGCGCGGGGCCGTGTCGCCCTTGCCCGCCACCAGCGCGAGGTCCTGACCCAGATCCGGGAAATGCAGACGGTGGATCGCGTGCTGAACGGCGCGCTGTCGGCCTGCGATGCGGCGACCCAGCGGGAATCGGTCGAGAACTATCTCGAGACCGTCCAGGAACTGCGGGTCTCGCTGCAGCGCCTCGAGGGATTTCTGCTGCAGAAACTGCTGCGCCCGCTACCGTCCGGTGCGATCGAGCCACCGGATCACGACGACCCTCCCCTGCTGTCGCGCAGCGTGGCCGCCGCGGCTACCGCAGACTAGGGTTGCGCGCGGGCTCGGCTTCTCAGTAGCGTCGCGCGCGCTTCGGGAGGATCCAGTTGACCAGCGCGCCGCCGATCCCGAGCGCCAGGAAGATGGCGATCAGCCAGGCCGGCATCGACAGACCCAGGAAGCGCCAGTCGATTTTCTGGCACTCGGCTCCGCCTTTGAAAACCTTCACCAGCACTTCGCTGGGCGGCAGCATCTGAAACATCAGGTCGAGACTGGCGCCGCAGGCACCGACCGACCCGGGCGGCTGCATCTGCAGCCAGACGTGGCGCATCGCGACGGCAGCGCCAGCCAGGCCGAAGAGACCCAGAAGTGAGGCGTAGACACGTCCACCGCCTCGCT
>CAIMCI010000099.1 GCA_903839465.1 uncultured Pseudomonadota bacterium
CCTGCGGCAGGAGGCTCTGCTTCAGGTCCCGCGACAGGAGCGCCGCCTCGAGGGCCGCCAGCTCGCGCTCCCGGACCGCCAGCTCGTTGCCGAGCCGGTCGAGCTCCCCGTCGATGCCCGGCATCGCCGTCGCGGCGGCCGGCAGCGGCTCGGCGCGGGCGGCGGCCACCGGGTGGCCGGTGTAGTCGGCCTCGCCGATCTTGGCGACGCTGCGCAGGTGCCGACCGAGGGCGTCCAGGCGCAGGACGTCGGCGTTCATCTGTCCGACCCGGACCGCAAGCTCATCGACCTTGTCACGGACAGTGCGCCGCAGGCCCGCCAGCTCGTCCTGCTGGTTCCTGAGTTCGGCCGCCCAGCCGGCCACCTGCGCCACCGGCTTGCCGGCCGCCCATTCCGCCCCCAGCAGGCCGCCGGCGACGAAGGCCACCGACAGGACGAGCAGCAGCACGCCCGCGACGCCCGCGAGGCAGGCCGGGGACGTGAGGTCGAACTGGCGCGCAGCGCCCGTCTTGCGGCTGAAAACGATGACGTTCAAACGTCGGTCTCCCTCTGCCCGGGCCTGACGGCCGCGGGTGCACGCAGTGACATCTTGCTCTGTCCGCTGCGGCCAACCAGCCACCCGCCGGTGGCGTCCCGGCAACCCGTCCGGGGCCGGCAGTCCCTTGTGGGGGGCGAGACTATGCAACAAACTGCCGGCACGAAACAACCCGCGCGTTGTCGGCCTCCGACGACAGCGTCGCACGCCCCGACGGGTCCGTGAAAAAAATCAAATCAATCAGTGAGTTGCTTGGGTCGCAACGGGCCGGCCTGAAGGCGCTGCAGGACGGCGCGGCCGCCGCCGACCGGCTGTTGTCGACGGTCCGTTCGTGCCTGGAGCCCGCCCATGCGGAAGCCGTCTGGTCGGCCTCGTCGGACGGTGGTCGGGTGACCCTGCTGGTGCGCTCGCCGGCCATGGCGACGCGGCTCCATTACGAGCTGCCGGCACTGCGCGAGGCTCTCGCCTGCCGGCTTTCCGAGCCGGTCGACAAGATCCTGTTGCGGGTGCGACCACCGCCGACCGGCACCTGACCGGCCGGCCGCGGCCGGAGCCGGGCCGCGCCGCCGTCAGGCGACCGCGGCCGCCGGTACGTAGTTGATGGGCGCGAGGCTCCGGTCGCTGAAGGTGACCTCTTCCCAGGCGGCCGGGTCCGCGGTCAGCGCCCGCAGCAGGCGGTTGTTCAGGCCGTGGCCGGACTTGAAGCCGCTGAACTCGCCGATCAGGCTGTGGCCGAGCAGATACAGGTCGCCGATCGCATCGAGGATCTTGTGTTTGACGAATTCGTCCTCGTAGCGCAGGCCGTCGACGTTGACGATGCCGGCGTCGTCGAGAACGATCGCGTTGTCGAGCGTGCCGCCAAGGGCGAGGTTGCGCGAACGGAGCATCTCGATGTCCCGCATGAAGCCGAAGGTGCGGGCCCGGCTTACCTCGCGCAGAAAGGACGTCGTGGAGAAGTCCATCGACGCGCGCTGGGCGCGCTTGCGGAAGATCGGGTGATCGAACTCGAGCTCGAAGTTCACCTTGAAGCCGTCGAACGGGTCGAAGCGCGCCCACTTGTCGCCGTCGTGGACCTCGATCGACTTGCGGATCCGCACGAAGCGCTTGGCGGCATCCTGCTCCTCGATGCCCGCCGACTGCAGCAGGAACACGAAAGGCCCGGCGCTGCCGTCCATGATCGGCACTTCCGCGCCACTGACCTCGACGAAGGCATTGTCGATACCGAGGCCGGCGAAGGCCGACAGCAGGTGCTCGACGGTGGCAACGCGGACGTCGCCCTTGATCAGCGTGGTGCCGAGCTGCGTCTCACCGACATGCTCGGCCCGCGCCTCGACGTCGACGGCGGTCGGCAGATCGGTCCGGCGGAACACGATGCCCGTGTCCGGCGCCGCCGGCTTGAGTGTCATCAGAATCTGCCTGCCCGTGTGCAGGCCGACGCCCGTGGCGCGAATCGTGTTCTTCAGGGTACGTTGATTGAGCATTGGGCCTCGGGTATCCGCCGGTTCCGGACGGCGCTGGCGCCGACCGCTAGGGCCGGCGCGGCCGAGCGGGCCGCACTGGCGGGATGTCACGTCGGGGGCGGGGATCGGCAAGCGATTGACCCAGCTCTACGAGCGGGGGACCGGCGCGACGCGCCGCAAGCCCCCTGAAGTTCCCCAATGCTTACCGTAGCACACGCTTCTCGACGCTCTCAAGGCGTCAG
>CAIMCI010000100.1 GCA_903839465.1 uncultured Pseudomonadota bacterium
CGGCCGGGTTCTTTTCCACAGGGGCTACAGCGAGGAACTCGCGCACTGGATCGAAGCCGGGTCCGATGCGTTCCTGATGCCGTCGCGCTACGAACCGTGCGGACTGAACCAGATGTACAGCCTGCGCTACGGAACGGTACCCGTCGTGCACCGGACCGGTGGCCTGGCCGATTCGGTGGCGAGCTTTGACCAGGCCACGGGGCACGGCACCGGCGTGCTGTTCGATCACGCCGATACGGCCGGCCTGACCTGGGCCATGGACCGGACGCTCGACCTGTACGCCGACGAGGAGGCCTGGGAGCGACTCCGGGACAACGGCATGCGCTGCGATTTCTCGGCGGCCCGCCAGGCCGGCGAGTACGTGGCGGCCTACCGGACCCTCCTCGGCCGCTGAGCCCTAGCCCGGACGGACGCGGGCGTAGCGCGCGGCCAGCGCGCGCGTCCGGCTGGCGAGGTCGGAGGGCACCGACGCCCAGTCGAGCTGCCAGCGCCAGTTGTCACCGACGGTGCCGGGCACGTTCATTCGCGCCCCGCTGCCGAGTCCCACGAGGTCCTGCACGGGTACGACCGCGAGCCGGGCCACCGATCCGAACAGGACGCGCAGGAGGCCCTCCTGCAGCGAATCGGACCCGACGTAGGCCCGGACCCGCTCGCGCGTGCCGGCATCGAGCCCGGCAAGCCAGCCGGCCAGCGTGTCGTTGTCGTGGGTGCCGGTGTAGGCGACGACGTCGCCGTGCCAGTTGTGCGGCAGGTGCACGTTCGACGGATTCCCGTCGAAGCCGAACTGCAGGACGCGCATGCCGGGCAGCGCGAACGCATCGCGCAACGCCTCGACCGCTGGCGTGATGACGCCGAGATCCTCGGCAACGATCGGCAGGCTGGCGAACCGCTCGCGCGCCGCCGCCAGGAGTTCGGCGCCCGCCGCCGGGCACCACACGCCGTCCCGCGCGCGCGCGCCGGCCGGGATCGCCCAGTAGCTCTCCAGCGCCCGGAAATGGTCGAGGCGCACGAAGTCGCACAGCTCGAGCTCCGCACCGAGGCGCTCCAGCCACCACGCAAAACCGCTGCGCCGGTGCTCGCTCCAGCGGTAGACCGGATTGCCCCACAGCTGCCCATCGACCGCGAAGTAATCGGGCGGCACGCCGGCCACGGTCGCCGGCTGACCCGTCGCGTCGAGCTCGAACAGTTCGCGATGGACCCAGACGTCGACGGCGTCGGGTGCGAGATACATGGGGAGGTCACCGAAGAGACGTATGCCGCGCGCCGCCGCCCTGGCGCGCAGGGCGCGCCACTGGTGATGGAACAGGTACTGTTCCGCGGCAACCTCGAGGCAGCGCGCGGCGTGCCGGGCGCGTGCCGCGCCGAGCGCCGTGCCCTCCCGGTCGCGAAGGGCAGCGGGCCACTCCCACCAGGCCGACGTCGCGTGCTCCTCGGCCAGCGCCACCGCCAGCGCGTAGTCGTCGAGCCAGAAGGACTGCGCCGCCCGCCATTCCAGGAAGCCGGGCTCGCCGAGCTCGATCAGCGCCCGGGCGGCTGCCGCCACCGCGCGCGCGTGCCAGCGGTCGAACGGCTCATCACCCTCACGACCGGCACCCGCGCCCGGTGCGCCGAGCGCCTCGACATCGATGAGCCGCGGATTGCCGGCGTGCGTCGATCGGGCGTAGTACGGCGAGCCGTCGGCGCCGACCGGACCCAGAGGCAGGATCTGCCAGACGCCGGCACCGCTGAGGGCGAGCCAGTCGAGGAAGTGATCCGCCGCGCGGCCAAGAGCGCCCCACGTCGTGGCGCCAGGCAGCGACGTCAGGTGCAGCAGTACGCCGAACTCGCGCTCGCGAAGCACGCCGGAGCGGACCGGGCGCGTCTCAGTGGCCAACGCCGTGCGCCTCCGCGCGCTGCATCGTGCCGCCGGCCTCCGGCCTGCCGTGGCCCGTCGCGATCGGCACGGCGAGCTCCGCCGGCGGCTGGCGGCCGAGCAGCTCGTACAGATGTGCCAGGTGCCGCCGGTACAGCACGTCGAAGTCCGAGACCGCCGCCGCCGGATTGAAGTCGGCGAACCACCAGGCCCAGTCCGAGCCTTCGCAGACCGCCAGCTGCTGCTCGAGCGCCCGCCGCTCGCGCGGCACGAACGTGCGCGTGGCGAGTGTCTCGTCGTAGGCCCGCTTGGCGGCGCACAGGAGTTCGAAGGCGCGATTCTTGGCCGGGGCGCCGATCCACGTCGACAGAGTGCCGTGCACCCAGCTGCCGGTCACCAGTCGCGGCAGCTCGACGGCCGGCTGCCCCTCGTCGAGGACGTCGCTGAACGTCGTCTGGCGCAGCAACGGATGCGCAGCCA
>CAIMCI010000101.1 GCA_903839465.1 uncultured Pseudomonadota bacterium
CGGGCAAGACCGCCGGCCCCGGCCCGGCAGCGCGCCGCGACCGGCACCGACGACTGGGACGAATTCTGACCGTCCGCGGCAGGAAGCGGCGGGCTGGGCTACCCTAGCGGCCAGCCCAGCGCTCCGGTGCCCCATGTACACACCCGCCCATTTCCGGGAAGACCGGCCGGAACAGCTCGACGCCCTCGTGCGCCAATATCCGCTCGCCACGCTGGTCGTGCAGACCGCGGCCGGGCTCGATGCGCATCACCTGCCGATGCTCCTCGCGCGCACCGGCTCCGCGGTGACGCTCACCGGCCACGTGGCACGCGCCAACCGGATCTGGCAGGACGTGGCCGAGGGCGCAGCCGTACTCGCCATCTTCACCGGGCCGGATCATTACGTCAGTCCGAACTGGTACCCGTCGAAGCAGGTCAACGGCGAGGCCGTGCCGACCTGGAACTACGCGACGGTGCACGCCCACGGCACCCTGCATTTCCACCACGAGCCGGAGTCGCTGCGCCCGGTCGTCGACGCCCTGACGACGCGGCACGAATCGCCGCGGTCGCAGCCGTGGTCGACCGCGGACGCCCCCGCGGCCTACATGACCCGGATGCTCTCCGGGATCGTCGGCTTTCGCATCGAGGTCGGCCGGATGGAGGGCAAGTGGAAGTCGAGCCAGAACCGCACGGCCGCCGACCGCGACGGCGTCAGCCGTGGCCTCGCCGCCGACGGCCTCGGCGAGTCGGCCATCGCTCACCTGTCGCGCGAGCGCCCGGGCTCGTAGGAAAGCGCCTCGAGCCCGGGTCATCGCCCGCCCGGGGGCGGTGTACTACACTGCCGGCGTGAAACTTCAGGACAGGATCGCCATCGTCACCGGCGGCAACTCCGGCATCGGCCGGGGTATCGCCCTGCGCTTTGCGGCCGAAGGGGCCCGGGTCGCGATCACCGGCCGCGACACCGCCAAGGGCGAGGCCACGCTGAAGGCACTGCAGGAGCGCGGCGCGGAGGCGGCCTTCTTTGCCGCTGACCTCGGCGACGAGAGCGCGGCGGCAGCACTTGTCGCCAACGTCGTCCGCCGCTTCGGCGGGCTCGATCTCGTCGTCAACAACGCCGGGGCGGGTACCCGTCGCGCACCGGTGTCTGCCACGGACGGCGCCGGCCAGCGCCTCGACACGCTGCTTCGGGCGAACCTGCTCCCCGCCTACCACGTCGCCGCGCACTCGCTCGCGCACCTGCGCGGCCGTCCGGGTGCGGCGATCGTTAACATCTCCTCGACCGCCGCCCTGCACGGCACGTGGGGCAACTACGGCGTCGCGAAAGCCGCGGTCGAGGCGCTGACGCGGTCGCTCGCCGTGCAGGGCGCGCCGCTCGGGATTCGCGCCAACGGCATTTCGCCCGGCTGGATCACGACCGAGGTCACGGCCGGCAATGCGGCCACCGACCGGGGCGCATCGCTCTTCGGGCACATGGGTACGCCCGATGAGATCGCCCGGGTCGCGGTCTTCCTCGCCTCTGCCGACGCCTCGTTCCTGACCGGCCAGACCGTCATCGTCGACGGCGGCCTGACGATCACCGACTACGCCTCGCTGCCGTGGCTGGACGCCGTCGGCGCGTGGAAGCTGTTCCCACCGCTGCCGCCGGACCCCGGTGCGCCCGCCTGACCTGCCACCGAGGATCCGTCGATGCCGGCTGCGTCCGTCACTGATTACCGCGCTGTAGCCCGGCGCCGTCTGCCGCATTTCCTGTTCGAGTACATCGACGGCGGGTCGTACGCGGAGGAGACCCTGCGCCGCAACGAAGCGGACCTCGCCACGATCGCCCTGCGCCAGCGCGTACTGCGCGACGTTTCGGCCATCGACCTGTCGACGACGGTGCTCGGCACGCCGCTCGCGCTGCCGCTGCTGCTCGCCCCGGTGGGTCTCGCCGGCTTCTATTCCCGGCGTGCCGAACTCGCCGCCGCCCGCGCGGCGCAGGCGAAAGGCGCGGCGTTCTGCCTGTCGACGATGGGGATCTGCGGCATCGAGGAACTGAGCCGGGGCCTCGCCGCGCCGTTCTGGTTCCAGCTCTATGTCATGCGCGACCGGGTCATCATGCGCGATCTTCTCGCCCGCGCCGCGGCCGCCGGCTGCTCGGCACTGGTGCTTACCGTCGACCTGCCGGTCGCGGGATCCCGCTACCGGGACTTCCGTTCCGGCCTGGCAGCACCACCCGGCCCGCGCTCAAGCCTGCAGCGCGGCCTGCAGATGCTCGCCCGTCCGCGCTGGCTCTACGATGTCGGACTGCGCGGCAAGCCGCACAGCCTCGGCAGCCTCGCCCGGCATTTCGGAGACCGGGCGACGCTCGCGGAATTCTTCGGTTGGATCGCGACCCAGTTCGACGCCAGCGTCGACTGGAAGGACCTTGAGGCGCTGCGCGCCGAGTGGCGAGGTCCGCTCGTGATCAAGGGAATCCTCGATGCCGACGATGCCCGCCTCGCCGCCGACCTTGGCGTCGATGCGATCGTCGTCTCCAATCACGGCGGCCGGCAGCTCGACGGTGTGCCGTCGACCGCGGCGGCGCTGCCGGCGATCGCCGAGGCCGTCGGTGACCGCCTGACGATCCTCGCCGACGGCGGCGTCCGCTCGGGCCTTGACGTCGTGCGGCTGATGGCGCTCGGCGCGAAGGCAGCGCTGATCGGACGGCCGTGGGCCTACGCGGTGGCGGCCGGCGGCGAGGCGGGCGTCGCGCACATGCTCGACCTGTTCGCGGCCGAGATGCAGGTGGCGCTGGCGCTGACCGGCTGTCCGAACGCCCGGGACATCGATTCGACCCTGCTGGTGGGCAACCGGTAGGGTCTCCGGCAGCGGGGCCTGCCGGCCCCGGCGGTCACCCGCCGTCGCCGGCCCGCGGGTGCGTGCCGCCGTAGCGCCGCTCGAGCACGAGCATCAGAAGGCCACCGATCACCAGCACCACGACCGCCAGCATGGCGCCGAGCCGGACATAGACCAGGCTCGAATAGAGCACGTACAGGCTGCTGGCGACGAAGGCGAGCGGCAGGAACGGGTACAGCGGCGCCCGGAATGGGCGTCGGACGTCGGGGTAGCGCTGGCGCAGGCGGATCAGTGCGAGGCCGCTCAGGGTCAGGAAGCCCCAGTACACCGGCGTCATGTAGTCGACCATGGTCGAGAATCCGCGCCGGGTATAGGTGCCGAGGCCGACGAGCGTCAGCGCCACGAGACCGACGCCGATGATCGCGGCCGGCGGCGTGCCGCGAACGGCGTGCCAGGTGGAAAAGCGCGCGAGGCCCGGCGTATCGCGCGCGGCAGCGTAGGTCGTCCGCGCCCCGGCGATCAGGAGCGCGTTGATTACCGTCACCGAGGTAATGCTGACCGCGGCCACGATCGCGACCTGGCCCGTGGGTCCGAACGCGCGCAGCATCAGGTCGGCCGCCGGTGCCTGGCTCGCCGTCAGGCCGTGAAAGCCGAGGCCACGCAGGAAAGCCCAGTTGGCGAACAGGTAGAGGACGGTGACGATGGTCATGCCGAGAAGGAGTGCCAGCGTGATGCCCCGCCTCTCGTCCTTCATCTCGGCCGACAGCGTCGCCGCATCGCTCCAGCCGCCATAGGCGAGGAACACGAACACCAGGGTCGTGCCGAAATGGACCGCATGGGCGGGTGGGCTCGTGGTCGTGGCATCGAGCGGCGGAATCCCGTGGCCGGCGATCCACACCCCGGCCACGCCGACGGCGAACAGCCCGCTCATCGTCAGCGACAGCAGCAGGACCTGGGCGTGCAGCCCGAAACGGATGCCTGCCAGGTTCAGTCCGATGAGGACGACGATGATCAGCGACGCGTAGACGGGACTGCCAAAACTGCCGATCGGGGCGATCTCGCTCAGGTAGTCGCCGAAGACGAACGCGAGGAGCGCCATTGACCCGGTATGCACGACGGCGAAGCGCGACCAGGCGAACAGGAAGCCGACGCGCTCGCCGAAGGCCTTGCGGAGGAAGAAGTAGTCGCCACCGGCATCCGGAAAGGCGGCGGCCATCTCGGCGAAGCAGAGCGCGCCCATGACGGACACGAGCCCCCCCAGCAGCCAGGCCACGAGCAGCAGTCCCGGCGTGCCGGCGTTCTCGGCGGCCAGCGGCGTCGTGCGGAATATCCCGGAGCCGATCACCATGCCGACGCAGACGGCGGCGGCATGCCAGATCGACAGCTGGCGACGCGGAGTGGCAGGCACGGGGGAGTCGGTCATGGCAGGTGCGGTTCCGGCAGACGGTCGGGGCAGGCCCCGGCGGGGCGCGAAACGGTGGATCTTACCCCGCCGGCCGTGGCCGCGGTCCGCGGCAGTCGCCGAGCGGGCGCCGCTGGCGGCCCGCCGCGTCGAAGTTCGCGGGCGAGAGCCATGCTTCGAAGCCGGCGCGCGCCCACGGCCAGTCGTCGTCGACAATCGCATACCAGGCGGTGTCCCGGCTGCGACCGCGGACGATGAAGTGTTTGCGGAACACGCCCTCGAACGCAAAGCCCAGCCGCAACGCGGTCCGCCGCGAGGGCTCGTTCAACGCATTGCACTTCCACTCGTAGCGCCGGTAGCCGAGCGTCTCGAAGACGTAGCGCATGACGAGATACTGCGCCTCGGTGGAGCCGGCCGTGCCCTGCAGGCGCCGGCCGAAGAGGATGTTGCCGATCTCGATCGAGCGGTGGCCGCGGTCGATCCGCATCAGGGTCAGCTGGCCGACCGCCTCGCCGGAGCCGCGATCGATGACCACGAAGAACAGGGGATCGGCACTCGCCGCCTTGAGCTCGAGATGCGCCCGGAACGCCTCCGGACCGGCGAAGGGTGCCTCGAACAGGTACTGGAACCGGGCATGCCGGTCGGCGTCATGGGTTTCCCGGTAGAGGCTCGCCGCGTGCACCGGCGGATCCAGCGGTTCGATGCGCACGTGCCGGCCCTCGAGCACGACGCGGGCGGGTGCCGACGCCTCGCCGACACCGACTTCCGGGCCGATCGGCAGGCCGGACAGCGGATCGCGCGCGGCTCCGGTCACGGGCGGCCACCCGCCGCGGACTGCCCCCGGCGCGGCGCCGCGCTCGGCATCGGCAAGTCAGGTGTCGAATTCACGCGCACGCACCCCGCAACGGTCGGGCCCGGCGCGCGGCCAGCGCCGCGCGGTCTCAGTACCGGTAGCTTACCGACAAGCCGATCGTCCGGGGGCGGTTCGTGAACATGCGGGTGCGCGACGGAGCGTCGTAGTTGTCGCTGATGAACTTCGACAGGTACGCCTGCTTGTTGGTCGCGTTGGCGAGGAACACGTTCCACTCGACGCCACCCTTGAGGGCACCGGCCCTGAAATCGAGCACGGCGTAGGAACGCTGGAAGGTCGCCGGATCGGTCCGGTCATAATCGGGATAGGACTCGCCCACGTACTGGCCGTCGGCGCGGACGAAGCCGGCATAGTCGGCCGGCAGGGCAAAGGTGTACTTGGCGCTGGCATTGCCGTTCCATTTCGGGACGTTCTCGAGCTGCTGGCCGGTGTGGCCGTCGAGCTGCGGCGCATCGACCGCCAGTTCCGCCTGGGTGTAGCCCACGCCGAAGCCGAGGGTGAAGTTGCCGGCCACCCGCGCTTCGAGCTCGAGTTCACCGCCATGAACAACCGCCTTGCCGGCATTTTCGGTGATCTGGTACGAGCACGGCAGGGTGCGGCCCTGCTGGATGTTGCTCCAGCGGATGTAGTAGGCCGCCGCATTGGCGGTGAGCGCGCCATCGAGCCAGCGGGTCTTGGCGCCAAGCTCGTAGTTCCACAGGCTGTCCGGGCCGTACGGACCGTAGTCCTGCCCGCAGCCCTTCTGTGCCAGGTTGTCGGTGTTGACGCCGCCCGGCCGCACGCCGCGTGCCGCGGACACGTAGTACAGCCGGTCCGCCGTCGCCTGGTACGACAGCTCTGCCTTGGGGTTGTAGCCGGTGTCCTTCGCCTGGCCGCGCGACACGCTGGGTCCGCCGTTCGACAGGCCGTCCTCGAAGCGCTCGGTCGTGTACATGAGCTCGTACCAGCGCAGCCCGCCGGTCAGGCGCAGCCGCTCGGTCAGCTGGTAGTTGAGCTCGGCGAACACCGCGTACTGCTTCGGCGCGTAGTCGCCGTGCTGCGAGTAGTTCAGGTCGTCCAGCGGACCGGGGCCGAAGTTGGCGATCGACGTCGGTGTGTTGCGGAAGTTGGCGTCGTAGCCCGGCACGACGTAGTTGACGAAATAATGCCGGTTGCTGTTGTTGAAATAGGCACCGACCGTGCCGCCGAGGCCGCGGTCCTTGTTGTCGAAGGACAGCCGGAGCTCTTCGGTCAGTTCGCGCGTCGAGACGATCGGCGCGTACACGCTCGGCAGGAACTTGCCCTGCGGGTAGGCGATCTCGAGGCCCTCGGTCTGGTCGTCGGGGGTCGTCTCCTCGCGGCGCATGTACGAGGTCGTCGACAGCAGGCTGGCGAAGCCGAAGTCGTAGGTCATCGTCAGGTTGGAGAGCACGTAGCGGTCGGTATAGCGCTCGGAGATGGCGAACGGCCGGCGCTGCGCAAGCTCCCCGCTCGACTGGCCGCTCGCCACGTCGAAGTCCGACGGCGCACCCATCGCCAGGTTCTGGATCCAGACCGACGGCGTCACCGTGAAGGCGTCGTTGACCGCGATTTTCAGCGTCGTGCGCACGCTCGAACGCTCTTCGGTGTTGACGTGATGCAGGACTGCGGCAGGTGCCGACGGCGAGACCGGATAGGCCGGCGTCACGCCGGGATACGGGGCCCAGACGCCGACCTGCCGGTCGATGAAGCCGCTGAAGTTCTTGTAGGAGGCGACCACCCGCAGCGCGACGCGATCGTCAACGAGCGGCACGTTGTACATCCCATCGACCCGGCCGTTGCCACCGCCGTGGTCGGTCGTCGAGCCCTCGCCGCGGACCGCCGCCTCGACGTGCTTCAGGTTCGGCTGGTTGGTGACGAGCTTGATCGTGCCGCCCATCGAGCTTGCGCCATAGAGCGTGCCCTGCGGGCCGCGCAGCACCTCGATGCGCGCGAGGTCGAACAGATCCGGATCGATGCCGGCGTTGGCGCCGTCGCCGCCGGAGGGCAGGATCGGCGTCTCGTCGACGTAGAAGCCCGTGGTCGGCGCGTTGCCGCCGGTGGAGGCGATGCCGCGGATCGAGTAGCTGCTGCGTCCCGGGCCCGCCGAGTTGAGCGTGACGCCGGGTACGCGCGCGGCCAGCGACGAGAAGTCCTGCACGCCGGTTTCGGCGAGCGCCTCGTTGCCATACGCGACCACCGACAACGGCACGTTCTGCAGGTTCTCGCTGCGCTTCTGCGCCGTGACGACGATGTCCTCGAGCGCACCGGAGCGCGGCGCGTCCTCCGCCACCGCCGCGCCGTCGGCGCCGACCAGCAGGAAGAGGAAGGCCAGACGCAGGAGGCCGGTGTCGTGGGCGCGCGGTGTGTTCACGTCGGTGGCATCCCCGGAAAACTAGTTAGGTCAATATAAGGAATGTGCGCCGCACAATCCAGAACCGACTTGGTCCGTCGCCGACGTCAGCCGCGCGGTGCGGGCAGGGGCGGCAGCACCTGCTCGAGGGCGGCGCCGAGCGCGAGGAGCGCGCGGTCGGACCCGGCCGGGCCGTCGAATTCGAGGGCGACCGGCAGTCCGTTGGCGGCAAGCCCCGCCGGCAGGACCAGCCCCGGCAGGCCGGCCGTGCTCGCCGGCGCGATATTGCGGGCGACGGCAATGTCGAAGCGGACCCGCCGGCCGGCGACGAGGAGCTCGGTTTCATCGCCGATCCGCGGCGCGGTCACCATCGTCGCCGGCAGCACCAGCGCGACCGCCCGCGTCTTCGCAAAGTAGTCGCGAAACGTGCGCCGCAGGGCGGGCAGGTGCTCGGTGACCGCCGCCCGGTAGCTCGCCTCGCTGACGAAGCCGGGACCGCCGGGAAGCACGTCGTGGGCGAAGGTCTCGCGGATGTCACGGCTGGCGTCCCGGACCACCTGGTCGAAACCGACCGGCGCGCCGTAGCGCGCGAGGTACTGCGGCAGCTCGACGCGCACGTCGTGGTTCTGGACCGCGTCGGTCGTCGCCTCGATCAGCCGCGCGAGGTCGGGCACCTCGAGCTCGACAAAGACGGCACCGGCCTCGTGCAGCCGGGCAAGCGCCGCCTCCGTCACGCGCGCGACCTCGGGATCGAGGCCGTCGAAGAAGTAGCGGCGCGCGATCGCGAGGCGGACGCCGCGCAGCGACGGCAGCACCGGCAGCGGCACCTCGCCGGTCACCGCCTGGTCAAAGAGGCACAGGTCGGCGACACGTCGCGCGTGCGGACCCGTCTGGTCGAACAGCGAGGAGATCGGCACCGCCCCCTCGGTCGAGTAGCGCCGCGTCGTCGGCCGCAGCGCCGCAAGACCGCAGAGCGCCGCCGGGACGCGTATCGAGCCTTCGGTGTCCTCGGCGACGCCGAGCGGCGCCATGCGCGCGGCGACCGCCGCGGCCGTGCCGCCGCTGCTGCCGCCGGGAATGCAGGCCGGGTCGTACGGGTTATGGACGGCACCGTACGCGAGGTTGTTGCTCGTCCAGCCGAACGACAGCTCGTGCAGGTTGGTCTTGCCGAGCACGAGCGCGCCGCTCGCGCGCAGGGCGGCCACCAGCGGCGCATCCTGCTTCGGTTGGAACGACCGGAGCGCCGACGTACCGCCGGTGGTCGGGTAGTCCGCCGTGTTGAGGCTGTCCTTGACCGGGATCGGCAGGCCGTGCAGCAGCCCGGGCGCGTGGCCCTGCGCGCGGCGGCGATCGGCCTCGCGCGCCGCGGCGCGCACGCGGTCGGGCTCGAAGCTGATGAAGGCGTTCAGGTCACGCCGGGCGAGGCAGCGGGCGATGAGCGCCTCCGCGTAGCGTTCGGCCGTGATGTCGCCGGCCACGAGGTGTCGCACCGCGTCGGTCGCCGACAGCTCCGTCAGCTCATCGCCGACGCCGCTCGCCGGCGGCGCCTGCCCCTCAGCGAGGCCACCGATCGCGATCCCCGATGCGCCGAGCAGCACCGAGCGGCGCGACAGCATCGCGCCTGCCATCGTGCCGCCTGCCGGCCGGTCCGTGGCGTGGGCATCGGTCGTCGCGACGGGGCGATCGGTCGGGTGGTCGGGATCGTGGGAGACGGGCATGCGGGTCCTCGGCGGGCGGGTCTGGAGCGATGGGCGCGGTCCGAGGGCCGTCCGCGACGTACCTCGCACCCATGATAGTGTCTTTGCGCCGCGCGCGCAGACCTGCCACCGAACCGACGCCTGGATGGAACCCGCCATGCCGATCCCACCCGACCGCCCGATCCGGCTCCGTGCCGTCCTGCTGGCCGTACTCACCCTGGGTGCCTTGTTGGCGGGGCACGCAGCGTTGGCCGACGAGGTCGCGTCGGCCGAAGCCGAGTTCATCGCCGCCCTGAACGACGGGCTCGACGCCGGCCTGCCCGGCCTATCGGCGGCCCTCGCCACACGCCAGGGCGTGATCTGGACCGGCGCCGTCGGCTACGCCAACCTCGAAAACCGCTCGCGCAGCAATGCCGCGTACTGGTACGGGATCGGCAGCATCACGAAGACGTTCGTGGCCTGCGTCATCCAGCAGCTGGTCGACGAGGGTCGCCTGGCACTGACCGCGACCGCCGCCGACGTTCTCGGGCCGGACGTCGTCGGCGATATCCCGAACGCCCGCAGCGCGACGATCGCCCAGCTCCTCAACCACACAAGTGGCGTGCCCACCTGGGAGTTCGACGCCGACTGGATCCGCCGCGGGCGCGGCGCCGACCTCGTCACCGACCGGCCGTGGGGCAAGGCGGAAACGCTCGACTACCTGCGTCACGGGCGCCACCCGGCGACCAACGAAGCCGGCAAGGGCTACGCCTACTCGAACTCGAACTACACCCTGCTCGGCCTCGTGATCGAGAAAGTCACTGGCCACGAGGCGCTCACCGAGATCCACGCGCGGCTCCTTGACCCGCACGGCCTGCGCGCCATTCGGATGGAAGGCTTTGAGCCCATCGACGCCCGGCACCTGCCGGCCCGCTACCACTTCGACACACCGGAGTTCCGGCGCGACGCCGGCCTGCACTCGTCGTACCGTGTCGTGCGACCGGGACTCATCGATGTCAGTCGCTCCAACCTGTCGACCGAGTGGACGGCCGGCGGCCTGGTCGCGAGCGCCAGTGACCTCGCCGAATTCGCCCGTGCGCTTCGCGATGGCGAGGTCGTGAGCGCTGCCGCGCTGGCGCGCATGCAGCCCACCATTGCCGCTGACGATCCCGGTGAGGAGGCCGGTGCCGGTCTTTTCCGCGAACCGCTCGCCGGTGGCAGCCTCATCGGCTATGACGGTGGCGTACTCGGCTTTGGCGCCGTCATGGGCTGGCTCGAGGACCAGGACCTCGTCATCGTGATCATGACCAACGCCGGCTCCATGCACTCGGGGGATGCCGCGTACTACCCGCTGAAGCTCGTCCGCACGGCGCGCTTCGTTGCCGCCGCGCGCCGCCTCGGCCGCGAGCTCGAGGCGAAGTCGCCAGCCATTGCTGTTGCGACTCATTAGCACTTAAAAGCACGGGGCCGGAACGCGCGCCGGCGTCCGCATTTGTACGAATGGCAGCGGATATTGCATTGCAACGAGAATCGGGTCGTGTCCGAACGTCGTCGTCAATGCAGAGGATCTGCCATGGAAAGAATCAAGCTGGGTGCGGCCGTCATGATGGGTGTCGTCGGGATGCTGGGCGCGGCCCAGGCGCATGCCGACGAGGGACCGTGGGAAATTCGCCTACGTGCGCTGTATCTGAGCCCGGCCAACAAGTCGGACGCGATACCCGCGATTGCCGTGCCGGCAGACGCCATCCACATCAACAGCAGGTGGCTTCCGGACATCAACTTCGAGTATTTCTTCACGCCGAACTGGTCGTCGGAGCTGGTGCTGACCTACCCGCAGTCGCAGACCGTCACGGTCGAGAAGAGCGCGCTGGGCGGCCCGACCGACATCGGTACGTTCAAGCACCTGCCGCCGGTCCTGACCGCCAAGTACAACTTCGCACCGGACGCGACCATCCGTCCGTACGTCGGTCTTGGCGTCAACCTGACGCTGATCTCGAAGGTCGATCTCGCGGTGCCGACGGTCGGCAAGCTGGACCTGAGTTCCTCGAGCGTCGGCCCGGCCGCGCAGGCGGGCCTCGACGTGAAGCTGGCCGATCACTGGTTCGCCAACGCCGACGTCAAGTACGTGAAGCTGCACTCGGACGTGAAGCTGAACGGCACCAAGATCTCGGAGGTGCGCATCGACCCGTGGCTGGTCGGTGTCGGTGTCGGCTACCGGTTCTAGGACCGGACTGCCGGGCCGCCCGCACGGACACACCGGTGTCCGTGCGGACCGGCCTCCGTGGCCTTGCCGGCGGGGCAGGCGTCGCGTGCTAGGATCTGGTGCTGGCGGTTTCGACCGCGCTACCCGGCAGCAGAGCCCCGCGTCCCGTCATGACTCCGTACGACCTGTCGGTCCGCTTTTTCCTCGAAGCCGCGCTGATCCTTGCCACCTGCCGCCTGACCGGCCTCGTCTTCGCGCGCCTCGGCCAGTCGCAGGTCGTCAGCGAAATGATCGCCGGCGTCCTGCTCGGCCCGTCGCTGCTGGGCAGCCTCGCACCCGACCTGAGCGCCTACCTCTTTCCGCCCGAGACCCGGCCGATCCTGTATGTGATTGCGCAGCTCGGTCTCGTCCTCTACATGTTCCTGGTCGGCACCGAATTCGATCTCGGGCTGCTGCGGTCCCGCTGGCGCAGTGCGGCGATGGTGTCGGCCGCCGGGATCGTCGTGCCCTTCGTGCTCGGCGCCCTGCTTGCGCTCTACTGCGCCGGCGACCCGCGGCTCTTCTCGCCGGCGACGACGACCGGACAGGCCGTCCTCTTCTTCGGCGCGGCCATGTCGATCACAGCCTTTCCGATGCTGGCCCGCCTCATCGTCGAGCAGGGCCTTGCCCGGACGTCGCTCGGGGCGCTGGCGCTCGCGGCCGGCAGCCTCGATGACGTGGCGGCCTGGATGGTGCTCGCGATCGTGCTCGCGAGCTTTGGCCACGCGCCGGCGATCGCGATCTACGCGATCGGCGGCGGGGTCCTTTTTGCGCTCGTGGTCCTCGGCGTCCTGCGTCCGCTGCTACGGCCCTTAGGAAGTCGCATCGAGGCCGAGGGCCGGCTGGACATGGCGACGCTGGTGACCGCGCTGATGCTCCTGATGCTGGGCGCCTGGTTCACCGACGCGATCCAGATCTACGCGGTATTCGGCGCCTTCCTGATGGGAGCGGCAATGCCGCGCGGGCGCTTCGCGGCGGAACTCGTGCGCTCGATCAAGCCGCTGACGCTCGCCCTGCTGCTGCCCTTCTTCTTCGTCTATTCAGGCCTCAATACCCGGCTCGGGCTCGTCAATACGCCGTCACTGTGGCTGCTCGCGGCCCTCGTTCTCCTCGCCGCCACCGCCGGCAAGGCCGGCGCCTGCTACGTCGCTGCCCGCCTCGCCGGCGAGCCGCATCGAGACGCGCTGGCCATCGGCACGCTGATGAACGCCCGTGGCCTGATGGAGCTCATCATCCTCAATATCGGCCTGTCGCGAGGCCTGATCCAGCCCGCGCTCTTCGCGATCATGGTAACGATGGCAGTGGCCACGACGCTGGCGACCACGCCGGTCTTCACCCGATTGCACGGGCGGCGCGCCGAGGGTCTGGTGCCCTGAGGCCCGTCGTTGGGCCGTCATTCGGGCACGGTATACTCCGGAGATGGGCGACCAGACTCCGCTGAAGATCTGCTTCATTTCGGCCGAATACTCGCCGCTGGCGAAGACCGGCGGACTCGCCGACGTGGTCGGCTCGCTGTCCCGCGACCTGTCGGCCATGGACCATGCCGTAGCGACCTTCATCCCCGCCTACCGCGCCGTGCTCGCCCTGCCCATCGAGCGGCGACCGGTGCCGGGCCTCGGCAACCTGGTCCTCGAGCTCGGTCCCCATCGCTATACCTACTCGGTCCTCGAGGCGCGCGATCCGTCGGCGGACTTCGCGCTGTACCTCGTCGACTGCCCGGAGCTCTATGACCGGGCGGCACTCTACGGCAGCGGCGCGGACGAGCACCGGCGCTTCCTGCTGCTGACCCGCGTCGCGCTTGAGACCTGCCAGCGGCTCCAGTTCGCGCCCGATGTCGTCCACGCGCACGACTGGCACGCCGCCTTCGCGCCGCTCCTACTGCGCACGGTCTATGCGTGGGATCGCCTGTTCGCGGCGACGCGCACGGCGCTGACGATCCATAACCTCGGTTACCAGGGCGAGTTCCCGGCCGGCGATGCGCGCGACCTGAACCTCGGCGCCGGCGCACACTACCTGCACCAGGACGACCTGCGTGCCGGGCGGGTCAACGCGCTGCGCCACGGCATCCTCTACGCCGACCTCGTGACGACGGTCAGCCCGACCTACGCGCGCGAGATCTGCACGGCCGAGTTCGGCATGGGGCTCGACGGCGACCTTCGCGCCCGTGGCGAGGCGGTGCGCGGCATCCTGAACGGCGTCGACTACCGCGAGTGGAATCCGGCGGCCGACCGCTACGTCGCGCACCCCTTCAGCGCCGAAGACAAGCTCGGCAAGCGCGCCGCCAAGGCCGCACTGATGACGCGCCTCGGCATCCTCGGCGGCTCGCGCACGCCGCTGTTCGGCCTCATCAGCCGCCTGGTGTGGCAGAAGGGCATCGACCTCGTGGTCGCCGCCGTCGGCGAGGTGTTCCGGCGCCGCGACGCTGCCCTCGTCGCACTCGGCGCCGGTGAGGCCCCCTACGAGGCGGGCCTTGCGGCTCTGGCCGCCGAGTTTCCCGGCCGGGTTCTTTTCCACCGGGGCTACAGCGAGGAACTCGCGCACTGGATCGAAGCCGGATCCGATGCGTTCCTGATGCCGTCGCGCTACGAACCCTGTGGACTGAACCAGATGTACAGCCTGCGCTACGGAACGGTACCCGTCGTGCACCGGACCGGTGGCCTGGCCGATTCGGTGGCGAGCTTTGACCAGGCCACGGGGCACGGCACCGGCGTGCTGTTCGATCACGCCGATGCGGCCGGCCTGACCTGGGCCATGGACCGGACGCTCGACCTGTACGCCGACGAGGAGGCCTGGGAGCGACTCCGGGACAA
>CAIMCI010000102.1 GCA_903839465.1 uncultured Pseudomonadota bacterium
CCCGGCTTGCCCTCGGCGACGCTCGCTCATTCCCGTTCCTCAGCCCCGGCGAAGCCATGGCTTCACTCGTTGGGGGCCCACTTTTCGACCGACGCCGCGGAGCTCGCGGCGCTCGCGGCGCCCGTCGTGCCCCACCACGGCACCGACTTGCTCCAGGTGAAGCCCTTGGACCAGGTGAAGCCCTTCGACCAGGTGAACCCCGACGACCACGTATAGGCCTTCGACCACGTAAAGCCGCTCGACCAAGCGTAGCCCGCCGACCAGGCCGCGAGCTGTGACGGAGTCCAGGACTTTGACCACGTGAAGCCGTCGCCGGCGAGCGGCGTGCCGTAGGTGCCGGCGGTGAGGTCCATCAGATAGAAATTGCCGCTGGCATCCTGGTTGGCCGGCCCGCCGAAGTGGGCCGTGCCGGCGAGGTCGGCGGCGACGTTCAGGCCCTGGTTGGCGCAGTTCGTGGCCGGGCTGTGGATGGCGTTGATCGCATTGACGAGCCCCGCGCCCTGCTGGAAGACCGTGTAGGCGAGCGTGCCGCCCGGGGCCACCGCGGGGGTGGCCGAAGCCATCAGGTGGCACTTGACCTGGTCGGGCGTGAGCGCGGGATTCGACTGCAGCATCAGCGCGACCACGCCGGTCGTCACGGCCGCGGCCTGCGAGGTGCCGGACAGGGCGAAGAACGGCTGGTACACGCCACCCGGGTTCGTGAAGCCGCCGTCGGCCGCATACGTCTTGTAGAGGTAGCTCGACGTCGCCATGTTCGCGGCGATGTGACCGCCCGGGGCGACGACCTCCGGCTTGACGAAGCCTTCAAGCGTTGGTCCGGTCGAGGAGAACGAGGCGATGGCATCGTCGGTGATGTCCTGCGGCGTGCCGGAATCGGTCATCGCCCCGACCGTGATCACGTACGGCACGTTGCCGGGTACGTTGACCGTCATCGCCGCGGGACCGGAGTTGCCCGCCGCCGTCACGACGACAATGCCGGCCTGCCAGGCCCGCATGACCGCCTGATTCAGCGGATCGTCCCAGTAGTAGGACTGCGGCGTGGCGCCGAGCGACAGGTTGAGGACACGGATGTTGAGCGCCGAGCGGTTCTGCACGATCCAGTTGATGCCGGCGATGACGTTGGAATAGCTGCCGCCGCCGGCGCCGTCGAGGGCGCGCACGACGACGATCTGCGCGCCGGGCGCGATGCCGGAATAGAGGCCCGACTGACCCTTCAGCGAGCTGGTCGCGATCGACGTCACGTGCGTGCCGTGGCCGTAGGGGTCGGACACCGTCTTCGGTGCGCTCAGCGTCGGTCCGGTCGTGCCGAACAGGTCGTAATAGGCGATGACCCGGGCCTTGCCGGAACTGTCCGAAAAATCCCCGTCCGCTGTGGCGAAGCCGCCGGCCGGCACCCACAGGCCGGAATCGAGGATGGCGACCGTGACGCCCTTGCCGGTAATGCCCGCCTGGTGCAGCGAGTCGATGCCGAGCGCCTGGAATTCGTAGCGAAGGTCGGCCTTCAGTGCCGTGAGCGACGCCTTGCCCTTCGGGCCCTTGGCAGCGCCATTGCCGTTGACCGAGCGATCGCCGTAGATCCGCACGCCCGGCATGGCGCTCAGGCGCGCGACCTGCTGCGGCGTGAGCTGGGCGGAGACCGCGTGGATGACCTCGAGGTGCCGCCCGACGGCGCCGCCGACCGCGCGCACCTCGCGGCTGGCGACCGGCACCGTGCCGGCCTGGACGATGTAGGACTCCTTGGTCGCGCCCGAGGCGGCGGTGAAGGCCGCGAACGTGGTGCACGCGAGTGCCGAGGCGAGTTGCCGGCGATGCAGGCCGCGATGCGTACGGTCCATGTCATTGATCCTTCGCCGCGCGGTAATCGAGCGTTCGGCCATTGATGCCAAATCCGGCCCGGCCTCACCCGGTACTGCATGCGCTTTCGGCGCCGGGGCCTGCGACGGGCGTCGCATAATCCGCCGTTAAATCGCGGTTTGCGCGGCGCTGCCGTCGTTATGTTGCTGCGCCGCCGGCGCGTAGAGATCGCCCATGCCGAGCTGGCAGCCGAGGGCCGTCAGCGTGTTGAGCTGGACCGGTGTGTCGATGCCGCTGGCGATCGCCAAGAGCCCGAGCGAGTGGGAGATTGCGATGCCGGCCTCGCAGATGCGCCGCGCCATGCCGTCGGTCGCGGCGTTCAGTACCCACGCGCGGTCGAGCTGCATCGCGAAGAGCGGTGCCCGCGCCAGACGCTCGAGCGGCAGGACCGCGCGGCCGACCTCGTCGACGATGAGCTGGATGCCGAGATCGGCGAAGGTGAACAGGGTCGCAAGCTCGGTGGCGATGAAGGTCCGTTCCGCGATCCGAAGCTCAAGGCGCGCCGCGGCGACGCCGTCGTGCCG
>CAIMCI010000103.1 GCA_903839465.1 uncultured Pseudomonadota bacterium
CGACGATGGCCTCGCTCGTGCCGACCTCGAGTCGCCGCGCGGCCATGAACGGCAGCGCTGCATTCGAGACGTCGGCAGCGGTCAGCGCCGCGAGGATGTCGCGCGAGCGCGGGCCGGACAGCGAGAAGCCGGTCCAGAGGTCGCTCACGTTCTCGAGCACGACGCCGGTCGCCGGCAGGTGCTCCTGGAACCAGCGCCAGTGCCAGGCCTGCAGGTAGTAGGAACCGACGATCCAGTAGTCGCCGTCCTCGAGCTGCATGACGGTCAGGTCGCCGGCCAGGTTGCCGTTGCGCTTGAGCATGGTCGCGAGACGCACCCGACCCGGCGCCGGCAGCTTCGAGGCGAGCAGCCGGTCGAGCCAGGCGCGGGCACCCTCGCCGGTGACCCGGTAGCGGGCGTAGATCGCCGTTTCCCAAAGGCCGGCCGCTGCCCTGGTCGCCCGAACCTCGGCCGCGACGAAGCGTTCGGCATCCGAGCGCCGCTGGCTCGGCGTCTCGACGAAGCCGGGCTCGCCGGTCGCAAAGTACTGCGGGAACTCCATCCCCCAGCTGACGCCGAAGCGGGCACCGGCTGCCGCCAGCACGTCGTAGGCGGGCGAGGTCTTCAGCGGCCGGCCGGCCGGCAGCTCCTCGTTCGGGTGCGACAGGACGAAGCGGCGGGCGTAAAACTGCCGCGTCTTCGCGCGCAGATACCGGTCGTTGGCCGCGAACGCCCCGTAGCGGGCGATGTCCATGCCGAAGATGTCCGCGCCCGGATCGCCGTCGATCATCCAGTTGGCGAGCGACAGGCCCACGCCGCCGCCCTGGCTGAAGCCCGCCATGACGCCGCAGGCAACCCAGTAGTTGCGCAGGCCCGGCACCGGCCCGACCAGGGGATTGCCGTCCGGCGTGAAGGTGAACGCGCCGTTCACCCACTTGCGGATGCCGACCCGCTGCAGCGCCGGAAAGCGGTTCAGGCCCACGGTGAGTTCCTCGGCGATCCGGTCGATCTCCTCGGGGATCAGCTCCATGCCGTAGTCCCAGGGCGCGCCTTCGACATTCCAGTGCCGGGGATTGAGTTCGTAGATCCCGAGCAGGACGCCCTTTCGTTCCTGCTGCAGGTAGGTGTAGCCCTCCAGATCGGTCACCGCCGGCATCTCCTCGCTGAGCGCGGCCAGTTCCGGCACGTCTTCGGTGAGCAGGTAGTGGTGCTGCATCGGCGTGACCGGCAGGTTGAGGCCCGCCATCCGGCCGACCCGCCGCGCCCAGAGGCCGGCGGCGTTGACGACGTGACCCGCCGTGATGACGCCCTTCTCGGTCTCGACCCGCCACTCGCCCGACGGCAGCGCCTTCAGCGACAGGACGCGGTTGTGCAGGATCACCTCGCCGCCGCGTTTGCGGGCGGCACCGGCATAGGCGTGCGTCGTGCCGTGCGGATCCATGTGGCCTTCGTTCGGGTCCCACAGGCCGCCGTAGACTTCGGAGACATCGACAATCGGGCAGCGCGCCGCGATCTCCGCTGGCGTGACGAGTTCGGTCGGATGGCCGAGGCTCTGGAAATGGGCCCATTCGGCCTTCAAGCTCTCGAAACGCTCCCGGCTCCCCGCCAGGCTGAAGCCGCCGGCCTTGCGCATGCCGACGCTCTGCCCGCTTTCCCGCTCGATCTCGGGGTAGAGCGCGATCGTGTAGGCCTGGAGCGCGGCGATGTTCGAGTCGTGGTTCTGGGCATGGAAGCCGGCCGCCGCGTGCCAGGTCGAGCCGGCGGTGAGTTCCGCCCGCTCGATCAGTGCCACGTCGTGCCAGCCGCCGCGGGTCAGGTGGTAGAGGACGCTGGCGCCGACGATGCCGCCGCCGATGATGACTACCCGGTAGTGCGTTTTCAAAGGTCTGCCCTCGGTAAACCCGGCCGCCATGCCGGCCACTGATTCCTGCCCGTCCCGCCAAAACCGAAGCTTCCTCAAGAATTGAGTGCACAGGCGGGCGCGTGGCACAGTACAATTCGGCGGGTTTCGAAGGCAAGCGCCCCGCGTCGGATCGCGCCGGGCGGCGGTCAGGATACACGGCGGGAGGGACGGATGAGCGAGCTCGCACCGCGCTATTCGGCAGCGGCATTGCTGCGGGCGCGATTCGACCGCCATTTCTGGGGACCGCTCTGGCGGCGCGCGACACCGCGGGACGCCTACGACGTGGTCGTGGTCGGCGGCGGTGGCCATGGCCTCGCCACCGCCTTCCACCTCGCGCGCGACCACGGCCTGAAGAGAGTGGCCGTCGTCGAGCGCAAGGTCATCGGCTACGGCAACGTCGGTCGCAACACGACGATCGTGCGCTCCAACTACCTGCTGCCCGACAATTTCCATTTCTACGAGGACTCGCTGCGCCGCTACGAGAACCTGTCGCAGACCCTGAACTTCAACGTCATGTACAGCTCGCGCGGCGTGGTCGATCTCGCGAACTCCGACGACGAGATGGTGATGTACGCGCGGCGCGGCAACGCCATGCGCCTCGCCGGCATCGACGCCGAACTCCTCGACCGCGACGGACTCCGGCGCTTCATGCCGGAGCTGGATCCCTCGCTGCCCCGGCGCTACCCGATCGTCGGCGGCCTGCTGCAGCGCCGCGGCGGCACGGTCCGCCACGATGCCGTCGCCTGGGGCTATGCCCGCGCGGCCGCCGCGCTCGGCGTCGACATCATCGAGGAGTGCGAGGTCACCGGCCTGTCGACGGCGGCCGGCAGCGCGACCGGCGTCGAGACGAGCCGCGGTGCCATCCGGGCGGAACGGGTCGTCTTCGCGGTCGCGGGCCACACGGGTGCCATCGGCCGGATGCTCGGTATCCCGCTCCCCGTCGAGACACACCTCCTGCAGGCCATGGTGACCGAGCCGATCAAGCCGCTGGTGTCGACGGTCGTGAGCTACATGTACGGCCACGCCGAGGTCTACATGTCGCAGTCCGATCGGGGCGGCCTCGTGATGGGCGGCGTGCTGGACGGTTTCCCCTCGTATACGCGCGAGCCGCTCTGGCATCGGCTCGAGGAAGTCGTGCAGGGCGCGGTCGCGCTCTTCCCGCAGGTGGCGGGTCTTCGCATCCTGCGCCACTGGGCCGGGACCAACGACCAGACCATGGACGGCAGTCCGCTGGTCGGGCGCCTGGGCTACGACAACGTGTTCCTGAACGGCGGCTGGTGCTACGGCGGCTTCAAGGCGATTCCCGCCTCCGGCGCCGCCTGCGCGACCCTGGTCGCTACGGGGCAGGCCCCCGACCTCATCCGCTCGTTCGCGCCGGAACGTTTTGCCGCGGGACGGATGCTCGACGAGAAGGGGGCGGGACCGTTCCCGCTGCGCCAGTGAGCTCCTTCGGCTGTCCGTTCTGCGGCCCGCGGCCGCTGGAGGAGTTCAGCTTCCACAAGACCCTGCCGAACGTCCCGGGCGGCGCGTTCGAGGAGGTCTACCTGCGCAGCGACGATCCCACCGACAGCCACGAGCACTGGCAGCACCGCTACGGCTGCCGCGCCTGGCTGTACGTGCGGCGCAATCCGTCGACCGGCCGGATTCTCGAGGTCCGGCAGCTGACCGGGAGCGCACCGTGAGCGCGAGCGCACCCCTGCGCCAGGGCACGCGCCTGTCGGCGGAGCGGGTCACGTTCCGCTTCGACGGCCGCGACTACACCGGCCAGCGCGGCGACAGCGCCGCCTCGGCACTCTGGGCGGCCGGCGTGCGCCTCCTCAACCGCAGCATCAAGTACCGGCGACCGCGCGCTTTCCTGGCGCTCGGCCCGGAGGAACCGAATGCGCTTCTGACCGTCGGACCGGACCCGGCCTGCGTGCCGAACGTACCGGCGCCGCAGCTGCTCGTCGCCCCGGGCCTTGAGCTGCGCAGCCAGAACCGCTGGCCGTCGCTGCGCTACGACCTCGCCGCCACGCTGCTCGGTCTCGGCAATTCGTTCTGGGGCGCGGGCTTCTACTACAAGACCTTCATGTGGCCCTCCTGGCGTACCTACGAGCCGCTGATCCGCAAGCTCGCCGGTCTCGGCTATGCCCCGGGTGCCAGTACGCTGCCGGCCGTGCCGGTCCGCCACCTCGTCGCCGATGTCGTGATCGCCGGTGGCGGACCGGCAGGGCTCGTCGCAGCGCTCGGTGCGGCACGCGCCGGCCTCAGCGTCGTGCTCCTCGAGCGGGAACCCGTGCTCGGTGGCGAACTCGAGTTCGAGGCGGCGACCATCGATGGCGAGCCGGCTCTGGCCTGGGTAGAGCGTACGGTCACGTCCCTCGAGGGGCTGGGTGTGGTCACCCTGACCAGCACCGCGCTGACCACGGTCGGCGAGAGCCTGGCGATTGCGCACCAGCAACCGGCCGGCATGCCGGGCAACGACACGCTGTATCGAGTCCATGCGCCGCTCTTCGTGAACGCCATGGGCGCCGTCGAGCGCAGCATCGCCTTCGTCGACAACGACCGGCCCGGCGTGATGCTCGTCGGCGCCGCCGAACGCCTGCTCGCGCGTTACGGCGTGGCACCCGGCCGCGCCGTCGTCCTGTTCGGCAATCACGACCGGCTGTATGCGGCCGCCCGCCGCCTGCGCGAGGCCCGCGTGCCGGTCCTGGCGATCATCGATACGCGTACCGTGGCCGAGTCGCCGCTCCGCCCGCTCCTGATGGCGGACGGCGTCGAGTGCCTCCTCGGCCACACCGTGACGGCAGCGCTCGGCAGCCCCGAACTTCGCGCCGTGACCGTCGCCGCGATCGATGCGCCGACCCGCACCCGGCGCATCCCCGCCGACGCCCTGCTCGTCAGCGGCGGCTGGTCGCCGTACGTCTACGCCGGCCTGCAGTCGGGCGGCCGGCCGGACTACCGTGCCGAGCTCGCGGCTTTCACCGCCGAGGATCAGCCGGAGTGGCGCCTGGCGTGCGGCGCCGCCGCCGGCCACACCGACCTTGGCGCCGTCATCGCCAGTGCGCAGGCGGCCGGCCAGCAGCTCGCCGGGCGCGCGCGGCATACCGGCGCGGACTTCGCGGCGACACCGATCGTGCTGGGCGCCGATGCGCCACCGGCGCTGCAGCCGTACTTTCGCTCGCCTGCCGACGCCGCGGACGAGAAGCGCCAGTTCGTCGACCTGCAGAACGACGTCACCGTCGCTGACCTCCGCCAGGCCCTGGCCGAAGGCTTCATCGACATCGAGCACGTGAAGCGCTACACGACCCTCGGCGTGGGCACCGAACAGGGCCGCACCGGCGGCACGCTCGGTGCCGCCGTCGTCGCGGAACTCCGCGGCCTGCCGCCGGCCGAGGTGGGCCTGAGCCGCAGCCGCGGGCCGTTCCAGCCGGTGCCGATGCAGGCGCTCATCGGCCACCGGACGGCGACCGAACTGCGGCCCGCGCGGCGGACGGCGCTGCACGAACTGCACGCCGCGGCCGGTGGCGAACTGGAACTCATGGGTGGCTGGCTCAGGCCACGCTACTACACCGCGAACGGCGCGAGCGCCGCTGCGGCCTGCATCGTCGAGGCCGGGCGCGTGCGGAGCAGCGGCGGCATCTGCGATGCCTCGACGCTCGGCAAGATCGAGATCCGCGGCGCCGACGCCGCCGCCTTCATCGACCGGGTCTATCTCGGTCGGCCGAGCTCGATCGCGGTCGGCCGGTCGCGTTACGCGGTGCTCCTGCGCGAGGACGGCATGGTGCTCGACGATGGCCTCCTGCTGCGCGTCGCTGCCGACCATTTCCTGGCCACCACGAGTTCAAGCCACCTCGCGCACGTCCTCGCCCATCTCGAGTTTCACCGCGACACGGCGGGGGCGGGCCGGCGCGTGGCGCTCACCGACGTCACCGAGGCCTGGTCGGTGATCGTGGTCGCGGGGCCAACGAGCCGCACCGTGCTGAACGAGGTGCTCGGTGGCAGCGGCGCCGCCGCCGTCAACCGCCTGTCCCACATGGACGTCATCGACACGACCTGGGGCGGCTTCCGGGTACGCGTCCTGCGCGCGAGCTTCTCGGGCGAGCTGGCCTACGAGGTGCACTGCCAGCCTGCCGCGGCACCCCTGCTGTGGACGCGCCTCGCAGGCAGCGGTCTCCTGCCCTTCGGGCTTGAGGCACTGGACGTCCTGCGGGTCGAAAAAGGCTACCTGACGACGTCCGAGATCACCGGCCAGACGACGCCCCAGGATCTGCGCATGGACCGCCTGGTCGCCGCGGCGCCTGATTCGATCGGTGTCGCCCTCCTCGGCCGTCCGGGACTGAGTGACCCGGAGCGGCCGATACTCGTCGGCCTGCACGCAACCGACCCCGCGGCGCGCTTCTACGGTGGCGCGCAGCTGACCGAGACCGCCGACTCGGTCCACAGCATCGGCTACGTCACGTCCTCCGTGTACAGCCCGACGCTCGGTCGCTGGGTGGGTCTCGCCCTGGTCGCCCGGCGCCTTGCCGGCAACGGCACGGCGCTCGTGGCCCGCGACCCGATCCGGGACGGCGACACGGCCGTCAGCATCGTGCCCGCGGCCCACGTCGATCCGCGCAACGAACGGATGAAAGGATGACTACCACGAGTTCGGTCAGGCCGCGCCTGCGGCACGCCAGCGCCACCTTCGTGACGCCGCGCGACTGCTACGAGTGGCAGGGCTTTGGCTCGGCGCCGCGCTGCCTGGGCGCGGGTGCCGGCGATGCCGGTCGGCTGACCCGGCGCGACGACGGCAGCATCCTCGCCGTGCACCACGCGCCGGCGCGCTGGCTGCTGCCGGATGCCGATCCGGCGCTCGTTGCCTCGCTGACAACGGCCGGCGACGCCGGCGTGCTGAGCGACGTGAACGGCAAGTGGCGCGAGGTCCTGCTGCCGGGAGCCGCATCGGCCAGCGAACCGGTTCATCCGGTGCGGGCGAGTTTTGCCTGCGACCTCGTGCTCGCCCGGCGCGACTGCGCGTCGCTGTGGCTGTTCGACTGCCCGGTCATCGTTGCCCGTGACGCGCGCGATCTCACGCTCTGGCTCGAGGCGAGCTACGAGGCGAGCTTCTCGGCCTCGCTCCGGCAGCTCGGCGTCACGATCGAGTAAGCGCCGACCGCGGTCGGAGGCCGCTTCAGCGGCGCCGCTCCCCGTGCTCGTGCTCCTTGTCGTGGCCGCTGTTCGCCGGCGGCTTCGGCTCGGCCTTCGGGGCCGGGTGAGGTGCCGGCGGCGGCGGGGGCGGCGCGTGCACGGCGGGCGGCGGCGGAGCGACC
>CAIMCI010000104.1 GCA_903839465.1 uncultured Pseudomonadota bacterium
CCGAGCCTCTCTGGGCTAGGTCTTCCGGGCCAGCCAGGTGCAGCGACGGCGCAGGATCGCCAGGTCGCGTTCCTGAATGCGGGCGTGGACCGCCGCACGGTCTCGCCAGATCGAGTGATGGGTCCGGCATCGCCCTATGTGCTTCAGACCGGCGCCGTCATCGCCGCGGCCCTCATCACCGGCATCCGATCCGACCTGCCGGGCCAGATCACCGCGCAGGTCACGGAGCATGTCTACGACAGCCCGACCGGGCGCATCCTGCTCGTCCCCCAAGGCACGCGGCTGATCGGCGAGTACAGCAACGATGTCGGCTTCGGTCAGCGCCGGGTGCTGCTCGTCTGGAAGCGGCTCATCCTTCCGAATGGCCGTTCGATCGTCCTGGAACGTCAACCCGGAGCCGACGCGCAAGGCTATGCGGGTCTTCAGGATGGCGTCGACTATCACTGGTGGGATCTCGCCAAGGCTGCCGGCCTGTCGACACTGCTGTCATACCAAGCTGACTAAGGCCTGACCTGCCGCGCCCACTCGAAGTCGGTCAGCGACCGGATGCGGCCGGTCTCGGCAATGAGGTTGTTCCAAGCCTCGCAGCAGGCATCGACGATGGCGCGTGTGCCGCCGAACAGCCGGCCCGACAGGTAGCGGTCCCGCAGGTACTGCCAGACCCTCTCAATGGCGTTCAACTCGGGCGAGTAGGGCGGCAGGTGGACCAGGCTGATGTCCGGCGGCACGCGCAGATCGTTGGCGATGTGCCATCCGGCGTTGTCGATCAGCATGACTGCATGGGTGCCGGTCGGCAGCTGCGCGGCGACTTCCTCAAGCAGCAGGTTCATGGCCGCGACCGAGACATGGGTCAGCACGATCGCTGCGCCGGTGTCGCGCGCCGGGCAGACCGCGCCGAGGATGTAGGCCGAGCGGTAGCGCTGGTCCTTCACCATCCGCGGCCGCATGCCACGCTGGAACCAGCGGCGGACCATCCGGCCCTTCTGGCCTACTCTGGCTTCGTCCTGGAACCAGACCTCGATCCGTTCGGCCTCGGGATGGTCGGCCGCGACCTGCGCAAGGGCTTGCGCGAAGCCCCCTTTTTGAACCGCTCCTGGGCGGTGCGGTCGGTCTTGGCATGGCGTGGCCGCGGCGTCTGCCAGGACAGGTCGAGGCTGCGCATCAGCTTGCCCATGCCGGTCTCACTGTAGGTCACGCCGAAACGCTCCTGCACGATCTGGCAGAGGTCGATCAGCCGCCAAGTCGACACGCCGTCCGCCTCGGGATCCGGCCCCTGCAGTACGATCGCCTTCAGCGTCGCCTGCTGGCCCTCCGTCAGCCGGCAAGGGCGACCGTCGCCCCAATCATCCGACAGCCCGGCGGGGCCGCCCCGGTTGTAGCGGATCACCCAGTCCCGCAGCGTCTGCCGGTCCATCCCGGCGACGCGTGCCGCGGCCTCCCGGCTCAAGCCCTCAAGGGCTGCCGCGATCGCCAGCAGGCGCCGCGCCACCCGCGGGTCGCGCTCCGCCTTCGACAACCGCCGTAGCTCGCCAGGCGGCAGGTCTTCCCGAATCATCAAAGCCGGCATGGTTCATCCCCAGATGCCATGCCTGCCGATGAATCACGCCCGCCCGCGTCGGCTCAAGCCCCAAGAGTCAGACCTTCAGGGGCTGGGTATGAGCGGTCGCCCGGCGCCGCCCCTGGCGCGCTACGCGAAGAACCAGTCGCCCTTGATGAGGTCGCCGGTCGCCGGATGCGTGGTGCCGACGAAGGTACTCACGTTGAGCTGGAAGCGCCCGGCGAAGCTGCCGTCGTCCACCTCGTAGATCTGCTGCGCGGTGGTGCCGGCGAAGCCGACGAACTTCATCGTCGCCGCGGCGGAGAAGCCGGTGAACTTGATGTGGTCCTGCCCGGCCAGCGATCCGCCGCCGCCGGCGCCCTCGAAATCCGCGATGACGGTGAGGCCGGTGGTCCGCGTGCCGGTGGAGGCCAGGACGGCCTTCGAGAAGGCGAAGGTGTCGGAGCCCGTGCCGCCGGTGAGCGACTGGATGCCGTAGCCGGCGACCAGCAGGTCGTCGCCCGCGCCGCCGTTCAGGCCATCATTGCTGAGGCCACCGATGATGGTGTCGTTCCCGGCCTGCGCGTTCGCCTGCTGCTGGATGGTGCGGCCGGTGAAGTCGAACAGGTCATTGCCGGCGGTGCCGATGGAATAGACGGAGGCGCTGCTGGCAAGGACCTTCACGGTGGCCAGGGCGGAGCTGCTCTGCCCCACGCTGTCGGTGACGGTGTAGGTGAAGTCGGCCGTGCCGGTGAAGCCGGTGGTCGGCGTGAACATCACCAGCCCGCCGGACAGCGTGACGGTCCCGTTGTGCGCGGCCGTGACGCCGCTGATGGCCATCGTGGCGCCGTTCGGGTCGCTGTCGTTGGCCAGCAGCGAGGCGCCGGCGACCCTGGTCGCCGTGCTCATCAGGATCGAGAAGGTATCGGCGCCGAGCACGGGGGGCTTGTAGACCGGCGCCGCGATGGCGAGGGAGACGGTGGCCACGCCGGAGCCGAGGGTGCCGTCGGAGGCGCGGTAGGTGAAGCTGTCGGTGCCATAGGCGCCCGCATTCGGCACGTAGACGAAGCCGCCATCGCTGCCGAGGGTCAGGCTGCCCAGCTTCGGCCCGCTGACCAGGGCGGCGGTCAGCCTGTCACCTTCGGCATCGGTATCGTTGCTGAGCACGCTGGCGGCCGCGGCGATTGTCAGGGTCTGGCCGAAGGCGGTGGCATAACTGTCGGCGACCGCGACCGGGGCATGGTCGTCGTAGGCGACGTTGAGCGTGATCTTGGCGGGGGCGGAGGTCAGCGTGCCGTCGGAGGTCCGGTAGGTGAAGCTGTCGGTGCCGTAGAAGAGGGCGTCCGGCGTGTAGGCGAAGGCGCCGCTCGCGCCGAGCGAGAGCGTGCCATGGGCCGGGCCGGTGACGAGGGCGGCGGTGAGCGGGTCGCCCTCGGCATCGGTGTCGTTGGCCAGCACGCCGGCGGCGGCGCTGACCACCAGCGGCTGCTCCTCGGTCGCGGCATAGCTGTCGGCAAGGGCGACCGGGGCGTGGTCGACGAAGGCGACGCTCAGCGTGACGGTCGCGGGCGCCGAGGTCAGCGTGCCGTCGGAGGTGCGGTAGGTGAAGCTGTCGGTGCCGTAGAACAGCGGGGCCGGCGAATAGGCGAAGGA
>CAIMCI010000105.1 GCA_903839465.1 uncultured Pseudomonadota bacterium
AGCGAGTGATGCAGATCATGGGAGTCCGGCCGCTGATGGAGGCCATCAGGGCGTGAGAACGTTCTCGCCTTTTTACCCGACATCCGTAGCGTGCCGCCGATGACGAGAGCAGCGAGCGTTTTTACACAGCCTGGGTCAGAACCGGATGAGACCCAGCTGGAGCCGTGTGGGCAAAATCCCTGTTATGGGGCGCGTCGTTGGGTACAGAATCAACCCTGATTTCCTAGCTAAAACGACAATATATCGCGCTTGCGGCGGAGGGTTCTTGTATATACAATAACCCAGTGAAAATCACCTTTGATCCGGTTAAGCGAGAAAAAGCTCTTGCGGATCGTGGGCTCGATTTTGCCGATGCGGCCTTGGTTTTCGAAGGCGTCACCCTTGAGGTGGAGGATATTCGAAGGAACTACGGCGAGATTCGCATCATTTGTTACGGTCTGCTGCGTGACCGACTAGTGGTCGTAGGCTATACGCCGCGTGGCGCCTCTCGACACGTGTTTAGCATGAGGAAAGCCAATGAGCGCGAAAAAGCGCGGATCACGCCGCTCCTTGAAATCTGACCTCGCGAAGGTGGATGCGCACGTAATCTCGGCAAAGGAATATGACGAGCTGCCGCAGCTCACCACCGAGATGCTCGCGCGCGCGAAGATTAATAAAGGCGGCCGGCCCGTTTCCTCCAATCCCCGTCAGCTGATCTCGCTCCGCTTGCCCGCAGACGTCATCGCTCGCTGGAAAGCCACGGGCCCTGGCTGGCAAACGCGTATGGCCGAACGGCTCAGTAAGGCGCGGTAGCTCTAAGGCCCGACTTGAGATTGGAGAGCGACAGGCCGGAACTGGCGGTCGCAAAGCGGACCCTCCCGGAAGGCAGCCAAGGGTCAGAACCGGACAAATTCGGTGAAGCCTTCGCCGTAAACCGAGGGCTCTAACGAGAAACGGGACGAAATCGGGGAGCACCTCAGGCGGACGTAAGCCAGGCCGTCAGGCGTTTCGAACAGTTCGAGTCCAGTACGTTTAAAGCCGTCGTTTCCGCGTCAGCGGCGATAAAATGCCTCGATGAGGAACCCGCTGCTCGCACGACCACTGGCCGCTGCCCGTCGAGGATTCCGGACAAGCCGACGGTTGATCGCGAGCCTGATGCTCGCCGCGAGTTCCCTGGCCATCGCCGCTCTGCCGGATGAAATCCAGGTCTATGACGACTCGCTCGACAAGCCGGGCGAGTCGGGCCTTGAACTGCACCTGAACACGACGCCGTCCGGGCGCCCGACGTCCGACTATCCCGGCGAGACGGTCGCCACGCACGGCGTGCGCGGCACGTTCGAGTTCTCGCGCGGCCTTTCGCCGCACTTTGAGGCGGGACTCTACCTGCCGACCGTCTACGATCCCGACCACGGCTATACGCTGGCCGGCATCAAGGCACGCCTGAAGTGGATCGCCGTGTCGCACGAAACCACGGGCGGGCCGTTCGCGGGTGTGAACGTCGAACTCGGCCACGTCGAGCGCCGCTTCGACCAGGCGACCGACAAGCTCGAGGTGCGGACCATGGTCGGTTCGACCAACGACCGCTGGCTGCTCGCCGTCAATCCGACGTTCGAGCTGCCGCTCAACGCGGGCGCGCGCGGCGGTGCGCCGGATCTGGCGTGGCAGATGCGGGCGCTGCGCCGGTTCTCGCCCGACACCGCGGCCGGCCTCGAGTACTACGCGGACCTCGGTCGTTTGAGCCACCTGCTCCCTGCCGACCGCATGCAGCACACGGTCTACGGCGTGCTGGAGACACCGCTGCCTTACCGCTTCGATTTCCACGTCGGCGTCGGCTACGGCTGGGCGGGCGCCGACCGCCTGACGGTCAAGATGATCATCGGCAGGGCGCTCTAGGCCATGCCCGAGGGACCGGAAATCCGCCGCGCGGCCCATGAACTCGGCCGCGCGCTCGTCGGGCGCGTCGCCGGGCGCGTGGAGTTTCTCGTGCCGCGCCTTGCGGCGCACGGCGCGCGCCTTTCCGGTCAGCGGATCGTCGCCGTGACGCCCCGCGCCAAGGCGATGCTGATCCGCTTCAGTGGCGGGCAGACCGTCTACTCGCACAACCAGCTCTACGGCCGCTGGCAGGTGACGCGGGCCGGCCGCGAGCCGGCCACCGCTCGCGCGCTGCGCCTGACGATCGCCAACGAGCGCCACGTCGCCAGGCTCTATTCGGCAACCGATATCGAGGTGCTCGACGAGCAGGGACTGGCCGCCCACCCGTACCTTGCGCGCCTCGGCGTCGACCTCCTGGATCCGCTGACGACGGTGCACGCGGTCCGGGCCGCCGCCGAGGACGCTCGATTCCGGCGCCGTAGCCTCGCGGGCCTGTTGCTCGACCAGGGGTTCTACGCCGGCCTCGGCAATTACCTGCGCAGCGAGATCCTCTACGTCACCGGCCTGCGCCACGAGGAGCGCCTCGGCAGTCTGACGTCCGCGGACCGGCAGCGCCTCGCCGACACGGCGCTCGCGCTCACCCGCCAGGCCTATCGCACCCGCGGCGTGACCAATGACCTCGAGCGGGCGGCCGGGCTCAAGGCGCGTGGCGTGCCGTTCACTGCCTACCGCCACCGTGTCTTCGCGCGGGACGGCGAACCGTGCTGGACGTGCGGTGACACGGTCCTTCGCACCGACGTCGCCGGACGCGGCATCTACTACTGCCCGACCTGCCAGCCCGGCACCGGCACCGCGACCGCGAAGCGCGCTCGCGCCACGCGCCGGCGGGAGTACTGAGATGCAACGCCGTGACGGGCGCCTGCAGCGGGGACGCGTCTACCGGATGCCGGAGCCGCTCCTGGCCGCGCTGGAGACCGTCTTCGCCGACGCCGGCGCGCGCACCGTCGTCGTCGTCGAGCAGTCGCGCTACGCCCGCCTGCACCGCGGCATGGTCGCGACGACACGCCCGGGCCGCATCCTGCTCGCCGGCAGCGGCGCGGACTTCTGCGCCGACCCCGAGCTCGTACTGCACGAGTATTTCCACGTGCTGCGCCAGTGGCACGGTGGTCGGCTGACGCGCACGGGCTACCTCCTGGAGTCGGTGCGCCGCGGCTACTGGTTCAATCGCTACGAAGAGGAGGCACGGCGGTTCGCCGCCGCCGAGCTGCCCCGGCTGCGCGGACTGCTGGACCGGACGCCGCTCAGCGCCGGGTCTGGGCCGTGACCGCAAGCGCGGCCAGCAGCGAGACGATCAACAGGCCAATGGCGATCAGTGACGGCCGGCTCGCGTACAGCCAGAGCATGGCGACCACGTAGCCCAGCTTGACGAACGCCGACGACGCCTGCAGCAGAAGCTTGATGAACATGCGACTCCCCCCGGGCAATCCCCCCGCGCTTCTTGGCTGGCGCAGGTAGTGGACTGCAGGACACTTATGTAAATGGAGGCGCGATGCAGCAATCAAGAGAAATCCTGCCTGAACTGCGTCTCAGGAATTCCCCGAACAGAGGTTCACCCGAGCAGCGATTCGCGCCGCCACAGGTTCAGCGACAGCGCGGCGAGCGCCATGGCCAGGGCTGTACAGGACAGGGCGGACAGCAGCCACAGCGGCCAGAGCAGGCCGTCATCGCGCAGGAGCGCGGTGATCAGGAGATGCTGGCCGAGGCTCGGCACGATCACGTACCGGGCCTGCGGCTCGATCTGGTAGAGCGAGGCGAAGACGATCGGCAGGGTGGGCACCAGCAGCACGAAGCTCAGCCAGGTCTGCGCCTCCCGGTAGCTGCGCGTGAACGAGGCGACCAGCGTCAGCAGCGCGGCGCCGACCGGCACGAACGGCAGCACGACCAGGAAGATCCGTGCCGCGACGCCCGGCCCGAAGTTGGCGCGCATCCCCAGCGCCTCGAGGCCGACGTGGGGCAGGGCGAGCCCGAAGGCCAGGAGCGTGATCGACAGGGCCAGCGTCATGTAGACGCAGGCCGCCGAAAGCTTCGCGAGCACCAGCGTCGAGCGGGCGACCGGCAGCGCGAGCAGCGGCTCCAGGGAACCGCGCTCGCGCTCGCCGGCGGTCATGTCGATGGCGGTGTGCAGGCCGCCGATCAGGGTGGCCAGCAGGATGAAGTAGCTCAGCATGCCGAGCATCAGGAGGGCGCGGCTGGCGGGCGTGGCGATGTCCACCTCGTCGATGCTGAAGGGCGTGACGACCTCCGGGCTGACGCCACGCACCTGCAGTCGCGCCGCGGCCAGGCCGGAGCCGTAGGCGTTCAGCCAGGCGAGGACGCGGCTGCGCACGCCCTGCGCGTGGTGGTCGGAACTGTCGGCGTAGACGCCAAGCGGCGCGGGCCTGCCGGCCCTGAGCTTCGTGCCGAACTCCGGACCGATGACGATCGCCACGCGGGCGCGCTTCGCCTTCAGGGCCTCCTCGGCTGCGGCGGTCGCCCCGCCGTCGAGCGCGGGACGCGGCGGGATCGTGAGTACCTCGGCGCCGGCACTGACCAGGAAGCCGGTCAGCTCCGGCGCGTACTGCCCGCCGACGATCGCGATTCGTGCCGGCTCGTGCGTGTCGGTCTGCCCGCGCTCGATGCCGAGACTCATCATGACCGCGAACAGCAGCGGGCCGCCGACGGGGCCGAGCAGCAGGGCGGTCAGCATCGTGCGCCGGTCGCGCGCGCTCTCGGTCAGCTCCTTGACGAGCACGACGAGGAACTGCCGCCAGCGCCGCGTCCGGCCCATTACGGGGAGCCCGCGCCGACGGCGGCCACGAACGCGTCCTCGAGCCGCCCGTCGTGGCCGGCGGCAAGCTCGGCCGGCGTGGCGTCGGCGACGACCCGGCCTTGCGCGATGACCACGAGGCGATCGCAGACGGCGCCGACCTCCTGCATGACGTGGCTGGAAAACAGCACGCACTTGCCGGCGGCTTTGAGCGCCAGGATGATCTCGCGCAGCGTGCGGATCGCCGGGACATCGAGGCCGTTGGTCGGCTCATCGAGCAGGACGTTCTGCGGCGAATGGACGAGCGCGCGCGCGAGTGCCGTCTTGACGCGCTGGCCCTGCGACAGGGTGCCTGCCCGGCGCAGGGCGCAGTCGGCGAGACCGAGCTGCTCGATGAGTTCCTCGACGCGCTGCGCGAGCTCGGCCCGGCCGAGGCCGTGCAGCGCGCCGAAATAGCGGATGTTCTCGCGCACGCTCAGCTCGCGGTAGAGCCCCGGCTGCGCCGACAGGACGCCGATCCGCCGGCGGGCGGCCTCGGCCTCGGTGAGCGCATCGACGCCATCGATCGCGATCCGCCCGGCGTCGGGCCTGAGCACCGTGTAGATCATCCGGAGCGTCGTCGACTTGCCGGCACCGTTCGGTCCGAGGAGGCCCGTGACGGCACGATCTCCTGCCGTGAAGCCGACGTCCGTCACGGCCGCGACCGGGCCGAAGGATTTGCGCAGACCGCGGGCCTCGATCACGGCGCCGGCCCCGCGTAGTCGACGAAGAAGGGAGTCGGGCGGACACGCTCGACGCAGCTCGTATCGAGCGCGTGCGCGCTGTGCAGGCTGAGGAACGTCGCCATCAGCTCCGGAACGCAGCCGGTACCGAGCTGGCCGTGACCCTGGCCGGCAAGCACGAGGTGGCGGACATCCTGAAAGCCGCGCGCGGCGAGCTCGCCCTCGGCGGGCGGCGTCACCGGATCGGCCTCGCCGGAGAGCAGAAGTGCCGGCACGCGGGCGTTGAGCGCCGCCTTGAGGTCCGCGTCGCGCTCGCCCACCGGCCACGGGCGGCACATCGCGGCCAGCGAGTCGAGCTCGACGGTGCCGAGGAAGGTCTTCGCCAGTGCCGCCCGGTCGGCGCGGCCGAAGTCCGGCGCGTCCTCGCTGCAGAGCACGGCGTTGTGCATGCCGTAGGCGATCTCGTCATCGAGGGCGCGGTCGAAAATCAGGAACTGGGCGGCGATCGGCCGGAAGTCGCCGGCCGCGGCGGCGTGCAGCAGCAGCGGGATCAGTGCCGAGGTGCGCGCCGTGTAGGTCAGGAGGCGCAGCGACCCGGCGAGCTCGCGGGCGCCGAACTCGACCCGGCGGTTCGCCCCGGTTGCCGGATCGGCCATCTCGAGCACCAGCGGTCCGTGCGCAAGGCGCTGCTCGCTCGCCGCGAGATCGGCAGCCGGATCCGGAAAGGCGGCGTGGCAGGCGGCGGCGGCGGCGCAGCGCGCGTAGGCGAGTTCCAGCGCCCGCTCGGCATCGAGCGCCATGCCGGGGCCGACGGTCGTGGTCGGCGCGACGATGCCGTCGAGGATCACCGCGGCGACGGCATCGGGGAAGCGGCGCAGGTAATGCTGCGCCACCCGCGTGCCGTAGGAGGCCCCGTACAGGCTGATCCTTGCATAGCCGAGCGCCTGGCGGACCGCGTCGAGATCGCGCACCGCCACGCTCGTCGTGTAGTGGGCGGGCCGCGCATCGAGTGACTCGAGACAGTTCCGCGACAGGCCTTCGAGCTCGGCGAGCCCGGTGCGGCTGAGCGTCAGGTCATCGGGGAAATGGCAGGCGAGGCGGTGCGAGCCGCCGGTACCGCGCTGATCGACCAGGACGATGTCGTGGGTGCGCGCGACGAGCGCGAAGGCCGGCGCGACCGCCGCATAGAACGACGTCGCCGCCTGGCCGGGCCCGCCGGCGAGCACGAACACCGGCTCGCCGCGGCGGGTGCCGAGAGTCGGTATCACCGCGACGTTCAGATCCAGGCGCCGGCCGGCCGGTACAGCGTAATCCTCGGGCACCGACCAGCGGCCACAGCGCGCGGCGATGCCGGCGCCGGCGCCGGGCGCGTGCAGCCGGCAGTCGGCGAGGTGCAGGGCGACCGCGGGGTTCGCGGACGGGCCTGCCGCGACCGACGGACCGGCCAGCGACAGGGCCGAGAGGACGACAACGAGCGGAGCGGCCAGTGGTGACAGGGACATACGGCATTGTTCCATGGCACCGGGCCCGGCTCTACCGGCCTGCCCCGGGGCCGTGACGCAGCGCACGCCGCGCGGCTTGCGGCCGGCGGCCCCGCCGGCCAAGATTCGCCGATGCAATACCCGCATCCGGATGCTTTCGACGTGGTGGTGGTGGGCGGCGGCCACGCCGGCAGCGAGGCCGCGCTCGCCGCGGCGCGTACCGGCGCGCATACGCTGCTCGTCACGCAGAGCATCGAGGCGCTCGGCATGATGAGCTGCAACCCGGCCATCGGCGGGATCGGCAAGAGCCACCTCGTGCGCGAGATCGACGCGCTCGGTGGTTTGATGGCCCGTGCGGCCGATGCCGCCGCGATCCAGCTTCGCGTACTGAACGCGAGCAAGGGGCCGGCAGTGCGGGCCACCCGTGCCCAGGCCGACCGCGCGCTGTACCGCCGCTTCGTCCGCCATGCGCTCGAGCAGGCGCCGAACCTGTCGCTCTTCCAGGCCGAGGTGGTCGACCTGATCGAGGCCGGCGGGCGCATCGGTGGGGTCGTTACCGACGGCGGCATCCGCTTTACCGCCCGCGCCGTCGTGCTGACCGCCGGCACGTTTCTCGGCGGTCGCCTGCACGTCGGCGCGGTGACCTCGAGCGGCGGCCGTGCCGGTGACCGCGCGGCACTGCGGCTCGCCGATCGGCTGCGCGAACTCGCGCTGCCGGTCGGGCGCCTGAAGACCGGTACGCCGCCGAGGCTCGACGGCCGCAGCATCGACTACGCGCGCCTCGAGGCCCAGCACAGCGACCAGCCGCTGCCGGTGCTGTCCTTCCTCGGCGTGCCGGCCGACCATCCGCGCCAGGTGCCGTGTCACATCACCGCCACCAACGAGGCGACGCACGCGCTGATACACGCCGCCCGCGACCGCTCGCCGCTGTACAACGGCCAGATCGAGGGCACCGGCCCGCGCTACTGCCCGTCGATCGAGGACAAGGTCAGCCGCTTCGCCGGCCGCGCCTCGCACCAGATCTTCCTCGAGCCCGAGGGCCTCGAGACGCACGAGGTCTATCCGAACGGCATCTCGACCTCGCTGCCGTTCGACGTGCAGCTCGGCGTGGTGCATTCGATACGCGGGCTTGAGCGGGCGCACGTCACACGGCCGGGCTATGCGATCGAATACGACTACTACGATCCGCGCGGTCTCGGGCCCTCGCTCGAATCGAGGCATCTGCAGGCCCTCTACCTCGCCGGCCAGGTGAACGGCACGACCGGCTACGAGGAGGCCGCGGCACAGGGTCTCGTCGCGGGCCTGAACGCCGCCCGCGCTGCCCGCGGCGAGGCGCCGTGGTGCCCGACCCGGGCCGAGGCCTATATCGGCGTCATGATCGACGACCTGATCACGCGCGGCGCGCCCGAGCCCTACCGCATGTTCACCAGTCGCGCCGAGTACCGCCTGAGCCTGCGCGAGGACAATGCTGACCTGCGCCTGACGCCGGTGGGGGTGACGCTCGGTCTCGTCGACGCCGAGCGTGCCGCGCTCGTTGCCGCCAAGGCGGGCGCCATCGATGCCGAGCTTGGCCGGCTGCGCGCGCTGCATTTCACCGGCGGCGAGGGCTCGTGGCCCGAGCTGGCGGGGCTGCTCGAGGCGCCGCTCGCGCACGACACGACCGCGCTCGACCTCCTGCGCCGGCCCGGGATCAGCCACGACGCGCTGACCGCCTGCGCCGCCATCGGCGTACCGGACTGGACGGCGCTCGATCCGCGCCTGCCCGCGCAGGTGGCGCTCGCCGTCGACGTCGAGGCGACCTACGCCGGCTACGTAGCGCGCCAGCGCGCCGAGATCGAGCGCCAGGTACAGGCAGAGCACGCCGCGCTGCCGGCCGATCTCGCCTATGGCGACATCCGCGGCCTGTCCGCCGAAGTCATCGAGCGTCTGTCCGCGGTCCGACCGGCGACGGTCGGCCAGGCGGCGCGGGTGCCGGGAGTCACGCCCGCCGCGGTGTCGCTCCTCCTCGTTCACCTGAAGCGACGGCACGGCTGAGCGCCGGACCACCGGGACTCTACCCTGACCGTCGATCGAGCCTCGTTCCCGATCCAACGCCTGCGGAGACCGCGACCATGGCCATCCCTGTACTGATCGCCTTCATCCTGCTCATCGTGGTCACCGTCAGCCGCGGCCTTAGGGTCGTGCCGCAGGGCTACGAATACACGGTCGAGCGCTTCGGCAAGTATCGCGGCACGCTCGAGCCCGGCCTGCACATCCTCGTGCCGTTCGTCGATGGCATCGGCCGGCGGATGAACATGATGGAGCAGGTCCTCGACGTACCGCGCCAGGAGGTCATCACCAAGGACAACGCCATCGTCGGCATCGATGCGGTCGTCTTCTTCCAGGTGCTCGACGCGGCCAAGGCCGCTTACGAGGTCGACCGCATGCAGGTCGCGGTGACCAACCTGACGATGACCAACATCCGCACGGTCGTCGGCGCGCTCGATCTCGACGAATCGCTGTCCAAGCGCGATGAGATCAATCACCGCCTGCTCAAGGTCGTCGACGACGCGACGAGCCCCTGGGGCATCAAGGTCACGCGCATCGAGATCAAGGACATCCGCCCGCCGGCCGACATCGTCGATGCGATGGGCCGGCAGATGAAGGCCGAACGGCTGAAGCGCGCCAGCATCCTCGAGGCCGAGGGTGCGCGGCAGGCGGCGATCCTGCGCGCCGAGGGCGAGAAGCAGGCGGCCGTGCTCGATGCCGAAGGCCGGCGCGAGGCGGCGTTCCGCGACGCCGAGGGCCGCGAACGTGCCGCCGAGGCCGAGGCCCGCGCCACGACGCTCGTCTCGGACGCGATCTCCAAGGGCAACGTCAATGCGCTGAACTACTTCATCGCGCAGAAGTACGTCGAGGCGTTCAAGGCCGTCTCCGCCGCCGACAACCAGAAGGTCATCCTGCTGCCCTACGAGGGCACGGCGCTCCTCGGCGCGCTGGGGGGCATCGGCGAGCTCGCGAAGGCCGCGCTCGGCGGTAACGCCGACGGCTCCCTGCGGCCGCGCACGCCGAGCGCAGCGGCAGCGGGCACGGCGCCGGGCATGACCGCGGAACCGCCGGGCGGCGGTGCGCCGTGACCCTGCCCTGGCTGACGCCGGCACACTGGCTGATCCTCGCCTTCGTGCTCGGCAGCCTGGAGGCGCTTTATCCGGGCGCGGTGTTCCTCTGGTTCGCGATCGCAGCCGCCCTGGTCGGCGCTCTTTCCTATGCACTGCCGCTCGGTGGCCAGGTCCAGGTCGTGCTGTTCGGCGTGCTCTCGCTCGCATCCATTGCCGTCTGGCGGCGATGGCGGCGCGCGGGGCCCGCCGCCGATGCGACGCTACTCAACAAGCGCGGCCAGCAGTACGAAGGCCAGGTCTGTGAACTGCTGGATCCCATCCATAACGGCTTCGGCCGGGCGCGGGTCGGCGACGGGGTCTGGACGGTGTCCGGTCCGGAACTGCCGGCCGGCGCGCGCGTGCGCGTGATCGCTGTCGAGGGCACCGTGCTCAGGGTCGTCGAGGCCTGATCGCGCGTCCCGACAATCGGCTGATTTCGCACGGTATTCAGGCCGGATTTGCGGCCGCTGCCGCGGCCGCGGGCGAGCTGCTCCACCGGCCGGCTCGGCCGGCCGTCCGGCGCGGGTGGAAATAAAGCCCGCGGATACGTACCATGCCGCGGCTAAGTGGCGGACGGCGATAGGGTTGTCCGCGAGTCGCGGAGTCCGGCATGCCAGCGAAATCGTCCCGTTCCCTCGTCGCCCTGCTCGTCACCGTGGCGGCGACAGTGCTCTACCCGGCCTCGAACGCGGCCTTCGCTGCCGACGGTGCCACGGCCGGTGATCCGGCGCGCGGCGCCAAGCTCGCCTACACCTGCCTCGGCTGCCATGCCATCGCCGACTACCGCAACGCCTATCCCGACTACCACGTGCCCAAGCTCGGCGGGCAGCACGCCGAGTACATGGTCTCGGCACTGACCGAATACCGCAGCGGTGCCCGCCAGCATCCGACGATGCGCAGCCAGGCCACGCAGATGAGCGACGCCACGATCGGCGACATCGCCGCCTTCTTTGCCACGGCGACGCCGGCGAAGTCGGGGCCCGCACCGGTCGGCACGGCGCCGAAGGCGATCGAGGTCTGCCAGGCCTGCCACGGGCCGGATGGCGTCGGCATCCTGCCGGAATACCCGACGCTGGCCGGCCAGCACGCGGACTACATCGAGCAGGCGCTGCACGCCTACAAGAAGGGCACGCGCCAGAACGCGATCATGCAGGGCTTCGCCGCGGCGCTGTCCGACGAGGACATCCGGGCGGTCGCCCGCTACTTCGCCGCGCAGAAGCCCGGCCTCTGGGTGCCAGCCCTGCCGAGTCGCTGAACCGATGACGCTGTCGGTCCCGGCCCGACCCTGCGTCCGGCCCGGGGCAGGAAGCCTGGCATCGTGAGCGCGGTCCACCCCACGGATCTTGCCTACGCCGGGGGCATCACGGCCCTGGACGTCCACTACGTCCGCCCGGCGCTCGCCTCGAGCCACCTCATCTTCGAGGGCGGGCGGGCGGCGTTCGTCGATACCGGGACCTCGCTCGCCGTGCCGCGCCTCCTCGCCGCGCTCACCGAACACGGCGTCGGGCCGGACGCGGTCGACTACGTGTTCCTGACGCACATCCATCTCGACCATGCCGGCGGCGCCGGCGAGCTCGTGCGCCATCTCCCCCGTGCGCGTGTCGTCGTCCATCCGCGCGGTGTCGAGCACCTCGCGGAACCGTCCCGCCTGATCAAGGCGACGCGCGCGGTCTACGGCGATGCGGTCTTCGAGCGGCTGTACGGTGACATCGTGCCGATCGCGCGCGAGCGGCTGCTGGCCACCGCGGAAGACCTCCGTCTCGAGCTTGCGGGCCGGCCGTTCAGCTTCCTGCACACGCCCGGCCACGCCCTGCACCACGTCGCGATCGTCGACCACGGCGCGAAGGCGGTCTTCACCGGCGACACCTTCGGCATCTCGTACCGCGAATTCGACGTCGACGGTCGGCCGTTCGTCTTTCCGACCACCACGCCCTCGCAGTTCGATCCCGACCAGCTCAAGGATTCGATCGCGCGCATCGCGGCGCTCAGGCCCGCGGCCGTGTTCCTGACCCACTACGGGCGCATCACGCCGGTGGCGGCAACGGCCGTCACGCTCGCCCGGCACGTCGACCGCCTGGTCGACATCGCGATCGGTTCGGCGGATGAACCCGCCGACCGCCGCGAGCAGGCGATCGCCGCACGGCTCTACGAATTCCTCGACGCGGAACTCGAGGCGCACGGTTACCGGGGCAGCGCTGCCGACCGGCGCCGGCTGCTGCGTCCCGACGTCGAGCTGAACGCGCAGGGTCTGGTCGTCTGGCTCGAGCGCCGCGCGCGCGCCCCCTGACCGCAAGCCCCGCCGCCGCCGCGGCACGTCGGGTCCGCTACAATGCCTGGCGCGCGCGTCCACCGTGGCGCGACCGTTCGTCCCGCTGACGACCCGCCAGAGGAAGCCGCACCGTCGCCCACGATCACCCGACCGACGTCCGTCCGGCACCCGATGCGGTGCTGACCTCGATTGCGCGCTACGCGCGCGACGTCCCGATCCGTTCGGAGCTTGCCTACGACACGGCACGGCTCTGCCTGATGGACTCCATCGCCTGCGCCCTGCGGGCCCTCGCCTATCCCGCCTGCCAGCGCGTGCTGGGGCCGGTCGTGCCGGGCGCCACCCTGCCCGGCGGTGCACGCGTGCCCGGCACGTCCCTCGAACTGGATCCGGTACAGGCGGCCTTCAACATCGGCACGATGATCCGCTGGCTCGACTTCAATGACACCTGGCTCGCCGCCGAATGGGGCCATCCGTCCGACAACCTGGGCGGCATACTCGCCACTGCCGACTACCAGTCGCGTCAGGCGCTCGGCCGTGGCGAGGCGGGCCCGACGGTCCGCGACGTGCTGACCGCGATGATCAAGGCGCACGAGATCCAGGGCGTCACCGCGCTCGAGAACTCCTTCAACCGCGTGGGCCTCGATCACGTCATTCTGGTGCGCGTCGCGACCAGCGCGGTCGTGACCGCGCTGCTCGGCGGTTCGCTGGAGGAGATCGGCAACGCGGTATCCAATGCCTGGATCGACGGCGGCACGCTCAGGACCTACCGCCAGGCTCCGAACACCGGCTCGCGCAAGAGCTGGGCGGCGGGGGACGCTACCGCACGCGGCGTGCGCCACGCGCTCCTCGCCCGCCGCGGGGAAATGGGCTATCCCACGGCGCTGTCCGCCCCGCGCTTTGGCTTCTGCGATGCGCTCTTCGGCGGCCAGCCGCTTTCCTACCGGCAGGAGTTTGGCTCCTACGTGATGGAGAACGTGCTCTTCAAGATCAGCTTCCCGGCGGAGTTCCACGGCCAGACCGCGGTCGAATGCGCCATGGCCCTGTACCCCGCGGTCGGTCAGCGCAGCGCCGAGGTCAGCCGGGTCGTGATCGAGACCCAGGAATCGGCCCTGCGCATCATCGACAAGACCGGCGCGCTCGCGAATCCCGCCGACCGCGATCACTGCCTGCAGTACATGGTCGCGATCGCGCTCCTGCACGGGCGGCTGACGGCCGCCGACTACGAGGATGACGTGGCCGGCGATCCGCGCGTCGACGCCCTGCGCGCCGTCACCGAAGTCCGCGAGAACGAGCGCTTCAGCCGCGAGTACCTCGCGGCCGACCTGCGCAGCATCGGCAATGCCGTGCAGGTGTTTTTCCGCGACGGCACGCATACCGAGCGTGTCGAGGTGAACTTCCCCGTCGGCCACCGCCGGCGCCGCGCCGAGGGGATTCCGCTCCTGATCGACAAGTGGCAGAGTTCGGTGGCGGCGCACTATTCACCGGCGCAGACCCGACGCGTGCTGGCGCTCTTCGGTGAGCCGGCCGTGACCGACGCGATGCCGGTCCGCGACTTCGTCGCCGTGCTCGTCAGGAACGACTGAAGTCCGGGTACCAGGAGGAAACCGAGCGTGCCGCTGCAGTTCAATTTCGCCTCGCCGAACTACGCCAGTGCCGTGGAACTCGCGCTCGGGCCCGTGCTCTTCATGTCGGTGAGCATGCTCCTGAACTCGAGCATCGGCGTGCGCCTCGGCCACGTGATGGACCGCGCGAAGTTCCTGCGCGGCGATTCGGTCCGCATCCTCGACGACGAGCACGAGCACGAGCTCGGCGTGCTCAGGCTCCGGGCGCGGCTGCTGCAGCGGGCCATGCGCGCGAGCTCACTGGGCGCCCTGATGTTCGCGATGGTCATCACGCTGTCGTTCCTGACCGCGTTCCTCCAGGTCGACCTGTCGATGGTGCTCGCGGGCTGTTTCCTGACTGCCCTGCTCGGCATCGTCACCTCGCTCATCGTGCTCTTGCGCGAGAGCGATCTCGCGCTCAACAACCTCAGGCTCTGAGGTCGTGTCGCAGGCCTCCAGCCCGTCGTCCGCCGAGGCGCTGTCGCTGTCGACCGAGGCGGCCCGCATGGGCGTGGCGCTGGACCTCGGGCAGGCCGCGCGCCTGCTGCACCTCCTCGATCTCTTGAGCGAATGGAATGCGCGGATCAACCTCACCGCAATCCGCTCCCGCGGTGACATGATCCAGAAGCACCTCCTCGACAGCCTGTCGGTGCAGCCCTTCGTGCGCGGGCCGATCGTCATCGACGTCGGCACCGGCGCGGGTTTCCCTGGCCTGCCGCTTGCGCTCCTCAATCCCGACCTGCACTTCGTGCTGATCGACGGCACGGCCAAGAAGATCGGTTTCGTCCGCCTCGCGGCGGCGGCGCTCGGCTTGACCAATGTCGAGGCGCTGCACGTGCGCGCCGAGGACTACCGGCCCGAGGCAAAGGCCGCCTCGGTCGTCTCCCGGGCGCTTGGCTCGCTGCTGCTGTTCGCCACCCGGGCCGGCCACCTCGTCGCCCCGCACGGGGAACTGCTGGCCATGAAGGGCCGCGAGCCGGCCGAGGAAATCGCCGAGCTCAAGGCCGGCTGGACCGTCGCCGGCATCGAAAAGCTCAGCGTGCCCGGCCTCGACCAGGAGCGCTGTCTCGTCCGCCTCGTCCGGGGCCGCTGAGCCGCGGCCGGCGGCCGCGACCCCGGGGAGCCCCGGTGCTATTCTCCCGGCCGATATGAATCGCATCATCGCCGTCGCCAACCAGAAGGGTGGGGTGGGCAAGACGACGACGGCCGTGAACCTGGCCGCGTCGCTGGCCGCCACCAAACGCCGTGTCCTCCTGATCGATCTCGATCCGCAGGGCAATGCGACGATGGGCAGCGGTGTCGATAAAGCCACCGTCGTCCACTCGGCCTACGACGTCTTGATGGGCACGGTCGCCGTGCCCGACGCGCTCGTCAGCTGCGACCCGGCGGGCTTCGACCTCGTGCCGTCCAACCAGGACCTCACGGCCGCGGAAGTACGCCTGCTGACGCTGCTGACCGGTCGCGAAATCAAGCTCAAGCTCGCGCTCACGCGCGTGCGCGAGCGCTACGACATCATCCTCATCGACTGCCCGCCGGCGCTGAACATGCTGACGGTGAATGCGCTCGCCGCCGCCGATTCGGTGCTGATCCCGATGCAGTGCGAGTACTACGCGCTGGAGGGCCTCTCCGCGCTCATCAGCACCATCGACCAGGTGCAGGCCAGCATCAACCCGGACCTCAAGCTCGAGGGCATCCTGCGCACGATGTTCGATCCGCGCAACAACCTCGCCAACGAAGTCAGCGCGCAGCTGATCCAGCACTTCGGGGACCTCGTGTTCAGGACCGTGATCCCGCGCAACGTCAGGCTCGCCGAAGCACCGAGCTTTGGCCGCCCGGCGCTCTACCACGACAAGGAGTCGCGCGGCGCGCTGGCCTACCTCGCGCTCGCCGGCGAGATGATCCGGCGCGAGGACGAGGCGGGCGCTGCGCCCGAGGCCGAGGCCGAGGCGGCCGGCGACGAGCAGGACAGCTAGCCCCGTTCGCACCGCGGCGGGCCGCGCGCGGCCCGACACGGTGCGTGTACACTTTCCGGCCCTGCGCACGGCGGACGGACGATGACTGTGAAGAAAACCGGATTGGGTCGCGGGCTCGAGGCGCTGCTCGGTCAGGCCACGGCCCGCCAGGTCACGGCGGCCGCGGCGGCGACCGCCGGCGCCGGCGCGGCGACTCCCGCCAGCCCGCCCGAGGAAGAACTGGCGCGCCTGCCGCTCGATCTGCTGCAGCGCGGAAAATACCAGCCGCGGGTCGACATGCGCGTCGAGTCGCTCGAGGAACTCGCCGCCTCGATCCGCGCCCAGGGCGTCGTCCAGCCGATCGTCGTGCGGCCGATCACCTCGCCGACCGGCGGTTCGCAGCGCTACGAGATCATTGCCGGCGAGCGGCGCTGGCGTGCCGCGCAGATGGCGGGCCTGACCGAGATACCGTCGATCATCCGCCGCGTGCCGGACGAGGCCGCGGTCGCGATGGCGCTGATCGAGAACATCCAGCGCGAGAACCTCAATCCGCTCGAGGAGGCGCGCGCGCTGTCGCGCCTGATCGAGGAATTCGAACTTACCCACCAGGACGCGGCCCAGGCCGTGGGCCGGTCGCGCGCCGCGGTCTCCAACCTGCTGCGCCTGCTCGAACTGAGTGACGAGGTGAAGGCGCACGTCGAGCGGCGCGATCTCGAGATGGGCCACGCGCGCGCCCTGCTGCCGCTGGTCAATCGCCGCCAGCAGGTCGAGGTCGCGGCCCTGGTGGTGGCAAAGGGCCTGACCGTGCGCGATACCGAGGCGCTGGTGCGCCGCCTCTTGGCGCCGGCCGCCGAGGCCGGTGCCGCCACGGACGTGGCGCCGGCCGGACAGGCGGACGTGCGCCGGCTGGAGACCGAGCTGTCCGAAAAGCTCGGCGCCAAGGTCGAGCTGAAGGCGAAGGCGGGCGGTCGCGGCCAGCTGATCGTGCACTACACGACGCTGGACGAGTTGGACGGGATCCTCGCCCATATTCGCTGAACGACTGCAATAAGTAACTGCCTCAGCGGTTTAGACCGCGCGCATCCCCATTGATGCAGGTGCAAAACGTGCCTATAATTCGCGCGCTCAACAACCGGGTCGCCACGGCCCGGACCGGGAACCGACCACTTCACGAGCGCGCGCAGCGTGTGGAAGTGGTTTTTTTGCGCCAGAACGATGACTGAAGTACGAGCCCGCAACCAGCGACTGGTACTGAAGTTTCTGCTGGCACAGAGTTGCTGCGCTGCGCTGGTGGCGGTCGTCGAACTCGTGTACGCGGGGCTCGCGGCAGCCCACGCGGCACTGGCCGGTGGCGTGATCGTGGCGGTCGGTACGGCGATCTTCGGCTGGCGCCTGTTTGCGCCGGGCGTGGCGCCGGCCCGGGTGCTGGCCCGCGGGCTGTATGCCGGGGCGGCCCTGAAGTGGGTGTGGCTCGGCGTCGCCGTCTGGTTCGGCATCGCGCGGGCGGGGTTGAGTCCGCTGCCGCTCCTTCTCGGGATGCTGGCGGCGCAGATCGGGTTCTGGATCGGGATGGCCTGGTTCCGCTAGCGCGGGCGGCAGACGACAGGGTGGGCGAGCGAATGGCGAGCGAAGTCGAGAGTGCAGGTCCGGTCGACATGACCGGCTACATCAAGCACCACCTGACTCATCTGAGTTCGGGCGACGGCTTCAATGCGATCCATCTGGACTCGGTCTTCTTCAAGCTCCTGATCGCGGCGATCTTCCTGATCACGCTGCTGCGCGTCGCCGGACGCGCCACCTCCGGCGTGCCGGGCAAGCTCCAGTGCGCGGTCGAGATGGTCCTCGAGGGTATCGACGGCCTCGTCAAGGACATGTTCCATGGCGACCGGACCTTCGTGACGCCGCTCGCGATCACCATCTTCTGCATGGTTTTCCTGATGAATTTCATGGACATGATCCCGGTCGACCTCCTGCCGACGATCGGCGAGTCGGCGGGCCTCGAGCACCTGCGCGTGGTGCCGACGGCGGACCTGTCGACCACGGTCGGCATGGCGCTTGGCGTGTTCCTCCTCATCCAGTACTACGGCATCAAGTCGAAGGGCATCGCGACCTTCTTCGGCGAGTTCCTGACCGCCCCGTTCCATGCCAGCGGCCCGGTCGGCAAGATCCTCTGCGCGTTCCCGAACCTGCTTCTGCGCCTGATCGAGGAGGCGGTGCGGCCGATGTCGCTCAGCCTGCGACTCTTCGGCAACATGTACGCGGGCGAGCTCATCTTCATCCTGATCGCCTGCCTGACGCTCGGCTCGACGCTCGGCTCCTGGGTGCCCTACGTCCTTGGCCCGATCCAGTTCATCGCCGGCTTCGTCTGGACCGGCTTCCACGTGCTGGTGATCACGCTGCAGGCTTTCATTTTCATGATGCTGACGATCGTGTATCTCAGCATGGCGACCGAGCACCACTGATTCCGAATGAGTACGTGGGGGCGGGGCCGCGCGGCCGTGCTGCCATCTTGATTGACGATGTTTTGGTTTTGATTTGAGACGCAACGAGTTACGGAGACCACCATGGATCACACGACCGCAATTGCTCAGGTCCTGAGCATGACCGTCATTGCCGCCGGCCTTCTGATCGGCCTCGGCGCGCTCGGCACCGCGATTGGCTTCGCGCTGCTTGGCGGGAAGTTCCTCGAGGGCGCCTCGCGCCAGCCGGAACTGGCCAACATGCTGCAGACGAAGATGTTCCTCGTCGCGGGCCTCTTGGACGCGGTGCCCATCATCGGCGTCGCCATCGCGCTGCTGCTGCTGTTCGCGAACCCGGTACTCGGCAACCTGCACTAAGCGACGGACGCGCCCGGTCGTCCGGGTGCGTGGAGCTTCCAGCATGAGCATCACGATTACACTGCTTATCCAGGGCCTCGCGTTCTTCGCGGTGGCCTGGCTGGTCATGCAGTTCGGCTGGCCGCTGATCAACAAGGCGATCGAGGAACGGCAGGCGAAGATCGCCTCCGGTCTCGCCGCCGCCGATCGCGGCCAGAAGGACCTCGAGGACGCCCAGGCCAAGGCCCAGGAGATCATCAAGGACGCGCGCTCGCGTGCCCAGGTGCTCGTGGACCAGGCTGCCAAGCGCTCCAACGAGCTCGTCGAGGAGGCGAAGAACAGCGCCGTCTCGGAGGGTGAGCGACTGATCAGCGCCGCGCGCGCCGAGATCGGCGCCGAATCCACCCGGGTGCGCGCCGAGCTGCGCGGCCAGGTGGCGGCGCTGGCCGTCAAGGGTGCCGAGCAGGTGCTGGGTCGTGAGGTCAATGCGCAGGCGCACGCCGCGCTGCTCGACGAGCTCGCCGGCCAGATCGCCGCAGGCTGATCCGGCCGGTATCCCGAAGGACGCGTGAACCGACATGGCTGAACTAGCAACCATCGCCCGACCCTACGCCCGCGCCGCGTTCATGTACGCGCAGGGCGCGGGCGCGTTCAAGGCCTGGGGTGACTTCCTCGATGCCGCGGCGGCCACCGTCGCGGACGAGCGGATCCGGGCCGCGATCGGCGCGCCGCAGCGTACCAAGGGTGCGGCAGCGGAGCTCCTCGGCTCCGTGCTCGGCGCGGCGGGTGTTGCCGTCGACAGTGGCGCGAAGAACTTTCTCGCCCTGCTCGGCGAGAACCGCCGTCTCGAGGCGCTGCCGGCGATCGCCACGCAGTACGCGGAGCTTCGGGCAGCCGCCGAGAACACCATCGACGTGACGGTCGTCTCGGCGATGGCGCTCGATGCCGCCCAGCAGGCGAAGCTCAAGACCGCGCTCGGTACGCGTTTCAAGCGCGAAGTGCGCCTGCACGAGAGCGTCGATCCGACGCTGCTCGGCGGCGCTGTCATTCAAGCCGGCGATCTGGTGATCGACGGCTCGCTCAAGGGCCGCCTCGCGCGGCTCGCCACGCAGATGACCCGGGACTGACCGGGCCGCACTGCACGAGGAATCATTCATGTCCATCAAGGCATCCGAGATCAGCGACCTCATCAAGGCCCGCATTGCCGACTTCGCGCCCGCGGCGGACGCCCGCAACGTCGGCCAGGTGGTCAGCGTCACCGACGGCATCGTCCGCATCCACGGCCTGGCCGACGTGCGCTACGGTGAAATGATCGAGTTCCCGGGCAACACCTTCGGCCTCGCGCTGAACCTCGAGCAGGACTCGGTGGGTTCGGTGGTGCTCGGCGACTACCAGCACATCTCCGAGGGCGACGCGGTGAAGACCACCGGCCGCATTCTCGAAGTGCCGGTCGGCGAGGCCCTGCTGGGGCGCGTCGTCGACGCGCTCGGCAATGCCATCGACGGCAAGGGCCCGATCGCATCCTCGGCGCGCGCGCCGATCGAGCGCGTGGCTCCCGGCGTCATCTACCGCAAGAGCGTCTCCCAGCCGGTGCAGACGGGTCTGAAGGCCATCGACTCGATGGTCCCGGTCGGCCGCGGCCAGCGCGAGCTGATCATCGGCGACCGCCAGACCGGCAAGACCGCGGTCGCGCTCGACACGATCATCAACCAGAAGTCGACCGGCGTTAAGTGCATCTACGTCGCGATCGGCCAGAAGCAGTCCTCGATCGCCAACGTCGTGCGCAAGCTCGAGGAGCACGGTGCGCTCGCCCACACGATCATCGTCGCCGCGTCCGCCTCGACGCCGGCCGCGATGCAGTACCTCGCCCCCTACACGGGTTGTGCGATGGGCGAGTACTTCATGGACAACGGCGAGGACGCGCTCGTCGTCTACGACGACCTGTCGAAGCAGGCGGTCGCCTACCGGCAGATCTCGCTGCTGCTGCGCCGCCCGCCGGGCCGCGAAGCCTACCCCGGCGACGTGTTCTACCTGCACTCGCGCCTCCTCGAGCGCTCGGCGCGTGTCAACGAGGAGTACGTCGAGAAGGCGACCAACGGTCGCGTCAAGGGCAAGACC
>CAIMCI010000106.1 GCA_903839465.1 uncultured Pseudomonadota bacterium
ATTCAGCGTATTCGCGGTACAGACGAACATGACCTCGGACAGGTCGAAGTCGACCTCCAGGTAATGGTCGTTGAAGGTGGCGTTCTGCTCGGGGTCGAGCACCTCGAGCAGCGCCGAGGACGGGTCGCCGCGGAAGTCCATCGACATCTTGTCGATCTCGTCGAGCAGGAACAGCGGATTGCGCACGCCGGTCTTGGCCATGTTCTGCAGGATCTTGCCCGGCATCGAGCCTATGTAGGTGCGGCGGTGGCCGCGGATCTCCGCCTCGTCGCGCACGCCGCCGAGCGACATGCGCACGAATTTGCGGTTGGTGGCCTTGGCGATGCTCTGGCCGAGCGAGGTCTTGCCGACGCCGGGCGGCCCGACCAGGCAGAGGATGGGCCCCTTGAGCGTCTGCACGCGCTGCTGCACGGCCAGGAACTCGATGATGCGCTCCTTGACCTTTTCAAGACCGAAGTGGTCCTCGTCGAGCACCGTCTGCGCCGCACCGATGTCGAGGCGGACCTTCGAACGCTTCTTCCACGGCGCCTTGACCAGCCAGTCGATGTAGTTGCGCACCACCGTCGCCTCGGCGCTCATGGGCGACATCAGCTTGAGCTTGTTGAGCTCCGCCGTCGCCTTGTCACGGGCCTCCTTCGGCATGCCCGCCTTCTTGATGCGCTTTTCGATCTCGCCGATCTCGTTCGGCGCATCCTCGAGCTCGCCGAGTTCGCGCTGGATCGCCTTCATCTGCTCGTTGAGGTAGTACTCGCGCTGGCTCTTCTCCATCTGCTGCTTGACGCGGCCACGGATGCGCTTCTCGATCTGCAGTACTTCCATCTCGCCCTCGACGAGGGCGAGGACGTGCTCGAGGCGCTTCCTCACGTCCTGGATCTCCAGGACCTTCTGCTTCTCGGCGAGCTTCAGCGACATGTGCGCAGCGACCGTGTCGGCCAGACGGCCGGCGTGCTCGATGCCCGCCAGCGAGGTCAGGACCTCCGGCGGCACCTTCTTGTTCATCTTCACGTACTGCTCGAACTGGCTGACGACCGAGCGCGTCAGCACGTCGAGTTCGCGCTCGTCGTAGATTTCGATGTCCGGCAGCGGCGTGGAATGGGCGGCGAAGGCCTCGCCGGACACCAGCCGGTCGACCGCGGCCCGGCCGACGCCCTCGACCAGAACCTTGACCGTCCCGTCCGGGAGCTTCAGGAGCTGCAGGATCGTCGCCATGGTGCCGACCCGGTACAGGTCGTCGGCCTTGGGCTCGTCGACCTCGGCCTGCTTCTGCGCGAGGAGGAGGATCTGCTTGTCGGCCTTCATCGCCTGGTCGAGGGCGAGAATGCTCTTCTCGCGGCCAACGAACAGCGGGATGACCATGTGCGGATAGACCACGACGTCGCGCAGCGGCAGCACCGGCACGGGCAGCGCGGCGGCGGGGACGGTCGGGTCGGCGTCGGGTTCGTTCACGTTCGGTTCCTGCGACTGAAGGAAGGGTCGGTTCTGTGGATCACCCGGTCGTCGGCACGCCGGCGCCCGGGACGTTGGCCGCGGCCGGTGCCGGGACCGTGGCCGGGACCGTGGCCGGGGCCGCCGCGCACCGCGCGAATCACCGCCGCCAGCATACCTCAATGGGGTGCGCACGCCGCGTTGCAAGGGCCGGGACGGGCCGATTCGCGCGCCAGGTCCCCGTCCGGGTTATCGGCCGGAAGGGCGGCCGCATTGAGCCCGGGGTGCCCGTCCGGGTACTCCGGGTGAAAACGGCTGCCGACGCGGACGCGGCAAATGAAAACGGCCCCAGGCGGGGCCGTCCGGGAACCGCGCCGGCCCGCCCGGGTCAGTCCGAGCCCGTCCGCCGCTCCTCGACCGCGGCCAGCTTCTGGTCCTCGGCGCGGTAGACGATGTAGGGCTTGTTCTCGCCGGCGATGACCGGCTCGTCGATGACCACCTTGGCGACGTTACGCAGCCCCGGCAGGTCGTACATCGTGTCGAGCAGGGTGTTCTCGAGGATCGTGCGCAGGCCGCGGGCGCCGGTCTTGCGCTGCATCGCCTTGCGCGCCACGGCGCGCAGGGCGGACTCCGAGAACTCGAGATCGACGCCCTCCATGTCGAAGAGCTTGCGGTACTGCTTGGTCAGGGCGTTACGCGGCTCCATGAGGATCGAGATCAGCGCGTTCTCGTCCAGCTCCTCCAGCGTCGCGACGACCGGCAGGCGGCCGACGAACTCCGGGATCAGACCGAACTTGATCAGATCCTCCGGCTCCACGTCCTTGTAGAGGTCCGTGGCCGGCTTCATCGAGTCGAACGAGGGCTTCACCTCGCTGGTGAAGCCGATGCCGCCCTTGGTCGTGCGGTTGGCAATGATCTTCTCGAGGCCGGCGAAGGCGCCGCCGACGATGAAGAGGATGTTGGTCGTGTCGACCTGCAGGAACTCCTGCTGCGGGTGCTTGCGGCCG
>CAIMCI010000107.1 GCA_903839465.1 uncultured Pseudomonadota bacterium
TACCTTCTGGGGATCAACGGCCTGATGCTCGGCGCGGCGTTTGCCTTCACGCATCGCTACGGACTCGCCGGCAACCTTGGCCGCTTCATCCTCGCGCATGGCTTCGTGGAACTGAGTGTCATCTGCCTGTCGGTTGCGGCAGGCACCTACGTCGGCGAGGCAATCATCCGCCCGGCCGGCAGGACGCGCAGCGCCGCGTTCGCGGCCGCCGTCGGCGACATGGCGCCATTGCTCACGCTGTGTGCGCTGCTGCTCGTGGGCTGCGGCCTGATCGAGGGCTATCTGTCGCCGGACACCACCTTCCCGATCGCCGCCCGCCTTGTGCTCGGCATCTGCTGGTGGCTCGTGATGGTCGGGCTGCTGCTCGGCCCGCGCAAGCCGGGCTCAGACGCGCCGCTGCGCCTTTAGCTCGTCGTAGCTCGCGAACACCGCCCGCTCGTACTGCGCAGGCTCGGCCAGCACGGCCGGTATCCCGGACAGCCGCAGCCTGCTCAAAGTCGCGGCCATCGCATCGAGCCTCTCGTCCGCAGCAAGCCCGGCGTAGGCCTCTCCCTGCTGACGCGGCAGATGCCTCGACAGCTGCGCGACGCGCGCGGACTTGAGGCCGGCTACCAGTACCTGGTGACGGCTCCTGAGCAGGGATACGGCACCGAAGAGCTGCCCCGCACCACGCGGGTCGTCGAGGTCGGTGAACAGCACGACGAGGCTGCGTACCCGGATCATGCGTCGCGCCGCCAGCGCCGCCCCCAGCAGGTCCGAATCCGCGTCGGCAGTGTCGACGCCGGTAAGCGCCTCGCGCACGCCATCGAGCGCCGGCGCACCGCGCGCGGCCGGCAGGCGCGCGAGGAGATTTGCGGCGAATACGATCAGTCCGACTCGGTCCTCGGCGATCACCGCACGTTCGGCCAGTCGGGCCGCGACGTGCGCGTAATGGCCGTAGCGGTCGTTGCCATCGATACCGATGCGGCTCTGCCGGCCGGCATCCACCATCAGCACGATCTCGAGGTGCTGGTCCTCGCCGAACTCGCGGCTGACGAGAGCACCGCTGCGCGCCGTTGCGCGCCAGTCGATGCTCCGCGGCGGATCGCCGGTCCGGTACGGGCGCATCTGCAGGAGCTCAAGGCCGGCACCGGCCTTGCGCAGCACACTGCCACCGCCGCCCGCGGTCGCACGCCGGCGTTCCTCGGCCGACAGCCTTCCCGGCCGCACGACGAGAGTCGAGTCGACCGGCACCCGGGCAGGCCAGTAGGCGAGGCCGTAGGTGCCCAGCACGCGCAGCACGAGCGGCGGCAACGGAAAGCGCCCGAGCCGAACTGGCCTGACGACATAGCGATCGGTGGCAACGGTGCCGGGCCTGACAGCCATCGTGCGCACGCCAGTGACGCCTTCCGCCATGGCCGGGACGCTTGGCAGGTACTCGAAGGAAACCCCGTCGGCGACGGACGTCGTCGCTCTGAGTTCGACCGTGGCATCGTCGCCGAGCACGCTCGGCTGTAGCGTGAGCTCGAGCACGGGCAGGCGAGCGCGGCGGCGCCACGCCTCGGCCAGGAGGCCGCTGGCCAGCACGGCGATGAGCACAAGCGCGATGCGGCCGAGGCCGGGCTCCTCAAGCCACAGGGCGGCAATCTCGCAGCCGCCGGCGAGAGCGACCAGTCCGAGCGCGCGCTCCGAAAGATGCATCGACCCGTCAGCGCGGCACGGCGACGCGCTCGAGCACGTCACCGATTACGCCGGCCGCCGTGCGACCCTCGAGGCTCGCCTCCGGCCGGAGCGCCAGGCGGTGGGCAAGCACCGGCACGGCCAGCTCCTTGACGTGGTCGGGGCTGACATAGCCGGCGCCGTCGACCGCGGCCAGTGCCCGCGCGGCATGCACGAGCGCGAGCAGACCCCGGCTGGAGACACCGAGCGCGACCGCCGCGTGCTCCCGTGTCGCGCGAACGACATCGAGCGCGTAGTCATCGAGCGCCGGCGCCACGTGCACGCGCCGCGCTTCCCCACGCGCCGCCTCCAGCACGCTGGCCGGCAGTACGGCGGTCGCATTCGCCGGGTCGGCCTCGCCGCCGACCCCGCCGCCGTAGCGACCGAGGATCTGCCGCTCGGTATCGCGGTCGGGGTGCCCGAGGGTAAGCGCGAACATGAAGCGATCGAGCTGCGACTCCGGCAGCGGGTACGTGCCCTCGAACTCGTGCGGATTCTGCGTGGCGATGACCAGGAAGTCGGCCGGCAGCGCGTGCCGTACCCGGTCGATCGTCGCGTGCCGCTCGGCCATTGCCTCGAGCAACGCCGACTGGGTCTTCGGGCTCGCGCGGTTGATTTCATCGGCCAGCAGCACGTCGGCGAACAGGGGTCCCGGGCGGAAGCGGAACTCGGCGCTGCGCTGGTCGAACACGTTCTGGCCCGTGAGGTCGGAGGGCATGAGATCGGCGGTGCCCTGCACGCGCTGGAAGTCGCCGCCAATCGCCCGGGCGAAGGTTCTCGCCAGCAGCGTCTTGCCGAGGCCCGGTGCGCCCTCGAGCAGCACGTGACCGCGCGCGATCAGCGCGACGGCCAGCAGCCGCCTGACGCCGGCAAGGCCGACGACGGTTCCGTTCAGAGCGCCCTCCAGGTGGGCGTACAGGGACTGCGCTTCGCTCATGTCAGCAACTCCTCGAGAATGACGATCGCGCGACGTACCGGGACGATCCGGACTTTCCTGCCGGTGCGCAGCGCCTCGCGCGCCGCGCGCAGGATCGCCGCCGCGCGCGCCGCCTGCGGACCGGTCACGGCGGCCCAGCGGAATTCGTCGCGTTCGGCGTCACTGAGGCCGCGCGGCGCGTGGCGCCGGACGAACCGGTCGAGCATCAGGCGTACGGCGTCGGACGGCGTGACGTGGCGGTCGAGCAGCCCGGCCGCCGACTCGACCAGGGCTGCCTCGTCGGCCAGCGGCACCGCCGGCGCGGCTCCCAGCTTCTGCATTCCGAGCACCCAGGCGAACCAGAGGCCGAGCACGATGGCGATCGTCCAGTAGAGGCGCGGATCACGGGCGAGCGCGGCCGCGTTGTAGATCGAGGTGGCGCCCTGATGTGAGTCATCGAACCATACGACGCCACGCGGACCGAGGTGGGCGGTCACCAGGTTGGCAAAAAGGCGCGCATTGTCGGCGTGGCCTATCGCCCGGTTCGTGAAGACGCTGCCGACGGTGACGACGATCACGCGCCCCAAATGGTCCGGCACGACGACGACCGCATCGCCGTTCCTTCGCCCGACCGCGACCCGTCCGAGGACAACTCTCGCGGCGCCGGCACTGTGAGGACGGCGGTTAACCACCCACGCGTCGGTCGGGTAGTCGCTGTAGGCAAGGACGCGCTGCACGCCGGCGAAGTAAGGGTGTCCGACGTCCGGGAGCATCGCGATTTCCTGCGGCTCCTGGAAACGGACCGAGCCCGCCAGCGGATCCTTCGTCTCGGCCCGATCGTGGACCGTGGTAAAGGCAACGCCGCTCAGCTGCTCCACCGTCGAGTCCGCCCACGCGCTGCGGGCCGTCGTGCCGTTGCCTTCCGCCCAGTCCGGCGAATCGTTGAGCGCCCCGACGACGATCAACGTATTGCCGCGCCTAAGCCAGTTCCGCAGGTGCGGCAACTCGCCATAACTCGGAGCCATGTGGGCCGGGGCGTGGGTGATCAGCACGTCGCCCGTGCCGGTAGCGACGCTGTGACCCTCCTGGTCGACCGGATCGAGCTCGCCGTATCTGCCGCGCAGCGCGCGCACGTTGAACCCGGCGCCCCGCAGCCAGTCCGCGGCAACGCCGAGGCCGTCCGCCCGCAGGTCGGTCGACACCGGGCGCACACGCTCGGCGCCGCCCGGGCCCGGTTTCGGCCCGAACAGCACGTAGGCCACGACCAGCGCCGCGAGCGCGAGGCCGAGCGTGCCGCGATTCATGGGCGCCGGGCCTCGAAGTCGGCCAGTGCCCGGTCGGCCGCGACGAGCACGGCCGTCTCCGGCATCACGGCGGCAAACGACACCTGCTCGACGAGCGGGGCGAGAGGCGCAAGCGCGGCCACGCGCGGCTCCACCGCCAGCCGGGCCGCCAATTCGCGGCAGGTGCGTGCACGGGCGCCGGGCACCACGCCTTCGCTATCGATCCACTCGATGGCGACCGCGAAACGGGCCGCCACGCGCTGCGGCAGCGAATCCGGCAGCGACCCCGACCGGGCGGTCTCCGGGCGGGGATCCGTGCCGCCGATTTCCGCCGCGCGAGTTTTGAGGCGCTGCCAGACCCTCCCGGCACGGAGGAAATAGACGAGCAGGCCGGCGGCGAGCAGCAGCAGGCCTGTGTTGATGACGGTCCGAATGCGCTCCGCCGACGGCATGCCGGCTCCGACGCTCTTGAACAGCCGCTCCAGCCACGCACTGCGGTTGCCTTCCTGGCGCTGCCGGCTGACGAAGGCCTCGATTTTTTCCAGCCAGCGTTGCCAGAGACTCTTCGCCGACAGCTGGGTCTCCTCCGCACGGGCCAGAAGCGGCGCCAGCGCCGTCGCGGCGGGTGCGACCCGCACCGGGACGGTCCCGTAGCCCGCCGCCACGGCTGCCCAGCCGCGCAGCTGCTCGGCATTCACGTGCCGGGCCCAGCTCGATCCCCGTGCCGATCGGCCGAGCGGTCCGTATTCAAGGTGGTACTCGATGCCGGGGCACTGCAACGCCACGCGGGCGAGACCCACGTCCTTCGCGCCGAGCCGGGCCGCACAATCCGTCACAAAGGCGGCGAGTTCTGCGGGAGTCTCCGGCGACCGTTCAGCGTCGGGATCGGGCGCCGCGCCCCGGGGGTGGGACATCGCCGGGGCAACGAAGACCGTCGCCGCCAGCAAGGTCGAGGCCGTCAGGCCGGCCCGTCGCACGCTCAGGCGTCGCGATGTAACGCGTCGATCTGCGCACCGAGGTCCGAACCCTCGGCGCGCAACTTGAGGTCGTGCCACAGACTCAGTGTCAGCGAGGTCGAGAAGGCGGCGATCGGGACGGCGACCAGGAACGTAACCACCATCGCGATCAGCGCGCCGAACATCACCGGCGGCAGCGCGAGCCCCCGCGCCAGCAGCGCGCCCACGACGCCGGCGAGCAGTCCGACCAGGAAGTAGATACCGACCATCACCACCAGGCCGACGAGCAGCACGCCCGACAGGCGCAGCACGCGACCGCGGGTCAGGCGCAGGCTGGCCTTGATCGCGCTGACCGGTCCGAGCGAGTCGACGACGACAGCCGGCACGCAGAGAAATGCCCGCGACAGCCACTGCAGCGTGCCGGCCAGGGCAATCACGCCGACGACGATAAGGGGGCCCGGACCGACCTTCTCGAGATGCAGCGCCGGCACCGCAATCGCCGCGATGACACCCAACAGCACGATCGGCAGCATCAGGAGCAGGGACGCGAGGAAACCGGGCCAGGCACGTCGCCGCCCGCGCTCCCACGCCGTCGACGGCGGTTCGACAGCGGCGCCGATTTCGTAGACCCGGTAAATCGTCGCCATCGATATGACAAGGACGAGGGCGTACAACGGCAGGGCGAGAAGAGCGATCGGGCCAGGCAATTCACCCTGCGACAGCGCCCGAGTGTCACCGGACGTGAGCACCGGCCAGAGCCTGATGACCTGCAGCAGGAGCGTGACCACGGCCTGCGCGAGCGCGAATGGCAGCACGGGTCTCAGTGCCGCCTTCGCCAGGCGGAACACCTGGTCGAGCACACCCCCGATCGATTGCGGCTCGGACGCAAAGATTCTCGCCATGGTCGGCCTCCCGGGACGGTCTGTCCCCGGCCGAGTGTGCCTGAGCGTCGCCGGCGGCCACAAGCAAGCCGGCGAGGCAGGAATTGCCTCGCCGGCGTGCCGGGCAGGGTCAGTTCAGCTTGATCTGGACGTCGACACCGGCCGGGAGCTCGAGCTTCATCAGCGCGTCCACGGTCTTGTCGGTCGGGTTCAGGATGTCCATGAGCCGCTTGTGGGTGCGGATCTCGTACTGGTCGCGCGCGTCCTTGTCGCCGTGCGGCGAGACGAGGATCGTGAAGCGCTCCATCTTCATCGGCAGGGGCACGGGACCGCGCACGGTGGCGCCGGTCCGCTTGGCCGTTTCGACGATTTCGCGGGCCGAGGTGTCGATCAGGCGGTGATCGAAGGCCTTCAGGCGGATGCGGATATTCTGGTTAGCCATCGCAAGTCTCCTCGAAAAGAACGGCGAAGGCGCTCGGCCTTCGTCTGGGGGGCGGGATCTTAGACCAGTTTTGCGCGCCGCGCACGCCCCAAAAGGCGGCGCGGCGCACAATTTCCAATCAAACCAGGATCTTGGACACGACGCCGGCGCCGACGGTCTTGCCGCCTTCGCGGATCGCGAACCGCAGACCCTCTTCCATCGCGATCGGCGCGATCAGGTCGACCACCATCTTGATGTTGTCGCCCGGCATCACCATCTCGACGCCCGCCGGCAGCTCCACGTTGCCCGTCACGTCGGTCGTGCGGAAGTAGAACTGCGGACGGTAACCCTTGAAGAACGGCGTGTGACGGCCGCCCTCTTCCTTCGTCAGCACGTACACCTCGCACTCGAACTTCGTGTGCGGGTTGATCGAGCCCGGCTTCGCCAGAACCTGACCACGCTCCACGTCCTCGCGCTTCGTGCCGCGCAGCAGAACGCCCACGTTGTCGCCCGCCTGGCCCTGGTCCAGCAGCTTGCGGAACATCTCGACGCCCGTGCAGATCGTCTTCGTCGTCGCGCGAATGCCGACAATCTCGATCTCGTCGTTCACCTTGATGATGCCGCGCTCGATACGCCCCGTGACCACCGTGCCACGACCCGAAATCGAGAACACGTCCTCGACCGGCATCAGGAACGCGCCGTCCACCGCACGCTCCGGCACCGGAATGTAACGGTCCATCTCGTCCACCAGCTTAATCACCGCCGGCACGCCGATGTCGCTCGCGTCGCCTTCCAGCGCCTTCAGCGCCGATCCCTTCACGATCGGCGTGTCGTCGCCGGGGAAATCGTACTTCGACAACAGCTCACGGACTTCCATGTCGACGAGCTCCAGAAGCTCCGCGTCGTCCACCATGTCCGCCTTGTTCAGGAACACCACGATGTACGGCACGCCCACCTGGCGCGCCAGCAGAATGTGCTCGCGCGTCTGCGGCATCGGGCCGTCCGCCGCCGATACCACCAGAATCGCGCCGTCCATCTGCGCCGCGCCCGTGATCATGTTCTTCACGTAGTCCGCGTGCCCGGGGCAGTCCACGTGCGCGTAGTGCCGGTTGTCCGACTGGTACTCCACGTGCGCCGTCGAAATCGTGATGCCGCGCGCCTTCTCTTCCGGCGCCTTGTCAATCTGGTCGTACGCCTTGAACTCGCCGCCGTGCTTCTCGGCCATCACCTTCGTGAGCGCCGCCGTCAGCGTCGTCTTGCCATGGTCAACGTGACCAATCGTCCCCACATTGACGTGCGGCTTTGTACGCTGGAATTTCTCCTTAGACACGGCGGCTCCTCTCGATTGAATTGGCTGGGTTGATGAAGGGTAGTCTGGAACTGGAAATCGGGATCAGGTGTTCTTCTTCATGATCGCTTCGGCGACGTTGCTCGGCACTTCCATGTACTTGGCGAACTCCATCGTGTACGTCGCGCGACCCTGGCTCATCGAGCGCATCGAGGTCGAGTACTGGAACATCTCGGCGAGCGGCACCTCGGCATTGACGATCTTGCCGGACGGCGAGTCTTCCATGGACATGATCTGGCCGCGGCGACGGTTCAGGTCGCCGACGAGGTCGCCGAAGTAGTCCTCCGGCGTCACGACCTCGACCTTCATGATCGGCTCGAGCAGCACCGGTCCGCCCTTCTGCAGGGCCTCGCGGAAGGCGGCGCGCGATGCGATTTCGAAGGCGAGCGCCGACGAGTCGACGTCGTGGTAGGCGCCGTCGTACAGCACGATTTCAAAGTCGATGATCGGGAAGCCGATGAGCGAACCGGTTGCGGCCGTTTCACGGAA
>CAIMCI010000108.1 GCA_903839465.1 uncultured Pseudomonadota bacterium
CCCGCTCGGTGCGGCACTGGGCGCAGCCGCGCTCTGCGGCCTGCTGCTGCTCGCCTTCGTCGATGCCAAGGCGAGCCGGATCGCCTCCGGGCAGGCGCTGTCGCTCGTCGCCGCGCTGCCGGGCGCCCTGCCGTGGCTCGTAGCGACGGTCCTCGCCGCCGCCGCCGTTGCCGCGCCGTTCATCCGTGCGCCGCGCCGGCGGCTCGGCATCGCGCTCGTGGCCGTGGTGCTGCTCGCGCTCGCGCTCGGCCATGCCGCCGGCACGCTCACGCCGCCCGGCAACCGCACGATGCGCATCGCGCCCGGCGCCGGCTTCTGGCTGATGACGCTCGCCTTCGCGCTGCTCGCCATCGATGCCATCGCCCGGCTGCGGCCGGGCCCGGTGGCCCGGGTCGCCTGGCTGCTCGTCGCCGGGCTGGTCACGGCCGCGGCGCTGCACGCTGGCCTCTTCGATCACCTGTCGATCCTGCGCGAGTACGCGGTGAACGAGTCGACGTTCAGCCGCGAGGCGCGGACCCATCTCGGCCTCGCGCTGGGGTCGACGCTGGCCGCGCTCCTCGCCGGCCTGCCGCTCGGCATCTTCTGCCATCGCCACCCGGCGCTGCGCGGCGTGCTGCTGCAGGTCCTCAACCTCGTCCAGACCATCCCCTCGATCGCGCTCTTTGGTCTGCTGATGGTGCCGCTCGGTGCGCTCGCGACCGCGGTTCCGGCGCTCGGCGAGCTCGGCATACACGGCATCGGCCCGGCGCCGGCGGCGATCGCCCTTTTCCTCTACGCACTGCTGCCGATCGTCGCCAACACCGTGCGCGGGCTGGGTGGGGTGGCACCGGCCACGGTCGAGGCCGCACGCGGCATGGGCCTGACCCGGGGCCAGGTGCTCGCCCGCGTCGAGCTGCCGCTCGCCGCGCCGGTCATCCTGACCGGCGTGCGCGTGGTGCTCGTGCAGAACATCGGGCTGGCCACCATCGCCGCCCTGATCGGCGGCGGCGGATTTGGCACCTTCGTCTTCCAGGGGATCGGCCAGACCGCCATCGACCTGGTGCTGCTCGGCGCGATTCCGACGGTGGCGCTCGCCTTCGCCGCGGCGGTCGTGCTCGATTCGATCGTCGATCTGATGAACGGGGTGTCGCGATGATAGAGCTCCAGTCGCTGACCAAGCGCTACGGCGCGACAACCGTGGTCGATGCCGTGTCGATGACGGTCGAGCGTGGCACGGTCGCCGCCATCGTCGGCACCTCGGGGTCCGGCAAGTCGACGCTGCTGCGCATGATCAACCGCCTGATCGAGCCGAGCGCGGGCACGGTGCGGATCGACGGGCGCGACACGGCGGGCGTGCCGGGCCACATGCTGCGCCGCGAGATCGGCTACGTGATCCAGGGTCACGGCCTGTTCCCGCACCGCACCGTCGCCGACAACATCGGCACCGTGCCCGGTCTGCTCGGCTGGGAGCGGGCGCGGATCGCCGCCCGGGTCGACGAGCTGCTCGCGCTGTTCCAGCTCGACCCCGGCCTTTACCGCGGCCAGTTCCCGCACCAGCTGTCCGGCGGCCAGCAGCAGCGGGTGGGCGTGGCGCGGGCGCTGGCGGCGGGGCCGTCGGTGCTGCTCATGGACGAGCCGTTCGGCGCGCTCGATCCGATCATCCGCGACAAGGCGCAGGCGGATCTCCTGGCGATCCAGCGCCGGTTCGGAACCACGGTCGTGATCGTCACGCACGACATGGACGAGGCCTTCCGGCTCGGCTCGCGCATCGGCGTCATGACCGGTGGCCGCCTGCTGCAGTTCGCGAGTCCGACGGAGCTCCTGACCCGACCGGCGGATCCGTTCGTCGAGCGGCTGACCGGTACCGCCGACCGGGCCCTGCGCCTGCTGTCGCTGACGACGGCGGCGAGCCTTGTCGAGCCGGGGAGCGGCGAGTGCACGGTGCCCGCCGGCGCGACCCTGCGCGAAGTGCTCTCCGAACTTCTGTGGCACCGGGCCGGTGCCGCCACCGTGCTCGACGAGTCGGCACGGCCGCTCGGGCGGGTGACGATGGAGCGGCTGTGCGCCCACGGGCGGCCCGGCTGATGCGCGGGCTGGCCTTCGCGGCGCGCAGCCTCGCCGTGCTCCTGCTCGCGGCGTTCCTGCTCGTGCCGCAGCGCTTCGCACCGCTGTTCGAGCCCTTTACCGAGTACGGCGCGCCGCCGATCTACGACCAGGGGAGCCTCCTGGGTCTCGCCGTGGCGCACCTTCTGCTCGTCTTCGCGGCGACCGCGCTCAGCGCGCTGGTCGCGGTCGGCCTCGCCGTGTTCGTGACGAGGCCGAGCGGCGCCGAATTCCTGCCGCTGTCGCGCACGCTCGTCAATATCGGCCAAACCTTCCCGCCGGTGGCGGTGCTGGCGATCGCCGTGCCGCTGGTCGGGTTCGGCCTCGTGCCGACGCTGATCGCGCTCTTCGCCTACGGCCTCCTGCCGATCTTTGAGAATACCGTGGCGGGTCTGAGGTCGTGCCCGCCGGCGGTGCTCGAGGCGGCGACCGGCATGGGGCTCGACCGCCGCCAGCGGCTCTACACGGTCGAGCTGCCGCTCGCGCTGCCGCTCCTGCTCGAGGGCATCCGCCTGTCGCTGGTCGTCAATATCGGCACGGCGACGCTCGGTTCGACCGTCGCCGCGAAGGGTCTCGGCGAAGTCATCATCGCCGGGCTATTGTCAAACAACACCGCCTTCATCCTGCAGGGCGCCCTGGTCACGGGGCTGCTGGCGATCCTCCTCTACGATGCCATGGGCGGTCTGGAACGGCGCATCCTTGGCGCGCTGAACGTCGGTGGCGGCGCCTGACGCGGTTCCGGCGGGTTCGGCGGATGCAAGTTGCCGGCAGTGATAGCAGAATCACTGTTCCGGGCGGCACGGAGTCGCTATCGTAGGCCCATGCTTGAAACGGTGCAGAATACGGGTCACAGGAACGGCGGGGCGCGGGTCGCGATCGAGTGGCCGACCGTGCTCCTGCTGGCGCTCACCTTCGCCGCCTGGCTGGCGCTGACTGCCGCCTACCGGCACTGGCCGGCCGCCCTCGTCCTGCCGCCTCTCATCGTGCTCCTGACCTTTCACAGCTCGCTGCAGCACGAACTCGTGCACGGCCATCCGACGCGCTGGCACGCGGTCAACCGCGCCCTTGGCATGGTGCCGCTGTCGTTCTGGCTGCCGTTCGTGCGCTACCGGCAGACCCACCTCGTGCACCACGTCAACGACCGGCTGACCGACCCGCTCGACGATCCGGAGTCGCGCTACTACACGCCGGAGGACTGGGCGGGCATGGGCGCCGCGAGCCGCTTCGCGGCGCGCGCGCAGCAGACACTCGCCGGCTGGATCGTCGTCGGCTCGTTCTGGCGGATCGGTCGCTTCCTCGGCGGGGAACTGCGCGGGTGCCTGCGCGGCGACCGTGGCCTGCGGGCGATCTGGTTCGAGCATCTGATCTGGTGCGTGCCGGTTGCCGCCTGGCTGTCCTGGAACGACTTTCCCGTCTGGCTGTATGCGCTGGCCGTGGTCGTGCCCTCGAACGGGCTCCTGCTGGTGCGCTCCTACTGCGAGCACCGTGCGAACCCCGTGGTCGGGCGACGCACGGCGATCGTCGAGGACAGCTGGCTGTTCGGGCCGCTGTTCCTGTTCAACAACCTGCATGCGCTGCATCACGAGGACCCCGGGCTGCCGTGGTACCGGTACCTGCCGCGCTACCGCGAGCGCCGTGCCGCGCTGGTCGCCGCCAACGGCGGCCTCGTCTACCGCTCCTACCTCGAGGTCGCCGGCCGCTACCTGTTCCGGCCCCATGATGCGTTGCAGCATCCGCACGGGCGGGCACCGCCGGCCTGAGCGGAACCGGCGACCGTCCGCCTGCCTTACACTGGGCGGCGGCGCGACCGTCCGTCGGCCGCCCTTCATGCAGAGGAGTCGCCGATGAACCACGACACCGCCACGGCCGCCGTCGATGCCCGGGTCGCCGCGCTGCTCGCCGCGCGCCGTCCGGGCCACGCCCTGGACCGGGCCTTCTACACCGATCCGGAGATCTTCGCGCTCGACCTCGAACGGTTCCTCTTCCGGCGCTGGATCTGTGCCGGGCACGAGAGCCGCCTACCCGCCGCGGGTGACTTCTTCACGATCGAGATCGGCCGCGAGTCGGTGATCGTCGTACGCACCGCGGACGGGCGCATCAACGCGCTCCTGAACGTCTGCCGCCACCGCGGCTCCCGGCTGTGCGAGGGCCGCAGCGGCCGGGTCGCTGCCGGCCGGCTGACCTGTCCCTACCACGCCTGGACGTACGACCTCGACGGCAGGCTCCTCGTCGCGCGGCAGATGGGCGAGGACTTCGATCCGGCGGGCTCGGGCCTGCGCCGGCTGGCCGTCGAAGTCGCCGAGGGCCTGGTCTTCGTGTGCTTCGCGGCGGCGCCGCCCGATTTCACGCGGGCGCGCGAGGTGCTGGCGGCGACGGCCGGGGTGCACGGCTGGGCGCGGGCGAAAGTGGCCCACAGCGAGACCTACACGATCAACGCCAACTGGAAACTCGCGGTCGAGAACTACATGGAGTGCTACCACTGCACGCCGGCCCACGCCGAGTTCGCGCGCCGCCACGTCTACTCCCGCCCCGCGGAGCAGTCCGTCGAGGTCGAGGCGGCGGCCCGTGCGCGCTCGGAGGCGCTCGGCATCCGGATCGGCGACGTCGACGAGTACGCCTCGCTCGCGCTGCCGGGCGGCGAGTCGGTGTCGATCCTGCGCAGCGCGCTCACCGATGGCCACCTGACGGCCTCGCCCGACGGCGGCGCGGTCGCGACGCTGATGGGCGCGTTTACGGATTTCGACGGCTCCTCCACCTACTTCGACATAGGCCCGGTCAGCGACTTCCTCGCCTATGCCGACCATGGCGTGATGTACCGCTTCATTCCGAAGAGCGCCGAGCGGACCGAGATGGAAGTGGTCTGGCTCGTCGACCGGGACGCGGTCGAAGGCCGGGACTACGAGGTCGAGCGCCTCACGTGGCTGTGGCGCGCGACCAGCGTCGAGGACAAGAAGATCATCGAGATGAACGCCCAGGGCGCCTCGTCCGCGTTCTTCGTGCCGGGCCCCTACGGTCGGCAGGAACCCTACGCCGGTCGCTTTGTCGACTGGTATCTCGGCGAAATCGCCCCGCACGGCGCGCCGGGCAGCGGCCGCGAGGCCGCGCGCATGAAGGTGGCCTCCGGCTAGAGCACGAGGCGGTCGCGGGCAGGCACCCGCGGCGCGGTGCCAAGCCCGCGCGCGGCGCGATGCCCGGCGTAGACGGCGTGCGCGATCAGCGCCGGCTGCAGGCAGTCGCCGATCCGCTGGATCGTCTCGGCGGCCGCCTCGTCGGTCTCGCGCTCGCCGACGAGCGCCCGGTAGAGGCTGTCCTCGGGTTCGCGGTCGGTGACGGTCAGCACCACGTCCGCGGCGACTTCGCGCACCGCTCCGGTGTAGATGCAGCTCAAGACCGCGTGGTCGGCGGCAACCCGCTCGAGACTGCTGCTGACCTCGATCGTCACGCCGAGTTCGAGCAGTGCCCGCTGGCTGCGCGCCTGCTCGGCGGTGTTGGCCAGCCACGGTCCGACCGATCCGGCGGTCGTCACGAAGCGGACCCGGGCGCCGCCGCCGGCCAGGAGTTCGGCGAGGACGGCCGCCATGTAGTAGTGGTCGTCGTCGTAGACGACGACGGTGCCGGTCGGTCGCGCGCCGTCGAGCACGTCGTCCGGGGTGAGCACGCGGCCATCCCCGGCGATCGCCAGCGGCTGGCTGCGGCTGCGGCCACGGCCGTCCCGACGCCAGCGCGAGCCGGTCGCGACCAGCACGTGGTCGGCGCCGAACTCGCGGACATCGGCGGCCTCCAGGCGGCTGCCGAGGTGCAGTTCGACGTTGGCGAGCCGCTCGATCTGGCCGAGACGGTAGTCGCGTACACGGCCCCATTCGGCCAGCCCCGGCAGGCGCGCCTCGCGGCTGACGCGCCCGCCGGCCTCGGTCGCCGCATCGGCGATGGTGACCTGAAAGCCGCGCTTGCCGAGGATCTGGCCGGCCTCGAGGCCGGCCGGTCCCGCGCCGACGATCAGCACGGAGCCCGCACCGTCCCGGGTCACGTGCTCGGGATGCCACCCCGAGCGCCATTCCTCGCCCATGGTCGGGTTCTGGGTGCAGCGCAGCGCCGAACCGCGCGAGTTGTGCGCGTAGCAGATATTGCAGCCGATGCACTCGCGGATGTCCTCGCTCCGCCCCTCGCGGATCTTGTGCGGCAGGAACGGATCGGCGATCGAGGGCCTGGCGGCACCGATGAAGTCGACGATGCCGCGGCGGACCTGGCTCAGCATGGCGTCGGGCGAGGTGAAGCGGCCGACCGACACGACGGGCCTGCCGGTCAGTTGGCGCACGTAGGCGATGCGGTCCTCGAGCGCTCCCTGGCGGACGAAGCGGGACGATCCCATCTCCTCGTCGTAGTCGGCGATCACGAGGTCCCAGAGGTCGGGCAGGGCGCCGAGGGCGGCGATGACATCGTGCGCTTCGTCCGCCGACAGGTGCTCGTCGCCGTGGCCGCTGGCCGAGAAGCGCACCGCGACGGCGCAGCGGTCCCCGACCGCCTCGCGGGTCTCCTCGAGGAGTTCGCGCAAGAGGCGCATGCGGTTCGCGAGCGTGCCGCCGTAGGCGTCGCTGCGCGTATTGCTGGCGCGCGACAGGAACTCGGCGACGAGGTAGCCGTGGGTCGGATAGACGTAGACGATGTCGAAGTCCGCCTGCCGGGCGCGCAGCGCCGCCGCCCGATGCCAGCGCCGGAACTCGCGGATGTCGCGCCGGTCCATGCGCTGCGACTGGATGGGCTCGCTGCGACCGAGCGTCGAGCGCACGCCGAGGGTCGGCGCCCGCGAGGCGAGGTTCGCGACCGAGCTGCCGCCGTGCCAGAGCTCGACACCGGCGAGCGCGCCGTGCGCATGCACGGCGCTGGCCATGGCCGCGAGGTTCCTGACGTCGCCGTCGTCCCAGAGCGCCGCGAACGGCCACGGATGGTCGTCGGAGCTCGGATGGATCGAGCAGTACTCGGTGCAGACCACGCCCCAGCCGCCCTCGGCCTTCATGCCGCGCATCGCGGCGAGGGTCTGGGGCAGGGCGTGGCCCATGCCGGTGCAGTGCGGCACCTGGTAGAAGCGGTTCGGTGCCGTCACCGGACCGATCGCGAGCGGTTCGAAGAGCGGCGCGTAGCGCCCGGCAGTATCCATGCGGTGTCCTCGCCCAAAGTCGTTTGCGCGGCGGGCATGACGTGCCGCCGTTACGGTGCCCCTGCCAGACTATAGTGAGTCGGCGGGCTCGAGGTAACCGCCGGGGCGCCCGGTCGTCGACCGCGGTACGCCGGGGCGCGCGGGTCGGTACGGTATGATCCGCCGTCGGCGGGCGCGGGGGACGGCAGTGACGGAGGGCGGGACGCGATCGGAGAAGACGACGACCGGCGGGACCACGGGCGCGACACCCGGTCTCGGCCGGCGCCGCTACGCGCTCGCCGTGCTGATCGTGGTCTACGCCTTCAACTTCGTCGACCGGCAGATCATCGGCATGCTCGCGGTGCCGATCAAGCGCGACCTCGGCCTGACCGACACCCAGCTCGGGCTCATGGGTGGCTTCGCGTTCGCGATCTTCTACACGCTCCTCGCGGTACCCGTGGCACGGCTCGCGGATCGGGGCGGACGGACCCGCCTGATCGGCATCGCGCTCGGCGTGTGGAGCCTGATGACCGCCGCGTGCGGCCTCGCGCAGGGCTTCGGCCAGCTGTTCCTGGCGCGGGTCGGGGTCGGCGTCGGCGAGGCCGGCGGCGTGGCGCCGGCGCACTCGCTGATCGCCGACTATTTCGCGCCGGCCGAGCGCGCCCGCGCGCTCGCGCTCTACGCGCTCGCCGTCCCGGTCGGCAGCGCGCTCGGCATCGTCGTCGGCGGCTACCTGGCGACGGTGGGCAACTGGCGTCTGGCGCTCGGCGTCGTCGGCGGTGCGGGCCTCCTCGTGGCACCGCTCGTCGTGCTGACGCTGCCGGAGCCCGGGCGCCCG
>CAIMCI010000109.1 GCA_903839465.1 uncultured Pseudomonadota bacterium
CGGCGGACCGGCGGCGACCGCTGGATCGGCGGGGTCTGCGGCGGCCTTGCCCGCACGACCGGCATGGAGGCGTGGGCCTGGCGGCTCATCTTCACCGTTTTCTTCCTGTTCGGTGGCGCGGGCCTGCTGCTGTACGTGCTCCTGTGGATCTTCGTTCCGGCCGAGTAGGCCGCTAGTCGGCGAGCTCGCCGAAGCGGCGCACCACCTCGTAGAGGAAGCGCCGGCCGTCGAGCAGCGACCGGACGCGGATGCGCTCGTTGAGCCCGTGGGCGTGGCTGCCCTCGGCGTCGTGAAAGAGGCCCGAGAGGCCGTAGGTAGGCACACCGGCCGCGTTCAGGAACCGGCCGTCGGTCGCCCCGGGCGTCATCGTCGGCACCAGCGGCACGCCCGGCCAGATCGTCGCGGCGACGGCCTTCACCGGGCCGACGATGCGTTCGGTCAGCGGCGGCGGCGGCGACTGCAGGCCGGGGTCGCCCGTGGTGCGCACGGCGAGCGTATCGTCGGCCAGTGCGCGCACGATCTCCGCCTGCACCTCGGCGATGGCCACCCCCGGCAGGATCCGGCAGTTGACGTTGGCGCGCACGCGCTGCGGCAGCGCGTTCGGCGCGTGACCGCCGTTGATCATCGTGACGGTGCAGGTCGTGCGCAGCATGCCGTGCCAGGCGGCGCTCGCCGTCCACAGCCGTGCCGCCGCCGCCTCGTCCGAGGAGTCCCTGAGGATCGCGCGGATGTCGTTCGCGGTGTCGCCGCCGACGAGCTTTGCCTGGTACTCGAAGTAGCCGCGGGTTGCCGGGTTGAGTGCGACCGGGAACTGGTGTGCGCCGAGGCGCGCGAGGCCCGCCGACAGGCGGACGATCGGGTTGTTGCGGTTCGGCCGCGAGCTGTGGCCGCCGACATCGGTCGCTTCGACCTCAAAGTCCTGATAGACCTTCTCGCCGGCCTGGATCTGCAGGGCGACGGGCCTGCCCGCCGCATCGAGTTCGCCACCGGCGCCCTCGTTGAGCGCGAAGCTGGCGGCGAGCGCCGCGGGCCGGGTTTCGGTCAGCCACTTCACGGTGTTGCCGTCGCCGGGCGTCTCCTCGCGGCAGGTCAGCGCGAGCTTCAGGTCGCGGCGCGGCCGGTAGCCCTCGTGGCGCAGGCGGATCAGCGTATCGGTGAAGATGGCCGCCATCGCCTTGTCGTCGCTGACGCCGCGCCCGTAGAACCAGCCGTCCTCCTCGACGAGCTTGAACGGATCGCGCTGCCACTCGTCGCGCCTGGCCTCGACCACGTCGATGTGGGCGAGCAGCAGCACGGGCTTCAGGGACGGTTCCCGGCCGCGCAGGACCGCGAGCAGCGCGCCGTCCTTCGGCAGGCCCGGCGGCACCACGATCTCGGTATCGGCCGCCGGCAGGCCGGCGGCGAGGAGGCGCGCGCGCATGGCCTCGGCGGCCTCGGTGCAGCTGCCGACCGACAGGGTGGTGTTGATCTCGACCAGTTCGCGGTAGAGCGCGCGGAACTCCGCCTCGTCGGCGGGCACCGCCGCGCCGGCGGGCGGGCCGCAGAGCAGGCCCGGCAGCAGGCCGAGGGTGAAGGCAAGCGGGACGAGGCGGGCAGGGCGCATCGGCAACTCCGGGAGCGGGCGGGGCCGCTGGCAGGACGACGGCCCATGATACCGCCGCCGCCCGCGCCGTGCCGCGCCGCGCCGTATCATGGGGGACCCTTAAGCGTCGTGCCGGAGACTTCGTCCATGAAAACGCGCCTGACCGAGCTCTTCGGGATCGAGCACCCGATCATCCAGGGCGGCATGCACTACGTGGGCTTTGCCGAACTCGCCGCCGCGGTCTCGAACGCCGGTGGTCTCGGCATCATCACCGGGCTCACGCAGCGCACCCCCGAACTCCTGGCTGCCGAGATCGCCCGCTGCCGGGCGATGACCGACCGGCCCTTCGGCGTCAACCTGACGTTCCTGCCGACGGTCAACGCGCCGGATTATCCGGGCTACGTCCGGGCGATCATCGAAGGGGGCGTTGGGATCGTCGAGACGGCCGGCAACAACCCGGCGCCCTGGCTGCCCGCCCTGCACGCGGCCGGCGTCCGGGTCATCCACAAGTGCACCTCGGTCAAGCACGCCCTCAAGGCCGAGGCGATCGGCTGCGACGCGGTCAGTGTCGACGGCTTCGAGTGCGGCGGCCATCCCGGCGAGAGCGACATCCCGAACTTCATCCTGCTGCCGCGCGCGGCCGACGAGCTCAGCATCCCCTTCGCCGCCTCCGGCGGCATGGCCGACGGGCGCTCGCTGGTCGCGGCACTGAGCTTCGGCGCGGATGCGATCAATCTCGGCACCCGCTTCATCGCCACGCGCGAGGCGCCGGTGCACGACAACGTCAAGCAGGCGATCGTCAACGCGAGCGAACTCGATACGCGGCTCATCATGCGCCCGCTGCGCAACACCGAGCGCGTCATGAACAACGCCGCGGTCGAGCGCCTTCTCGCCAAGGAGAAGGAGCTCGGTGACCGGCTGCGGTTCGAGGACATCATCGCCGAGGTGGCGGGTGTGTATCCCCGCATCATGCAGCAGGGCGAGATGGACGCGGGCGCCTGGTCCTGCGGCATGGTAGCCGGTCTCATCCACGACATCCCCTCGGTCGGCGAGCTCATCGACCGGATCATGGCGGAGGCCGAATCCATCATCGGCCAGCGCCTGCGGCGGCTGGTCGAGGCCTGACGCCGAGCGCAATCCGGCCCGGGTCGGTGCACTGGCGCACCGACCGGGCCGACCCGCAGCGCTACTGTTGCAGCTCGGGTCCGGCGCGAATTCCTTGCGGCACGGGCGACCGGTCCGGAGCCGGCATCACCTCAAGGAGATCCCATGGATACGAAGGCAAAGACGAGCGAGCATCATGCGGCCGCGGCCACCCACCTGACGACGGCGGCGGCGCACCACACGGAAGCGGCGAAGTCGATCGCGGCGGGCAAACCCGAGCAGGCGGCGCACCACGCGCAGGTCGCCCAGGGGCACCTGCTGCATGCGACGACGCATGCCGACAGCGTGGCGAAGCTGCACGCGGCGGGTCCGGCACCGGCCGCGCCGACAGCCAAGGTCGCCTGACGGACCACGGCGGAGCCCGTGCACCTACCGGTGCACGGGCTTTTTTGGCGCCGAGCCGCGCCTTGCCGGCCACCCCGGGCTGGGCCACCATGACGACGCGCTCTTCACGGACGTCGGGAGGCTGCCCATGGCTCGCGTATCGATTCGGCTGCGACTGGATTTCGGGGCGGCCTGTGCCGTGGGCCCGGGCAAGATCGCGCTGCTCGAAGCCGTCCAGACGTCGGGGTCGCTGTCCCAGGCGGCGCGTGATCTGAAGATGAGCTACCGGCGCGCCTGGCTGCTGCTCGACAACCTGAACACGTCCTTCACCCGCCCGGTCGCGGTGCTCGCAACGGGCGGCAAGGGCGGTGGCGGGGCGAGCCTGACGCCGTTCGGCAGCGAGCTCGTCCAGGCCTATCGCGACTTCGAGCAGGACCTGCAGAAGGAGGCGGAGCAGCGCTTCCGGCGTATCGGCGCCCAGGCGGCGACCGGCGCGCCTTCGACGGGCACGGCACCCGTTGCCCGCCGTCGGTTGTCGCGGACCACGGCCGCGGTCTCGACGCGGGGCCAGCGCGGCGCGCGCTGACGTGCCGGGGTCGGCGTGCCGCGACGATGGCGAGCCGCCCGGGAACGGTCATTGCCGCGCTCACCGGCACGACGTACGTGCCGCGACCAAATTCGTGTTCGACGGTCTTGTGCAGCGCCACTCCGGGTTACACACCGACCTGAAGTGACGACCCGTCGGTGTATCCTAGTGGATATATCGCCGACACGCCGTGGTGGGGGACAGACGTGCGTCATTTGAGCCAATTGCAGAAGGTTCGTCGGCGCGCCGCGTGCGCCGGATGGCTGCTCGGCGCGCTGCTGCTCGTCGCCGGCTGCCAACCGGGTGGTGCGGCCACGCCCGCCGAGGCGCCGGTCGTGCACGTGTTTGCGGCCGCTTCGCTCACCGACGTGCTGCCGGCCGTCGTCGGGCCGTACCGGCAGCGGACGGGTGTGGTCGTGAGGTTCACTTTCGCGTCGAGTTCGACACTCGCCCGGCAAATCGACAGCGGTGCCGGCGCCGACCTCTTCCTGTCGGCCGACGAGGAGTGGATGGACTACCTGGACGATCGCCACCGGCTGCGCGCGGGCTCGCGGGTCGATCTGCTCGGCAACCGGCTCGTCCTCATCGCTCCGGCGGACAGTGCACTCACCCTCGTGATCCGGCCGGGCTTTGGTCTCGCCGCGGCGCTGCATGGTGGACGACTGGCCGTGGGCGATCCGGACTCGGTACCCGCCGGGCGCTACGCCAGGGCGGCACTGACCTCGCTCGGTGTCTGGCAAGCGGTCGCCGAGCGGCTGGTACGGGCCGAGAACGTGCGCGGCGCGCTGCAGTTCGTCGCCCGCGGCGAGGTGCCGCTCGGCATCGTCTATGCGACCGATGCGACGGCCGACCCGCGCGTGCGCATCGTCGATGTCTTTCCGGCCGAGTCGCATCCGCCGATCCGCTATCCGCTCGCCGAAACCGACCGGGCGGCACCGGCTGCCCGCGAGCTCGCCAAGTTCCTGCTGAGCGCCGAGGCCCGAGGCGCCTTCGCTGCCGCGGGCTTCATCGCTCCCGCCAGCCCCACCCGATAGCCCGACGCGCGATTGTCCGTGGCCCTTGCCTTGATGCGTTATATTTAACAAGATATAACGATCATCAAACGCGGTCGCACCGTCACGGTCGACACGGACGGCCAGCACCCAAGAAGGCAGGGACACTGACATGGCATCACGGATCGTCGGCGGATCGGACACCCCACCCAGTGTCCGACACGGAGCGCTGTTTGCTGCGCTCCTCGTCTGCCGATCGGTGGCGGCGGCTGCCGATGAAGCGGACGGGCCCGTGCCGGCGTCCGGCCTGCCGACCGTGACCGTCACGGCGCGCCTTCGGCCCGAGGATGCCGAGGCCGTGCCCATCGCGCTGTCGGTCGTCGATGGCCAGACGCTGGAGCGCACCGCGACGAACAACGTCTCGCAGCTGACGCAGCTCGTGCCCAGCCTGAATTTCAGCTCGCCGAATCCGCGCAACACGGCCTTTACGATCCGCGGGCTGGGCAGCAGCGTCATCGCCATATCGCAGGCCAATGACGGCCTCGAGCCCGGCGTCGGTTTCTATGTTGACCAGGTCTATCACGGTCGCCCGGCCAGTGCCGCCTTCGATTTCGCCGACATCGAGCGTATCGAGGTGCTGCGTGGTCCGCAGGGCACGCTCTTCGGCAAGAACACGACGGCCGGTGCGATCAGCATCACGAGTCGCGCGCCGACCTTTCAGGCCGAG
>CAIMCI010000110.1 GCA_903839465.1 uncultured Pseudomonadota bacterium
AGCTCGACGTGGATGGTGTCGCTGGTCGTCTGCACGCCGCGGGCGATCGCAAACGGTGTCGTCAGGCGCCACTGGACGGCCTTGATCGAGATCTCCATGCCCTAGCCCGCCGCGGTCAACAGGAAATCAACGACACGCTCGACGCCGCGCTGCATCGGATCGAACGCCGGCACCCCCAGGCGGCGTTCGTAGTCGGCGAGCGCCGCCGTGCGCGCGCCTTCGTCGAGAGCGGCCGTGTTCAGGCTGACCCCGACGCAGCGGATGGCCGGATTCGTCAGGCGCCCGAGACGGATCGTCAGGTCGACGATCTCCTCGATCGGCGTCAGCGCGATGTGCTCCATGCCGCCGACCCGGGTCCGGGTCGGATCGTGGCAGACGACGAAAGCGTCCGGCTGCGAGCCGTGCAGGAGTCCGAGCGTCACCCCGGCGTAGGCCGGGTTCATCAGCGATCCCTGGCCTTCGACGACGTCCCAGTGGTCGGCGTCGTTCGCCGGGCTGATCATCTCGGCGGCACCGGCGATGAAATCGGCGATCACGGCATCGACGGCGAGTCCGCGACCGGCAATGAGGGTGCCGGTCTGGCCGGTGGCGCGGAAGTCCGCCGGCAGGCCGCGCTTCTTCAGTTCCCGGGTCAGCGCCAGCGCCGTGTATTTCTTGCCAAGCGCGCAGTCCGTGCCGACCGTGAGCAGGCGCTTGCCCGGTCGCTTCCTGCCGTCACCGACGCTGATCGGCCCCTGGTAGTGACGGACATCGATCAGGCGCGCTCGACCACGCTCGGCGGCGGCCACCAGCTCCGGATAACCGGTGAGGCGCGTGTGCATGCCGCTGACGACGTCGATGCCGGCCTCGAGAGCCTGGACGAGCAGCGGCAGCCATTGCGGCTGCAGGCGGCCGCCGATCGGGGCTATGCCGATGACGACAGACCCTGCACCGCGCGCGGCGGCGTCGCCCGGCGCGAGGTCGGGCAGGCCGGTGTCGACCGGGCAGTTGGGCAGGCGAAGCTGACCGATACAATCCTCGGGGCACCAGTCGCGCAGTCCGAGCGCCGTCTTCGCGTCGCTGCGCTCCTGCACGTCGCCGAGAAAGAGCACGTAGGGCTTGCGCACACTGAGCACGGACTCGATCAGTGGCGATTCGGCGGCTGGGGGCATCGAAGTCTCCTCGGGGTACGCGGGTCGGCCGGCGACCGTGCGGCGAACCGTGCAACAGAGCCTGCAATTATACTGTGGAAGGTCTGCATTGATAAGGACACCGGCGTGAAGCACATGAAAAGACTGAAGAACCTCCGGGCTTTCGCCATCGGCATCGTGTCGGCGGGCCTCGCCGCCCGCGCCGTCGCGGCGGCCCCGGAGCCGGCGGCCATCGACGCCGTGTTCTCCGCGTGGACCGGCGACGACCGTCCGGGTTGTGCGCTCGCCGTCACGCGGCGCGGCGCCGTGGTCTACGCGCACGGCTACGGGATGGCGAACCTCGAGGCCGGGCTCGCCAACGCGCCCGACGTCGTCTTCGACATCGGCTCGGTGTCCAAGCAGTTCACCGCCATGGCCGTGCTGTTGCTGGTCGAGGACCGACGGCTGGCGCTTCGCGACGACGTTCGCAAGTACCTGCCGGAACTGCCGGACTACGGCCGCGTGATCACGGTCGAGGACCTCCTGCACCACACGAGCGGGTTGCGCAACTACACCGACCTCTTCGACGTGGTCGGCGTGCCGGAAATCAGCCTGTCGACACGGCGCGATGCCTACGAGCTGATCGTCCGTCAGGGCGGCGTCAACTTCCCGGCGGGCGCCGAGTTTCTCTACAGCGACACGAATTACTTCCTGGCCGGCGAGATCGTCCGGCGCGTCAGCGGCCAGTCGCTGCGCGAGTTTGCTGCGGCGCGGATCTTCGGCCCGCTCGGGATGGCGAATACGCGTTTCGAGGACCAGCCGCGGGAAGTCATTCGCCGGCGCGCGATCGGCTACGAGCCGGTGGACGGTGGCTACCTGAGCTACCAGGGCAACTTCGAGCAGGTCGGCGACGGTTCGGTGCTGACGACCGTCCTCGACCTCGCCCGCTGGGATCGCAACTTCGCCGAGCCGGTGGTCGGTGGCCGGCAGGCCATTGAGTGGCTGACGACCCCGGGCCATCTCGCCGACGGCACGCCGATCGCCTACGCCATGGGCCTCTTTATCGACCGCTACCGGGGCCTGCCGTGGGTCCACCATGACGGCGAATGGGTGGGCTACCGTGCGGCGCTGAGCCGCTTTCCGACCGAGCAGCTGTCGGTGCTGGTCACCTGCAACGCGATCGGGCCGATGGAACCGATGGATCTGGCCCTCGGCGTCGCCGACCTCTACCTGCGCGACCGCTGGCGGGAGGCGGCCGCGGCGAGGCCCGGCACCGGCGTCGAACGGGAGGCCGGTCTTTACTGGAGCCCCGAACACGGAACCCTGCGCCGGTTCGAGGCGCGCGACGGCTTCCTGACGCTGGGGTCGGCGGAGCAGGGCGAAAAGCTGGCCTTCACCGGCGATCGCAGCTATCGCAGCGAGGGTGAGAACGCCACGACCTATCACTTCACGGCGCCGACCCCGGCGGCACCGTGGCAGCTGGAGGCGCGCCGGTTCGGGACGACGGCCCGCTATTACCGGGTGGCGGCGCCGACGTTCCCGGTGAGTGCGCAGGAATACGCCGGTTCCTACGGCAGCAGCGATTTCCCGCAATCCTGGGACCTGGTCGTGGAGTCCGGCCGGTTGCTGAGGCGGCAGGCCTATATGCACGATGTCGCGCTTGAGCCTGTGTTCGCCGATACCTTCGTCGGCGCACTGAGCGAAGGCAGCTTCCTCGCCCACTTCGTCCGCGACGCGGCCGGCAAGGTGTCCGGCGTCCTCGTCTCCGGTGAGCTGATGCGGCCGATGCTGCTGGTGCGCCGGGCGGGGCGGCCATAAAAAAAGGGGCCCGCGAGGGCCCCTTGAAAACCCCGGCGGCGCCGGGGCGGGAGGCTCAGTTGCCAGGCGTGCCGGTGAATACCGCCACCGAGTACGCCTTGATCGTGTGATCCGGCTGCGGCACGCCGGCGACCCGGACGCGGGCCCCGGCAACCAGGTCGTTCGCCAGCGTCGCGAGTCCCGTGCTGGTCGTCAGGTCGAGCGGGCTCACCGTCAGCGTGCCGTTCTGGCGGTCCACCTGGTAGGCGAGGGTGGCCGACCCGCTGGCCGTGCTGACGTCGACGGTGACCGCGTTCGCGCCGCGCAGGGCCGTCATCGTGAAGGCGTTGCCCGAGTCGAGACCGATCGTGACGGTCGCCACCGGCAGCGGTGACGGCAGGATCACGGCCCACGGCGCCGACCAGGCGTTCGGCGCGGCCGGGTCGTTCCAGCGGGCGAAGCTGACGCCGTAGGTGCGGATCGGACCGACCGAGCCGCCGAAGTCGATCGACCCGGTGCTGAGGGTGACGAAGTCGCCGATCGCGTTCGCACCGGAGTCGACGATCGTCGGGTAGGCGAAGTTCCACCACTTGAAGCCGGTAATCGGATTGCCCGACGCATCCGTGCCGTTGGCGCTCGCCGCGCCGATATACGGCAGCGTCCTTGCGTAGTCGTTGGCGGGATTGCTGAACTGCCGGCTGTAGGTGACCCCGGTCGCATCCGCTGCGGAGATCAGGCCGCCGAAGGCCGCGGTCTCGATCTCGATCGTCTGCGCCGTCAGGCTCGCCGCCAGCGGATCGACGACGCTGGCATGCACCTTGAAGCCGGCGACGAGGTTGGCGAGGAAGGAGGGTCCGGTGCCGATCGGCGTGGCGTCGGTCGCGGCGGCGCCGCGCTTGAAGAACTGCGTGTTGTTGTCGACGTTCAACACCGTCAGGCCGCCGCTTTCGTTGGTAACCGTCAGCGTGTTCGCCGTCGTGTCGACGTTGCGGACATGGCCTTCGGGGCTGACCCAGACGCTGTTGAACGAGGTCGATGCCCAGATCCTCGTGGCAACCAGCGACCCGTCCTGCTGGTAGCGGGCGGCAACGCGCACGTACTTGCCCGCGAGGCTCGAAGCGATGCTGGAGAAGTCCGTGATGACCGCGCGGGTCTTGGCGTCGACATCGTAGTAGATGCTGCCGTTGCTCGCATCCGCGAGAACCGCGAACGACTGTGACGTGGCAACCGCCGTCTCAGGATGGACGATCGGCAGCGTCGGCAGGTCCTTGGTCAGGGTGATGCTCTTGTTGTCGCCGCCAACCGCCGTCACCGTGCCGTAGGCGTGGCGAAGGATTCTCGCTTCCAGCGAGGCGATCGGATGGTGATGCAGCGGGCCGCTGAAATTGACCGCCCAGAGTGTCTGGCCGCCGCCGACCGGCGTGTGCGCGACGATGAAGGCGGGGTGGGCTAGGTCGAATTCGAGGTCGAGCGCATTCGAAGTCGACGTCGACACGACGAGCGGCGTGTCGAGCTGTACCGTTACCGGAACCGTCAGGGAGCCGGTGCTGCCGGTGGCGTGCTGCACCTGGATCTGGCTGGCATCGATGGTGCTGCCCGGCGCGGCCGCAAAGCCGGCCGTCGGCGCGGCTGAGGCCGTGAGCAGGATGTCTCCGGGGTTGGCCGACACGGTCAGCACGGCCGAGGTGTAGGTGCCGACCGGAACCGTGGCATTGCCGAGGATTTCCGCCAGCTGGTCGAGCTGTACGAGGTTGATCATCGGCGCCGTGCCGGTCGCCGAGTACACCGTGACGGGTGCGCCGCCGCCCTGCGGAACGAGCGCAATGCTCATCACGCGCACGCCGATGGTCGACCAGTCCTCCGAGCTCGCGTCACTGAGAAGGGCGGCGACTTTCGCGGTCGCCGGCGCGACCGGAGGCGGCGTCGGTGCGGACGTTGAACCGGACCCGCCGCCGCCGCAGGCGGTGACGCCGGCGGCCAGAGCCAGTCCGATGGTCAGCGACAAAAGGTTACGATACGTCATGGTCAGGTTCCTCTCGGAGTCGTGGTTGCAAGACAGGTGCAGGGCAAAGGTCGTGGGGACGCTAGCGTGCGACCGGCACCGCGGTTGACAGCCGCCACGGCGATTGCGCGTTATGACGCGCCTGAGGAGGTCGACCGAGATCGCCACGCCCCGGTCGTCGCCGTCCGGCGACAGCTTTGGGGCCCTAGTCCGCGCCCGCTCGATGCCTCGCGGCGACGGGCTTGCCTGCCGTGAGCCGCGCGCTGCACCGGTCACCACTGCTGTGGCTGGTGGCCGTCGGCTTCCTGATGCAGACGCTGGACGCGACGATCGTCAATACGGCCCTGCCGGCCATGGCGACGAGCCTTGGCGTGCATCCGATCTCGATGCAGTTCGTGGTCATCGCCTACTCGCTGAGCATGGCGCTCCTGATCCCGGCGTCGGGGTGGCTCGCCGACCGGTTCGGTACGCGTGCTACCTATGGCGGCGCGATCGTGCTCTTTGGCGGCGCGTCGGCGCTGTGCGCGCTCTCGACCAGCCTGCCGATGCTGGTCGCGGCGCGGGTGCTGCAGGGCTGTGGCGGAGCCATGCTGCTGCCGGTCGGTCGGCTGGCGGTCTTAAGGGCGTTTCCGCCGCCGCAGTTCCTGGCAGCGATGAGCTTCGTGACGGTGCCCGGCCTCGTCGGGCCCCTGCTCGGTCCTCTGCTCGGTGGCTGGCTGGTCATGGTCGCGTCCTGGCACTGGATCTTCTGGATCAACGTGCCGATCGCGCTCATCGGGTGGATGGCGACCCGGCACTACATGCCGGATACGCGCCGGGGCGACGACGCGCGCTTTGACATGCCTGGCTACGTGCTGATCGCGGCTGGCATGGTCGCGGGTTCGATCGGCATCCAGGGCGTCGCCGAGCTGCATCTGCCGGCAGCCGCTATCGCGCTTCTTTGGGCCTTCGCGGGCTTGAGCTTCGCGCTGTACTGGCGACATGCCGGCCGGGCGCGCACGCCGCTCTTTTCGCAAAGCATATTCGCGGTGCAGAGCTTCCGCCTCGGGCTTGCCGGTAACCTCGGTTCCCGGCTCGGCAGTGGCGGCATGCCCTTCCTGGTGCCGCTCGTGCTGCAGGTATCGCTGGGCTACAGCCCGGTGCACTCGGGCCTCATGATGGTGCCGGTCGCCGTGGCGGCCATGGCGACCAAGAGCTGGGCACCCGGCCTTATCACGCGGCTCGGCTTTCGCACCGTGCTGATCGTCAATACGGCGCTGGTCGGGCTGGCGGTGGCCGCCCTCGCGCTGGTCTCCGCGGGGCAGTCCGTGCCGGCGCTGGTGCTCCTGATGAGCTTCTACGGCACGGTCAATTCGCTGCAGTTCAGCGCCATGAACTCGCTGGTGCTGAAGGACCTGGCGCCGGGCCAGACCGGCGAGGGCAATGCCCTCCTGTCGATGACCCAGATGCTCGCGATGGGACTGGGCGTCGCCGTCACCGCTGCCCTGCTGCACCTGTTTGCGGCCGTCGCGCCGGCAGTGAACGGCGGTATTGCGCCCTTTGCGTTCAGGGCAACCTTTCTCTGCGCCGGCGTCCTGACCGCGGCCTCGGCACTGATCTTTGCGCGCCTGGACGGGCGGCGGGGCGAGTGTGACGTCTAGCCGGGCGGGTGGGCGCGGATCGCGGCGCGGCCGATGCCATCGTAGGCGTCGAGCATCGCGTCGAACCAGACCTTGAGCGGTTCGTCGCCGGTGAAGAGGCTGCGCGGCTCGAGGAGCGTCGCCCAGAGCAGGCTGCCGGCGACGATGTGGTCGGCGTAGGCGGGCGCGTGGCCTGCGATCCAGGTCTGGACATCGAGCAGGCGGCGCAGCGGCTGGAGAGCCTGCTGTACGCCGGCGAAACTTTCCTCGCTAAGCGCCGCCATCGCTTCGAGCGAGACCCCGAAACGCTCTTCGCGGGTCCGCCGGAAATACGGCTGATCCAGGGGATCGAGCCGGTCATGCACGCGCTTGACGACGAGGCGGGAGATCGCGGCGTTCAGGCCAAAGTCGGCCCAGCTGTTCAGCGCCCGCACGACCGGTATCGCCGCCGCCGCGCCGAACAGGCTCGGCGCCTCGGGATACGCCTCCTCCAGGTAGACGGCGACGGCCCACGAGTCGTGGACGCTGCGTGCCCCGTCGCGCAGCACCGGCACACGGCCCTGCCCGGAAAACTCGAGGGCCGCCTTGTCGTGCAGCCGCCAGGGCACGGTGTCGTGCGCGAGGCCCTTGTGGGCGAGCGCAAACCGGCTGCGCCAGCAGTAGGGGCTGAAGCGGAACGAGGACGGGTGTCCCGCGAGGTCGTAGAGGAGTCGGGTCGTCGCCATGGCCGCAGCATCGCACCGAACGGCGCGGGCCGGCAACGAGCGCCGGGGCGGCGTTGCGCCGACGCGCGAATGGTGGGACATTGCGGCCCTCGCTCGACTAACCCAGGTGACTGAATTATGACGATTTCGCTGTACACCGCGTCCGTGCCGGCCTTCCAGGTCTCCCTGAAGGCGCTGAAGGTCATCCTGCAGAAGGCCGAAGCCCATGCCGTCGCGGGCAAGGTCGACCCGTCGGTCTACCTCCAGGCGCGCCTCTATCCGAACATGTTCCCGCTGGTCCGCCAGGTACAGATCGCCTGTGACTTCGCCAAGGGCTGCGCGGCGCGCCTCGCCGGCATCGAGATGCCGAAGTTCGAGGACAACGAAGCGACGTTCGCCGACCTGCAGGCGCGTATCGACAAGACGCTCGACATCATCGGCACGGTTAAGCCCGGCCAGATCGACGGTCAGGAAGACCGCGACATCGAGATCAAGGCCGGTACCCGCACGCTGAACTTCAAGGGCCAGGCCTACCTGACCGGCTTCGTCCTGCCGAACTTCTATTTCCACGCCACGACCGCGTACGCGATCCTGCGCCACTCGGGCGTGGAGATCGGCAAGGGCGACTTCCTCGGCATGTGACGCTCACGGCCCATCCGGACCGCGACCGCGCGGTCCGGATGGGCCGATCCCGCGCCGTGCGCATCGCCCGACCGCTGCTCCTCGTCTCGACGCCGGTCGGCATCGTGCTCGGCCTGCGCGAGGCCTGGCGCGTGCGCCCGGCGCTCGCCCTCCTGATGGCGCTGCTGCTGCTCGTCGTCGGCATTGCCTTCGCCGTGACGTGGCGGGTCTGGCGACGCGAACGCGAACTCCCGACCGCCGCCACCGGTCGCCGCCGGGACGGCTGAGCGACCCCACTGTCCAGGATCCGTAGAACGGAAATCGCACCACGGACGCCTTGCCAAAGTAATTACTAACCAGTAGGTTATTAACAACTAACCGACCGGTTTATGGCCGCCTTCCGGCCGAGGTGTCTCGATGACTCAGGACGCGCAGGTCGTGACGCCTCTCGGTGGGCGTTGCCGCCGCAAGGACGCCCGCCCCGGCGAGCTGATCGACGCTGCCCTCGACGTGTTCGTCGAGCGCGGCTACGCGGCCGCGCGGCTCGAGGACATCGCCCAGCGTGCCGGCGTCACCAAGGGCACGGTCTACCTGTACTTCACGGACAAGGAAGAGCTGTTCGAGGCCGTCGTGCAGCACACGCTCGGCGGCATGGTCGCGCGCGGTCATCTCATCGCCGCCGGCCACACCGGCCGCGCGGCCGATCTCCTGCGCGAGATCCTCGGTCACTGGTGGCGCGACATCGTCTGCGACCCGCGCGCCTCGGCCTTGCCGAAGCTGCTGATCGCCGAGGCCTGCAACTTTCCTCGACTCGCCCGCGCCTACTACCAGATCGTCATCGAGCCGGGGCGGGCGCTGCTGCGGGACGTCCTGCAGCGGGGCATCGAGCGGGGCGAGTTCCGCCCCGTCGCCGTCGACAATGTCGTCCAGTTCATCATCGGCCCGCTGGTCTACCGCCAGTGCATGCAGCACTCGCTGCAGGTCGCCGTGCCCGGCATGCAGCTCGGCGACGGTGACTTTCTGCGGTCCTTCGAAGAGCACCTCTTGGCCTCGCTGGCGCCCACCGTCGCGGGCACGGTCGCACCGTGAGCCGCCTCGTCGTCCTGCTGCTGCCGCTGCTCGCGTGCGCGTGCGTGCTGCCGGGTCCCAGACCGCCGCCGGCAGCGCTCCTGGAGGCGGTCGCGCCGGGTCGCGCGGTGGACTCCCCGGCGCTGCCTCCCGACTGGTGGCGCTCCTTCACGGACCCGCAGCTCGACGCGCTGGTCGACGAGGCGCTCGATAACAGCCCGACCCTTGCCACGGCGCGGGCCCGCGTGACGGCGGCGAACGCGGTCAGCGAAGGCATCGGCAGGCCGCGCCGGCCGACGATCGACGGCAGCGCCTCGGTCGCGCGCGAGCGCTACTCGGGCACCGGACTCTTTCCGCCGCCGCTCGGTGGTCGCACGTTCACGGATGCGCAGTTCGGGATCACGCTCGACTGGGATCTGGACCTCTGGGGACGGCGGCGCTCGGAGCGGGATGCCGCCGACCTGCGCGCCCGGGCCGCCCTCATCGATGCGGCCACCGCGCGCCTCCTCGTGACCACGGCGACGGTCGCGGCCTACCTCGACTTCGACCATGCCCACCGGCTGCTGGAGACCGCGATCGCCTCGCGCGACAGCCGCGCCGCGCTCTTCCGCCTGACCGAGGATCGGCGTCGCGCGGGTCTCGATACCGACGTCGAAGTCGAGACGGCCCGCTCGGCAGTGGCCGGTGCGGAGGGCGACATCGCGGCCGGTGAAGCGCGCCTCGAGCTTGCCCGCAACGCGCTCGCCGCACTGAGCGGCGCCGGCCCGG
>CAIMCI010000111.1 GCA_903839465.1 uncultured Pseudomonadota bacterium
CGCCTCGGGTTGCTCGTGCACCACGACGACGCGGAGCGCGAGTTCGCCTACGATCGACGGTCGGCGGTAGGCCGCCTTGCGCGCGGTCTGGATGAAGCCGGCCGGCACGGCTGGGTCATCGTCAGCATGAAGGCCGACTGGCGGCGCGTGTTCGGATACTCGACGCGCTAGCAAAGCCTGCGCGCGGCTAGAACGGGGTGGATAGCGCCGGAAGATGCCTCGCGAGGTAGCGGAAGAAGTCGAGCACCGGCCCTTCGAAGTCCGGGCCGGCCAGCGGTCCCGGCCGGTAATGACCGGAGCGCACGCCGCGGCCGAGCTCGTTTAGCACCGTCTTGTCCTCCGCCATCGTGTCCTGGAACAGCCTGACCGCCCAGTCGACGGTGGCCTCCGGCCAGTCTTCTCCGTAGAAGATGAGGCCGAGCTTCACCCGCACCCGATCGATGCCGGCGGGCTGCACGCACAGGAAGGAGCTGTAGTCGGCCGCCCCGCCAACGAGCAGACCCGGCGGAATGGCAAACATCACGCAATCGTCGTACTGCTCCGGTCTGAGGTCGGGATGTCCCTTCTGGCCTCGCGGTAGTGACGGATCGAAGCCGGCGTAATAGCCGAAGTAGCCGTCCCCGGGCGGGAAGTGCCGGCACAGGCGCGTCGGATTCACCTTGTGCAGCGTCTCACGGTGCAGCGTAGAGAGGTGATAGCCCTCCATGAAGTTCTCGACCAGGTGTTTCCAGTTGCACAGCCAGACTTCGTCGGCAACGTAACGCAGCCGGGTCTGCTCGAAGTGGTACGGCCGGATCCGTTCCTCGAGTTCGCTCAGGACAGGTGCCAGTGGCGCGGCGGTGGCATCGAGACACACGAAGATGAAGCCAAGCCATTCTTCGAGGGCGAAGGCCGGCAAGCGGCAGTCCGCGATGGCGAAGTCGGGCCGGGCGCCGAGGCGTGGCGTGCCGAGCAGGCGGCCCGTCGTGTCGTACGACCAGTGATGGTACGGGCAGAGCAGGCCCTTGCCGGCATTGCCCTTGCCGGCGGCGAGTGGCATCGCGCGGTGTCTGCAGACGTTGGAGAGCGCGCGCAACGTGCCGTCAACGCCGCGGATCACCACCACCGGTTCATTGCCGATGTCGACTGCCATGAAATCGCCGGGGCTGGCGACCTCCTCGACCCGACCGACGCAGATCCACTGCCTGTGAAAGAGATAGTCGAGCTCTGCGGCCAGTACCACCGGATCGGTGTAGAACGCGCCGGGCATCGCCCAGGCCGCGTCATAGCTCGCCGTGCGGGCGTCCGCGAGCGCCCGGTCGACTGCTGCCAGCGCCGCGGACGGGCGGTCGGCCATCGGATGTCCTGTCACGGGAGCGATGGCCGAGGCTACGGGCGCACCGGAGCAGCCGTCAAGCCGGTCGCAGCTGCCGTCCCTGGGTCGGCTGTGGCGGTCTACAGCGCCGGCATGCGCCGGTTGGCGGTCGCCTCGGCCGGGTCGCCGTCGTCGCGGGCCGCGTGATAGGCGCGATCGTAGTGTTCGGCGAACGCATGCGGCATGCCCGCCTCGTTCGGCTGCGCCAGCACCCGATACAGGTCGGCATACATGTCCCAGTACTTGGCGCGCGGCGAGGCGGGCGGCGTCGCCGCGCGTGCCAGCACCCGATCGAACTGCTGGGCAAGGACCGACGGGGAAAAGAGCGAGACATAGACCTGCAGCGCGTCGGCCAGCGCCTGCTGGCGCGCCTGGTCGTGCTTCTGCAGCGTCGTGAAGCCGTCGCGCACCGTGTCGACCGAACCCGCGCTGCGACTGGCGCGCGGCGTCAGCAGCCGCGCCAGCGATTCGTTGACGCCGTCGGCGGCAGCCAGCGGGCTGACGCGGCGGATGGCGGTCGAGTTCGTGGCGTCGTGGGTATGGTCGGCGTTACGCAGCGCGGCGGAGAGCCCGAGCGTCATCTCGCGCAGCAGCTGGCCGGCGAGGGTCAGTACCTGCGCAGGGTCGGCTGAAGCGACGTGCTGCGGGTCGAGGCCGGCACTGCGCAGCAACAGGTGGACGGCTGGCATCAGCGCCTGGCTGACAGCGGCTTCGTTCGTTTTCGGTACGGCGTTGAGCACGCGCGGCACGTCAACCGGCGCTGCGGCGGAGGCTACGGCAGGCGGCGCCTCGGCGTTGTCATTGGCCGTCAGCAGGCGGGCGACGTCGGTGCCGCTCAGCGTCCCGTCCGGTGGCGGTGGCGCAGTCTGGGCCGCGGGGCCCGAGGCCGATGGCGCGCCACCCGCCGGCGGCGTGGCGGCCGGCGGTGGCTCGGCGAACAGCCCCGGCAGGTCGAGTTCGGCGCCGATGTCACCGTTGGTCATCGTCGCAAACGCGCCACTGCCGCCGTCGTCGGCGTGCGGCAGCGTCTCGTGCGGCGGAAAGTCGGTCTCCGGGGTGATGCGTACCACGATCTCGTAGTCGCCGATGCGCAGCACGTCGCCATCGCTGAGCGGGTAGCTCTGGTGACTCGGGATGGGCTTCACGGAGCCGTTGATGAACGTGCCGTTCGAGCTGCGGTCGGTGACGACCCAGCGGCCCTGCTGGAGGCTGACCGAGGCGTGGTACCCGGAGACGTAGCGCTCCTCGTCCGGAAGCACCCAGTCGTTGTCCGGCGCACGGCCGATCTGGCCGCCGTGGATGCCGAAGGCACGGGTGGTGGCCGCTCCCAGGCGGGAGGCGATGGCGCCGACAACGCGCAAATGTAGAGCCATTAACTCACCCCCGGGCTACCGTCCATGGCAGCTCAGCGGCGGTCGCGGGACCGCCGGTGATTCGCAAAGTTCCTCAGACCCCCACACGACCCCGCAGGCCCTGACAGTACGTGCTGCCGGTGGGCTCTCCAGTCCGTGTACGATGTGACCTTAGCTTGAGCGGGAAGTACCGGAGATGGCCGCGAGTCACATTTTTAAAGTTATGTTCGTGCACCAGGGTAAGGTTTACGAGGTTTACGCCCGAAAGGTGAGCCAGGGCGACCTGTTTGGGTTTCTGGAGGTCGAGGGCCTGGTCTTCGGCGAGCGCTCGAGCCTCGTGGTCGACCCCAGCGAAGAGCGGATCAAGGCCGAATTCGAGGGCGTCCGGCGCACCTACCTGCCGCTGCACTCGGTGCTGCGGGTCGACGAGGTTCCCAAGCAGGGGACCGCCAAGATCAGCGCCTACGAGGGCGCTAACATCACGCCGTTTCCGCTGCCCCTCGGCCCCGATCAGGGGTCCCGTAAATAACGGATTTCATTGTCTTTTGAGCAACGATGCCGCGGGTCACGCGGACGCGGTGTAAACTCTGCACCCGCTCCGGCACGCCGTCGGGCGTAGGTACAGCTCTTGATGCTCACGCTGCCCGGTCCTGCCGCCCTTACGCCGTTCCGCATCGCCAAGCTTGAAGCCCGCCTGCGCGCCGCGGACGGCCGCGTCAGGGCCCTGACCGCCCACTACCGCCACCTCGTCGACACCGACCGCGAGCTCGCCGCCGACGAGGCGCTCCGCCTCGCCCGCCTGCTCGACTATCCGACGCCGCCGATCGAGCCACTGCCCCTGGCCGCGGCCCGAGACGAAATCCTCATCGTGCCGCGGTTCGGGACCGTCTCGCCGTGGAGCAGCAAGGCGACCGATATCGCCCGCGTCTGCGGCCTCACCGCGGTCCGGCGCATCGAACGCGGCATCGCCTACGAACTCGCGCTCGACGCACCGCTCGAGCAGCCCGCCCGCCAGATGCTGGCCGCGCTCCTCTCCGACAGGATGACGGAGACGCTGTGCGGCAGCGCCGAACTCGGACGCCTGTTCGCCGACGGCGCACCGCGCCCGGTCGCCGGCGTCCCGCTCGGTACCGATGCCGAGGCGGCGCTCGCCGAGGTCAACGCGCGACTGGGTCTGGCCCTGTCGGCCGACGAGATCAGCTATCTCGCGGCGGCCTACGCGCGACTTGGCCGGGATCCGACCGACGTCGAGCTGATGATGTTCGCCCAGGCGAATTCAGAGCACTGCCGGCACAAGATATTCAATGCCGGCTTCGTCCTCGACGGCGTCGCCGAGGAGCGCTCGCTGTTCGCGATGATCAAGGCGTCCTACGCCGCGAGTCCGGCCGGCGTGCTGTCTGCCTACAAGGACAACGGGGCGGTTATCGAGGGCCACCGAGCCTCCTGGATCTGGGCCGATCCCGACACTCGCCGATACGACTTCCATGACGAATGGATCGACATCGTCATCAAGGTGGAGACGCACAACCATCCGACGGCCATCTCGCCTTTTCCGGGAGCCGCGACCGGGTCGGGCGGCGAAATCCGCGACGAAGGCGCCACGGGCCTTGGCGCGAAGCCGAAGGCCGGGCTGACCGGCTATGCGGTGTCCAACCTCTGCATTCCGGGCTTCGTGCAGCCGTGGGAAAGCCCGGGCTCGGCAAACCCGCGGCTCGCATCGGCCCTGGAGATCATGCTCGACGGCCCGCTTGGCGCGTGCGCGTTCAACAACGAGTTCGGCCGGCCGGGCATCCTCGGCTACTTCCGCACCTACGAGCAGCGCGTTACCGGCGACGCACCGGGCGTCAGCCGCGGGTATCACAAGCCGATCATGCTCGCCGGCGGCCTCGGCAACGTCCGCCGGTCCCAGGCACTCAAGGGCGACGTGCCGGTCGGCGCCGTGCTGGTGGTACTCGGCGGCCCGGGCATGCTCATCGGTCTGGGTGGCGGCGCGGCCTCGTCGGTCGCGAGCGGCTCGTCCGAAGCGGCACTCGATTTTGCCTCCGTGCAGCGCGGCACCCCCGAGATGCAGCGGCGCGCGCAGGAGGTCATCGACCGCTGCTGGGCCGCGGGTCCGGACAATCCGATCCTTCTGATCCACGACGTCGGTGCCGGTGGCCTGTCGAATGCCGTGCCCGAGGCGATCGCCCACAGCGACCGCGGCGGGCGGGTCGACCTGCGCGCGGTGCCGCTGGCCGAACGCGGCTTGAGCCCGCTGGAGATCTGGTGCAACGAATCCCAGGAACGCTACGTACTGTGCCTCGATCCGGCCGGACTCGCCCGCTTCGAGGCGCTCTGCCGGCGGGAGCGCTGCCCCTATGCCGTGCTCGGCACGCTGACCGACGACGGCCGGCTGACCGTCGCCGACGCCGTCTTCGGCAACGAACCCGTCGATATGCCGCTCGACGTGCTGCTCGGCAAGCCGCCCCGGCTGACGCGTACCGCCACGCACCGCTCGCGACCCGTTGAACGCCTGGCCACGGAGGCGATCGACGCCAACGAAGCTGCGTTGCGGCTGCTGCGCCTGCCTACCATTGCCGACAAGAGCTTCCTGATCACGATCGGCGACCGGACCGTGACCGGACTGATCAGTCGCGATCCGTTCGTCGGGCCGTGGCAGGTCCCGGTTGCCGATGTCGCGGTCACGATAGCGGGACATACGACCCATCACGGCGAGGCGATGGCGATCGGCGAACGTCCGCCGGTGGCCTTGCTGTCGGGGGCCGCGTCCGCCCGGCTTGCCGTCGCGGAGGCGATCACCAACATCGCCGCGGCCGATGTTGCCCGGCTCGGCGACGTGAAGCTGTCGGCCAACTGGATGGCGGCATCCGGTGATCCGGCCGAGGACGCCGTCCTCTACGACGCGGTCCGCGCGCTCGGCGCCGAGCTGTGTCCGGCGCTCGGCATCGCGGTGCCGGTCGGCAAGGACTCGCTGTCGATGCGCTCGACCTGGACCGAGGCCGGGCAGCCGCGCTCGGTGGTCTCCCCCGTATCGGTCGTGGTCAGCGCCTTCGCGCCGGTGGGCGATGTCCGCCGCACTCTGACGCCTGAACTTGCGCTCGACGCCGGACCGACGACGCTCTTCCTGATCGACCTCGGCCGCGGCCAGGCACGCCTCGGCGGTTCCTGCCTCGCGCAGGTCTACGGCGCCCTTGGCGACACGCCCGCCGATCTCGATGATCCGGCCGACCTGCGGGCCTTCTTCGCGGCAATCCGCGAGCTCGCGGCGGCC
>CAIMCI010000112.1 GCA_903839465.1 uncultured Pseudomonadota bacterium
ATGGCGGTGGCCGTGTTGCTGACCGGGCTGCCTTGAAAGCCTTGTGCACCGCACCCGGTCGACGCGCTGGACCGGCCGGCGGCGATCGCACCGCTCGCCGAGCGCTCGCTTCTCCTCGATATCGTCCGCCTGCCCTCGGACCGCCTCGTCGCGGTCGGCGAGCGTGGCCACGTCCTCCTGAGCGACGACGCGGGCGGGCACTGGACCCAGAAGGTCGTGCCGACCCGGGCCACCCTGACCCGGGTCGCGTTCACCGACGGGCACCACGGCGTGGCGGTCGGTCACGATGCGGTGATCCTCGTGACCGCCGACGGCGGCGAGTCCTGGCGCCGGGTCCACTACGCGCCGGAAACCCACCAGCCGCTCTTCGACGTCTGGATCGGCGCGGACGGCGCGGGACTCGCGGTCGGCGCCTATGCGAGCGTGCTCTCGACCGGGGATTTCGGGGCGACCTGGACGGCGGTCCCGTTCGCGCCGGTGGAACTCCCCCGCGCCGCGGCCGAGGTCGACGTGGGCCTGTCGCAGCCGCATCTCTACTGCCTGCGGGCGGCGGGGGCGGGGCGGCTGTATCTCGCCGGCGAAGCCGGGCGCCTCTACCGCAGCGACGACGGCGGCAAGGGCTGGCAGGAGCTGCCCTCCCCCTACGAGGGCACGTTCTTCACGTTGCTGCCGCTCGGCCGGGACAGCGTGCTCGCCGCGGGCCTGCGGGGCCACCTGTACCGCAGCGACGATGCGGGCTCAACCTGGGCGGCGCTCGACTCCGGCACCAGCGACCTCCTGGCCGCGGCGGCACCGCTCGACGGTGGCGGCGCGGTGCTGGTCGGCGCCGCCGGGGTCGTACTGATCGGCAAGGACGGGCGCCATTTCCGGCTCGAGCGCGAGGCGGACCGGGCCGGCCTGTCGGGCGTGGCCGAGGCCGGCGCTGGCCTCGTCCTGGTCGGCGAGCGGGGCGTGCGGACGATGGCCGTCGCCCGCGCGCCCGAGGAGCACTGAGCGTGGCCGCTCCCGGTCGCGAACCCGAATTCGTCCGCCGTCTCGAACACCTCGTGTTCGACTACCGGAACTACCTCCTCGTCCTGTTCGCGGTCGTGACGGTGATCCTAGGCGTCGTGGCCGCGCGCGGCCTGCGCATCGACACCCGCTTCACGAAGCAGCTGCCGCTGTCGCACGAGTACATGCGGACCTACCTGCAGTACCAGGAGGAGTTCGGCGGTGCCAACCGCGTCCTGATCGGCGTGTTCGCGAACGACGGCAACATGTGGACGGCGGGCTACCTCGCGGCGCTCAAGGCAGCGACCGACGACGTCTTCTTCATACCCGGTGTCGACCGTGCGCGGGTGCAGTCCCTGTGGACGCCCAACACCCGCTACATGGAGGTCGTCGAGGGCGGCATCCAGGCCGGTGACGTGATTCCCTCCGGCTTCACGGCGTCGGCCGCCGACATCGGGGAGGTGCGCGACAACGTGCAGAAGGCCGGCATCGTCGGCCGCCTGGTTGCCAGCGATTTCTCGGGCGCGCTGGTCTCCGCCCAGCTGCAGGAGCAGGACCCGGCCAGCGGCCGTCCGGTCGATCTCATCCTGATCGGGCACTCGCTCGAGGCGATCCGTGCCCATATCGAAGGCGGCGACGCCAAGCTTGGCATCGAGCCGGGGCGCTACACGGTCGCCATCATCGGCTTTGCCAAGGTCGTCGCCGATATCGCCGACGGCGCCCGTGCCGTGGTCGGCTTCGCGCTCGCCACCGTTCTCCTGACGCTTGTCTCCGTCTGGCTCTATGTGCGTTCGCTCAAGGTGGCGGCGGTCGCGGTGTTCTCCTCGCTCGTCGCCGTGACCTGGCAGCTGGGGCTCCTCGTCCTCCTCGGCTTCGGCGTCGATCCGCTCGGCATCCTGGTGCCGTTCGTGATTTTCGCCATCGGCGTCTCCCACGGTGTACAGAAGATCAGCGCCGTCTGCGATGCGGCGGAGGAGGGAATGGACGCCGACCACGCCGCACGGCGCACGTTCCGCCTCCTCTTCATACCCGCCATCGTCGCTCTGCTGGCGGACCTCGTCGGCTTCGTGACGATCCTCGCAATTCCCGTGCAGGTGATCCGCGAGATGGCGATCACGGCCTCGATCGGCGTGGCGGTCGTCATACTGACCGACCTCGTGCTCTTGCCGATCCTGATCTCCTGCCTGCGTTTTGACGAAGGCTATGGCGGCCGGGTGCGGCGCCGCGAAGCGCTACTCGCACCGGTCTGGCGGGTCATTTCCCGGGTGAGCGTTCGGCCCTACGCCGGCTGGGTGATCCTCGCGGCGCTCGTGCTCGCCGTCGCCGGCTACTACAAGGGCCGGCAGACGCCGATCGGCGACACCGGCGCGGGCGTCCCGGAGCTGCGGGCGGATTCCCGCTATAACGCCGATACGCGGCTCATCACCGGCCGGTTTGCCATTGGCACCGATGTCCTGAACGTGATCGCCGAAACCCGGACGCAAGGCTGTGTCGACCATGACGTGATGCAGTCGATCGACGACTTTGCCTGGGTGATGCAGAACGTCGAGGGCGTGAAGAGCGTCATGACCCTGCCGACGGTGGCGAAGATCGTCAGCGCCGGCTGGAACGAGGGGTTCCTTAAGTGGCGCGGCCTGCCCCGCGACGAGCGCGCCCTGGTGCAGGCCCAGGGCCGCATCGACACGAGCACAGGGCTACTGAACCGCGACTGCAGCGTGATGCCGGTGGCGCTCTTCCTCGCCGACCACCGCGCCGTGACGATCGAGCGGGTAGTAGCGGCCGTGAAACACTATATTGCGACCGAGCCCCTGGCCGGCGTCAGGTTCCGCCTGGCGACCGGCCCGGTCGGCGTCATGGCTGCGCAAAACGAGGAGGTCAAGGCGAAGGAGGTACCGGTGCTCCTCTACGTGTTCGCCTCCGTCGCGCTGATGTGTCTCCTGACCTTCCGCTCGGTGACCGGCAAGCTCCTGGTGATGATTCCGCTGGCGCTGGTGTCGATCCTCGCCTACGCGGTGATGGCCACCGTCGGCATCGGCCTCAAAGTGACGACCCTACCCATGGTCGCCCTCGGCGCCGGCATCGGCGTCGATTACGGCATCTATCTCTACAGTCGCATGCAGCAGTTCCTGCGCGACGGGCAGTCGGTGCACGAAGCGTATCTGGCGACCCTGCGCGTCACCGGCGCCAGCATCGTCTGTACCGGGGTGACGTTGGCGCTTGGCGTCGCGACCTGGGTTGTCTCCCCGCTCAAGTTCCAGGCCGACGTCGGCCTGATGCTGGCGTTCATGTTCCTCGTGAACATGCTGGCGGCGCTGCTGCTGATGCCGGCGCTGGCTGCGTACATGATTCGCCCAGCCGATCGGTAACGCGGGGTCCAGGGGTGCGGATTCGCTGCCGGTGTCGAGGAGGCGATGCAGGGCTGGCGTCGCAACATCCGTTCAGAGATCTCCGTCGCAGCCTGGTTGTGCCACTACCGTCTCGTCCGTGGCCTCCTGGAGTCAGTCCGTTTCATACGGACGCTACGGAAAACGCCTTGAGAAACATCCGGAACGGCTCGCGGACGGGTGTCCGTTTTCGGCCCCAAACCGGACGTCCACAGTCCCCAATAGGCCGCTCAAAAGCGGACATTTCGCCGCGCTGCACCAAAGTCGGTTGCTTACCTGGCTTTCATCCGCGACCATCGGGGATAGGCATTCGGGGGTGGTAAAGGTGGCTGATCAGGGACTGGCGCAGAAGATCGACCGCGATGCGCCAGCTGTCTTTGTCAGTTACGCGTCGCAAGACGCCGCCGTTGCCAATTCAATTGTCGAGACGCTAGAGCAGGCTGGCCTGAAATGCTGGATCGCGCCCAGGGACGTGATTGCAGGTGCGGCTTATGCCGGTCAGATCATTCATGCGATCGATGGGTGCAAGGCCGTCGTGATTGTTTTGTCTAAAGAGTCGACGGCCTCGCCCCACGTCCTGAGAGAAGTAGAGCGAGCAGCATCTAAGCGCCTTTCGATCGTGGCCTTGCGAATCGACCAGGCGCCCCTTCCGGCTGATTTCGAGTACTTTCTGAATTCGTCCCATTGGTTAGACGCCAGCAGCGGTAACGTCGCTGGCGCGATGCCGAAGCTGGTATCGGGCGTGCGGTTGGCAATTCCTCCACCGACGGAGGTGCCGGCGGCCGCCACCGCCAGCCCGCATCTCGCTACAACGCCGCCAACCCGTTGGTCACCGAGCCGCGCTGCGACGGCGACCGCCGCTGTATTCGCAGTTGGCATCGCTGCGTTTGCGCTTGTCCGCTTTTTGCCAGCGTTACAGCGGCCATTGCCGAACAGAGTACTAATGACGGCGACTTCCGCACCGGTGCCGGCAGCACCGGCTATTCCTGAAAAGTCGATCGCCGTGCTCCCGTTTTCTGACATGAGCGAAAAGAAGGACCAGGAATACTTTTCTGACGGCATCGCCGAGGAGTTGCTTGACCTTCTTGCCCAGGTCCCCGACCTCAAGGTGACTTCGCGCACGTCGAGCTTCTACTTCAAGGCTAAACCGACTCCACTCAATGAAATTGCGAAGACACTCGGCGTCGCCCACATTCTCGAGGGCAGCGTCCGGAAGTCCGGCAACACGATCCGGGTCACGGCACAGCTAATCCGGGCAGATAACGGATTTCATCTGTGGTCGAAAACATATGACCGCGAGTTCAAGGACGTCTTCAAGGTGCAGGACGAGATCGCGGGCGCGGTGGTCGACGCGTTGAAGTTGCAGCTAATGCATGACAGCTCGAGCCCAGCCGAACACCGCGACAGTACTACACCCGAGGCCTACCAGCAGTACCTCCTCGGCAAGCAACTCTATAATGTCGGCGCTGAGGAGACCGACCTTCGCGCTATTGCCGCATTACGTCAGGTGACTCGACTCGACCCAAGCTACCTTCCTGGGTGGACTTTGCTCGCCCGGGCGATCGGCGATCATGCCACCTTCGTCGAAGACGACGTTGCGGCGGTGTCGCGCGGACTTGACGAAGCGGTCGCTGCAGCCGATACCGCTGTGCGCCTGGCGCCGACCCGAGCTGATGGCTTTGCCGCACGCTGCCGCGTACAGAGCTGGCGGCTCAAAGTGCGAAATGCCAGGCAGGACTGTCGCCGCGCCGTGGAGCTGGAGCCCGAAAACCGGGATGCGCAGAGGTCTGCCGCAACGCTTCGCCGCTTTATGGGCGGCGATACGGTCCAACAAATTGGGCTTTATCGGCGCGAAACCGTCGAGGACCCGCTCAACCCCACGTCCTGGATGAATTACGGGTCCGCCCTAGCCGAATTGGACCTGGTGGCAGCTGTCGCTGCCATTCAGCACGCACTACAGATCGCGCCGGAGCGCACCGGTGGGGCGATGGCCCTGAGCGCCCTCTACCTGCGGCAGGGCAAGGCGGATCTCGCCCTCGCCGCTGCTCGCCGTGAGGCAAATGAGGCCTATCGCCTGTACGCCCTGGCGCTCGATGAGCTTGCCTTGGGCCGCCGAGCCGACGCGGCGAAGCACCGCGACGAACTGATCACTAAGTACGCGTCGACGGCGGCCTATCAAATCGCCGAGATCTACGCGACATCGGGGGACAAGCATGTTGCGCTCGATTGGTTGGAACGCGGGTACCGCCAAACCGACGGGGGCTTGACCTCCGCGCTCGTCAGCACCAACCTGAAGTCGCTGCACGGCGAGCCGCGCTATGAGTCCCTGATGAAAACGATAGGGCTCAAGGACTAACGGGCGGACCCAAGGCGCAAATCGCAAGCCCGCCATTCGAACGAAACCGGACACCCGCGGCTGACCACCGGGCCGAGAAATGTTGAATTCCCGTGGCCCCGGCTTAATCGCGCTGAATGGCGGGCTTGGAGAAACATATCTTTCGGTGTTAGGCAAAACCCGGCCTGCCGCGACCCAGCGCCGGTTGCCCGAAAGCGGCCGTTCGCGACTCGCCGCCATGGGTCAGGAGCGGGCGCTTCCGTTTGCAAACCCAGACTCGGTCCGGGTTAGATTTGTGACCAGTTGTACAACAAGAGTCTCCGTGACTCGGACGCCATTCCCCAAACCGAAGAGAGATGCGCGTGAGAGCACTTCTACCCTGCAGCATGCCGCTCGGCGACGTGACCTGCCGGTCGATTTGCGGTCCGTCTGAAGCTTGAGAGAATGGCCCCCTCGGGACGCGAGGGACCATGAAGAAGTCTAGGTTTTCGGAAGAGCAGATGGTGCGGATCGTGCGGGATTCGGATGCCGGCGGGGTGCCGGCGACGGCGAAGAAGCACGGCATCAGCGAGCAGACGTTGTACATCTGGCAGAAGAAGTTCGGCGCGCTGGAGGCGTCGGACGTCCGTCGGCTGAAGGTGTTGGAGCAAGAGAACGGGCGGCTCAAGAAGATCTTGGCCGACCGCGATCTGGAGCTCGACGTGATGAAGGAGATCAACCGAAAAAAATGGTGAGCGCACGGGGTCGACGGTTGCAGGTGGGCTACGCGCGTACGCGCGGCCTGTCCTCCCGACGAGCTTGTGCGCTGATCGGCGTCTCGCGATCGACGCTCGGTTATGTGTCGCGTCTGGCGGCGAAGGACGCTCCGGTGATTACGGCGATGCGCGATCTGTCGGGCCAGTACCCGCGGTACGGCTACCGCCGGATCCACATCTTCCTGGGCCGCCAGGGCCACCAGATGAGCCCGGACCGGGCGTATCGGATCTGGCGCCAAGCAGGGCTTCAGGTGCCGCGAAAAAGGCCTAGAAAGCGTGTCGCCGGCTCCAGGCCGAGGCCGCTGCCGGTGACCGGGAGGAACCAGGTCTGGGCCTACGACTTCGTCTTCGACGCCTGCGCGAATGGGCAGCAGTTGAAGTGCCTGACGATCGTCGATGAATATACCCGGGAGTCTCTCGCGATCGACGTCGCCGGGAGCATCCGATCCGGACGGGTCATCGAGGTGTTGACCAAGCTCGTCAGCGAACACGGCGCGCCGCAGCATCTGCGATCCGATAACGGCCCGGAGTTTGTGTCGAAGGCGGTGCTGAAATGGCTGGTCGCGTCGAACATCAACACGGCGCATATCGACCCGGGCAAGCCGTGGCAGAACGGGCTGGACGAGTCGTTCAACGGCAAGTTCCGCGACGAGTGCTTGAGCCTGGAGTGGTTCAGGAACCGGACTGAGGCGAAGATCGTGATCGAGACCTGGCGTCGGCATTACAACGAGGTCAGACCCCACTCGAGCCACGGTTACTTGACTCCGGCTGCGTTCAAGACGATAGAGTTCGAGACGAAGAGATCATCAACCACCCACTGCGGGGCCAATCCCTAGCAATGGATGGGCCGACGAAAGCCGGCAGGTCAGGGACACCGGCACGCCAGGTCTTTGCCCTGGCTCGTGAGGATCAGCCCCTGCGCCTCGATCAGCCGCGCCAGGCTCACC
>CAIMCI010000113.1 GCA_903839465.1 uncultured Pseudomonadota bacterium
CGTCCGGGCGTCCGGCGCGGCGGCGGCGGCGGCCGAGGCGGCGGCGTACGCCGCCGTCGTGCCCGGCGTGCGCATCGACCCGACGCGCGAGGGCGGCGCGCACCCGGCGTTTCGCACCGAATGGTGGTACGTCACCGGCTGGCTTGCCGACGAGGCGGGCCACGAGTTCGGGTTCCAGATCACGTTTTTCCGCACCCGGCCGGCCCTCGATCCCGCGAACCCGAGTGCGTTCGCCGCGCGCCAGATCCTCATTGCCCACGCCGCGCTCCTCGTGCCGCCGGCGATGGGGCTCGCGAGCTGGCACGACGAGCGCATCGCACGCGCGGGCTTCGGTCTGGCCGCGGCCGACACCGCGCGCCTCAAGGTCGCGATCGACGACTGGTCGCTGGAGTCGACCCGGGGCGGCTACCGGGCGACTGCCGTGGGCGAGGGCGGGGCGGGATTCGTGCTCAGCCTCGAGGCCACCGCGCCGCCGCTCCTGAACGGCGTCGACGGCTACAGCCAGAAGGGTCCCGCGGCGGCGGCGGCCAGCTACTACGTCAGCGTGCCGCAGCTTCGGGTGTCCGGCCGGGTGACGCTGCCGGGCGGGGACGGCGGGCGGCTCCCGCCGCGCGCGGTCCGCGGCCGCGCCTGGCTCGATCACGAGTGGTCGAGCGCCTACCTCGACCCGGCGGCGAGCGGCTGGGACTGGGTGGGCCTGAACGGCGAGGACGGCAGCGCGCTGATGGCGTTCCGGATCCGTGACCGGGAGGGCGGGGCGCGTTACGCCGGCGCGACGCGCCGCGGCGCCGACGGCGCGGTCGAACGCTTCGGGCCCGGGGCAGTGCGCTTCGTGCCGGGGCGGACCTGGCGGTCGCCGCACACGGGCACGGCCTATCCGGTCGAGTGGACGGTCGAGGTCGGCGCCCGCCGCTTCCGGCTGAGCCCGCTCCTCGACGACCAGGAGGCCGACACCCGGCGCACGACCGGGGCGGTCTACTGGGAGGGGGCGGTGCGCAGCCGTGCCGAGGGCGACGGCGACGGGCGGGGCTTTCTCGAACTGACCGGCTACGGCTCGCGCCTCGTGCTCCCCGGCAGCGCGCCTTGACGGTGTCTTCGGCTCGTCTGCACACTACGCCGCCTTTGTCCGCCGGATGGTCCCGCCGATGCCCGTAATCACGCTCCCCGATGGAAGCCAGAAGTCGTTTGCCGCCGCGGTCAGCGTCGGCGACGTCGCGGCCTCGATCGGCGCGGGGCTTGCCAAGGCGGCGCTGGCCGGCAAGGTCGACGGGCGCCTCGTGGATCTCTCCCACGTCATCGACGGCGACGTCGCCGTCGAGATCGTCACCGGCAAGCACGCCGATGCGCTCGAGATCATCCGCCACTCCACGGCGCACCTCCTCGCGCAGGCCGTGCAGTCGATCTACCCCGATGCCCAGGTGACGATCGGCCCGGTCGTCGAGGACGGCTTCTTCTACGACTTCGCCTACAGCCGGCCGTTCACGCCCGAGGACCTCGTGCTCTTCGAGGCGAAGATGCACGAGCTGGTCAGCGCGGACCTCAAGGTCACGCGGCGGGTCGTGCCGCGCGAGGAGGCGATCGCGACGTTCACGGCGCTCGGCGAACACTACAAGGCCGAGATCGTCGCGAGCATCCCGCCGGGCGAGGACGTCAGCCTCTACGGGCAGGGCGACTGGTTTGATCTGTGCCGCGGGCCGCACGTGCCCTCGACCGGTCGTCTCAAGGCCTTCAAGCTGATGAAGGTCGCCGGCGCCTACTGGCGCGGCGACGCGAAGAACGCCCAGCTCACCCGCGTCTACGGCACCGCCTGGGTGGACGAGGCGCAGCTCAAGGCCTATCTCACCCGCCTCGAGGAGGCCGAGAAGCGCGATCACCGCCGCCTCGGCCGCGAACTCGACCTCTTCCACCTGCAGGAAGAGGCGGTCGGCAGCGTGTTCTGGCACCCCAAGGGCTGGACCGTCTGGCGGACGATCGAGGCCTACATGCGCGAGCGCCTCGAGGCGGCCGACTACCGCGAGGTGAAGACGCCGCAGCTCCTCGACCGCGTGCTGTGGGAAAAGACCGGCCACTGGGACAACTACCGTTCCAACATGTTCATCGCCGAGTCCGAGGAACGCGTGCTCGCGGTCAAGCCGATGAACTGCCCGTGCCACATCCTGATCTACAAGCAGGGCATCAAGTCGTACCGCGACCTGCCGCTCCGGCTCGCCGAGTTCGGCTCGTGCCACCGCAACGAGCCGTCGGGCGCGCTGCACGGGCTGATGCGCGTGCGCGCCTTCACCCAGGACGATGCGCACATCTTCTGCCTCGAGGAGCAGATCAACTCGGAGACCGTTGCCTTCTGCGCGCTGCTGCAGAGCGTGTACGCGGACTTCGGGTTCACCGACGTCAAGGTCAAGTTCTCCGACCGCCCGCCGCAGCGCGCCGGCACCGACGAGCAGTGGGACCGCGCCGAGGCGGCGCTGCGCGCGGCCGCCGCCGCCGCCGGGCTGGACGTGATCCCGAATCCCGGCGAGGGCGCGTTCTACGGCCCGAAGCTCGAGTTCGTGCTGCGCGACGCGATCGGCCGGGACTGGCAGTGCGGCACGCTCCAGGTCGACTACTGCCTGCCCGAGCGGCTCGATGCCGAGTACGTGCGCGACGACGGCACGCGCGGCCGGCCGGTCATGCTGCACCGGGCCATCCTCGGCAGCTTCGAGCGTTTCATCGGTATCGTCATCGAGCATTACGCCGGCCGGCTGCCGCTCTGGCTCGCGCCGGTTCAGGCCGTGGTGATGGGGATTACCGACCGCCACGCCGCTTATGTTCAAGAAGCCGCTGATTTCCTTAAAAATCAGGGGCTTCGCGTAGAAACCGACTTGCGTAACGAAAAGGTCGGCTTTAAAGTACGCGAACACACCCTGCAACGGGTGCCGTTGATGTTGGTGGCGGGCGACCGGGAGGTCGAGTCCCGCTCTTTGTCCGTGCGTACGCGCTCCGGCGTGGATCTCGGCAGCCTCACGCTCGAGGCCGTCGCCGACAGGATCCACAGCGGGGTGCGGCAGCGCGGATTGGCCACTTTGGAGGAATGACCTATCTCAACCACGAAGCGCGTACGGCGTAACGAAGAGATTCTCGCGCCGACGGTGCGCGTTATCGCCGACGATGGCACCCAGCTCGGGGTGCTGCCTAGGGCCGAGGCCCTGGCTCTTGCCGCTGCCCAGACGATGGACCTGGTCGAAGTCTCGCCGACTGCCGAACCGCCGGTATGTCGGGTCATGGACTTTGGTAAGTTCTTGTTCGAACAGAATAAAAAGTCGCACGCGGCGAAGAAGAAGCAGAAGCAGACCCAGATCAAGGAAGTGAAGTTCCGGCCCGGTACGGACGAGAACGACTACCAGATCAAGCTGCGCAACATCATCCGCTTCCTGTCCGAAGGCGACAAAGCCAAGGTCACGCTCCGCTACCGCGGGCGGGAACTGGCCCACCAGGAAGTCGGCCGGCGACTGCTGGACCGGCTCGTCCTCGACCTCACGACCCACGCGATCATCGAGCAGAACCCCCTGATGGAGGGTAAGCAGCTCGTCATGATGTTCGCGCCGAAAAAGAAGCAATAACGACCCGACTTGCGCTAGAATGCGCGGCTCGGCCCCAGGGCCGGGAACCAGAAGCGACCGGTCGGCTTGCCGACCGTATCCGCCCGCCAGCCCGGGAAACCGGTGTGAACGGGTCACAAATAGGGGTGCATGACCGGCCGATCCTTGGCGATCGGTGGCGTAGCGCCTGAGGAGATCGACATGCCCAAGCTGAAGACCAGTCGGGCGGCGGCGAAGCGTTTCCGCAAGACGGCAACCGGCTTCAAGCGCGCCCAGTCCCACCGTCGTCACATCCTGACGAAGAAGCCCTCGAAGCGTAAGCGCCAGCTGCGTTCCGGAATGATGGTCCACGAGACGGACGTCAACCGGGTCAAGCAGATGCTGCCGAACCATTGATGCGGGCACAGGAGTAACGACATGGCACGAGTCAAACGTGGCGTCATCGCCGGACGCCGGCACAAGAAGGTTCTTGGCAAGGCCAAGGGCTACTACAACGCGCGCCGCAAGGTCTACCGCGTTGCCAACCAGGCGGTCATCAAGGCCGGGCAGTACGCCTACATCGGCCGTCGCCTCAAGAAGCGCGATTTCCGCGCCCTGTGGATCCAGCGCCTGAACGCGGCCGCCCGCGTGCACGGGCTCTCGTACAGCCGCCTGATCCACGGCGTCAAGCTCCTGGAGCTTGGCCTCGACCGCAAGGCGCTGGCGGATCTCGCGGTCAACGAGCCGGAAGCCTTTGCCGCGCTCGCCGAGCAGATCAAGGCGGTCGTACCGCCGAAGACGGCCGCCGCCGCCTGATCCTGAGTCCCGGGTCCCGTGGCGGGTGCGACCGGCACCCGCCACGGCGCACCGACCGGAGCCGCCGTTGGACCTAGACACGCTCGTCACAGGCGCCCTCGCCGATGTCGGGGCCGCGGCCGACGCCGCGGCGCTCGAGGCCGTGCGCGTGGCCGTGCTCGGCAAGAAGGGCACCCTCACCGAACAGCTGAAAGCCCTCGGCGCCCTGCCGGCGGCCGAGCGGCCGGCCGCGGGTGCGCGCATCAACGAGGCCAAGGTCGCGGTGCAGGCCGCGATCGACGCCCGGCGGACGCTCCTCGACTCGGCGGGCATCGCCCGCCAGCTCGCCGAGGGCCGCCTCGACGTCAGCCTGCCGGGGCGAGGCATCGCGCCCGGTTCGCTGCACCCGATCACGCGCACGCGCCTGCGTATCGAGGCGATCTTCCGGGCCGCCGGCTTCGGTGTCGCGCTCGGGCCCGAGGTCGAGGACGACTTCCACAACTTCGAGGCCCTCAATATCCCGCCCGACCACCCGGCGCGGGCGATGCACGATACCTTCTACTTCGGCGACGGGCGGCTCCTGCGCACCCACACCTCGCCGGTGCAGATCCGCGCGATGCGAAGCGAAGCGCCGCCGCTGCGCCTGATCATGCCCGGGCGGGTCTACCGCTGCGATTCCGACCAGACGCACACGCCGATGTTCCACCAGGTCGAGGGGCTGGTCATCGACGAGACGGTGACCTTCGCTCATCTGAAGGGACTGCTGAAGGGTTTTCTCGCCGCGTTCTTCGAAAAGCCGCTCGCGATACGCCTCAGGCCCTCGTACTTCCCGTTCACGGAACCCTCCGCCGAGGTCGACTGCCAGTGCGTGTTCTGCAACGGCGCGGGCTGCCGCGTCTGCAAGCAGACCGGCTGGCTCGAGGTGCTCGGCTGCGGCATGGTCCACCCCCGCGTGCTCGAGAACTGCGGTGTCGACGCCGAGCGCTACCGCGGCTACGCCTTCGGCATGGGCATCGAGCGCCTGACGATGCTCCGCTACGACGTCAACGACATCCGCCAGTACTTCGAAAACGACCAGCGCTTCCTCGCGCAGTTCGGGGCCGGCTGACGTGAAGGTCTCGCGCCACTGGCTCGAATCCATGGTCGCCACCGGCTGGGACGCGGCGACCCTCGGCGCGCGCCTGACGATGGCCGGCTTCGAGGTCGAGGCGGTCTCGCCGGTGGCGGGCGAGTTCACGTCGGTCGTGGTCGGCCGCGTGCTGACCTGCGAACCGCATCCGTCCGCCGACCGGCTGCGGGTGACGACCGTCGATGTCGGTGACGGCACGCCGCGCGGCATCGTCTGCGGCGCGTCGAACTGCCGCGCCGGGCTCACCGTCGCGGTCGCGCTCGAGGGCGCGCGGCTGCCGGGCGGCGTGCACATCAAGCGCGCGAAGCTGCGCGGTGTCGAGTCGGCCGGCATGCTCTGTTCGGCGCGCGAACTCGGCATGGGCGAGGAGTCCGAGGGCATCCTCGAGCTCCCCGCCGGTCTGCCCGTCGGTGCGCCGGTCCGCGAGGTGCTCGAACTGGACGACACCGTCTTTGAAATCAACTTCACGCCGAACCGCGGCGACGCGCTCTCGGTGCTGGGCCTCGCCCGGGAACTCGCGGTCCTGGCCGGCCAGCCGCTCGGCGCGCCGCCGGTCCTCGGCGTGCCGGCGACGAGCGATGCCGTGCAGCCGGTCGCGATCGATGCCCCGGGCTGCGGCCGCTTCGTCGGCCGGGTCGTGACCGGGCTCGATCCCGCGGCGCAGAGCCCGCTCTGGCTGAAGGAACGTCTGCGCCGCGCGGGCCTGCGCTCGCTCGGCCCGCTGGTCGACGTGACGAACTACGTGATGCTCGAGCTCGGCCAGCCGATGCACGCCTACGACCGGCGCGCGCTCGCCGGTACGGTGCGGGTCCGCCTCGCCGCGGCCGGCGAGACGCTGACGCTCCTCGACGGGCGGACGATCGCGCTCTCGCCCGACGTGCTCGTGATCGCCGATGACCAGGGGCCGCTGGGCCTCGCCGGCGTCATGGGCGGCGAGAAGTCCGGGATCGGCGCGGGAACCACCGAGGTCTTCCTCGAGGTGGCCTGGTTCGCGCCCGCCGCCATTGCCGGCCGCGGGCGGCGCTACGGCCTCGTCACCGACGCCTCGCAGCGCTTCGAGCGCGGTGTCGATCCGGCCGGCCAGGAGCGGGCGATCGAACGGGCGACCCGGCTCCTGATCGATATCGCCGGCGGCGCCGCGGGCCAGGTTCGGGTCGTCGAACAGCGCGCGGAGCTTCCGGCCCAGAAGGTGATATTCCTTCGAGAAAAGTCTATCAAGCGATTGATTGGAATAGAAATAGAAGTGCACGTCGTTGAGCGGATACTGACCGCTCTCGGCCTGCAGACCGCGCCGGAGCACGACGGCTGGCAGGTGCGGATCCCGAGCTGGCGTTTTGATCTCGCGCTCGAGGCGGACCTGATCGAGGAACTCGCCCGGGTCTACGGCTACGACGAGATTCCCGAACTCGACCAGCCGGTGCCGAGCCGGCCGCGCGGTCGCACCGAAGCGCTCGTCGGCGACGAGCGCTACGCGCGCACCCTGATCGAGCGGGGCTACGACGAGGCGATCAACTACACGTTCGTCGAGCCCGCCCTGCAGCAGCGTTTCTTTGCCGGCGCCGAGGCCCTGTCACTCGTCAATCCGCTGTCCGCGGAGCTCTCGACCATGCGCGTCTCGCTGTGGCCCGGGCTCGTGCAGAACTGGCTCGCCAATGCGCGGCGCCAGGCGGAGCGCGCCCGGTTCTTCGAGATCGGCGCCCGCTTTCCGGTCACGGGCGGGGTCCTCAGCGAGCGGCCGACGCTCGCCGGGCTCGCCGCCGGCCGGGTGCGTGCCGAGCAGTGGGGCGAGGCGGCCCGCAGCGTCGATTTCTACGACGTGAAGGCGGACCTCGAGGCGGTCCTCGCCCTGTCCGGGCGCGACGCGGGCTATCGCTTCGAGGCGGCGGAGCTGCCCTGCCTGCACCCGGGCCGCACGGCGTCGATCCGGCGCGGCGAAGCGGTCGCCGGCTACCTCGGCGAACTGCACCCGATGCTCGCCCAGACGCTCGGCGTGAGCGGTGCGGTTTACCTCTTTGAACTCGATATAAATGTGATAAATGTGGCTCAACTGCCTCATTCGAAAGAACTTTCCCGCTTTCCGCACATCCGTCGCGACCTCGCGGTGGTGGTCGATGAATCCACCACTTTCAATGAGTTGCGAGAGTCTGTTACTGTGTCCGCCGCAGGCCTACTTACAGAACTCAAGGTCTTCGACGTCTACCGGGGCAAGGGGATAGAAACCGGTAGAAAAAGCGTGGCGTTAGGATTGATTTTGCAGGAAACTTCGCGCACCTTAACGGACGCGGAGGCGGATGCCGTCATCGCTCGGGTGGCGGAGTCGCTGCAAAAGAATCTGAACGCGGTGCTGCGCGACTAGGACGCTTAAGGGTCCGCGCGCCAGCCGGCGTTTGGAAGGGGGGCGGACGGAACGCATGGCACTGACCAAGGCAGAAATGGCCGAAGCGCTGTTCAACCAGCTCGGCCTCAACAAGCGCGAAGCGCGGGAACTCGTGGACCTCTTCTTCGAGGAAGTACGCCTGGCGCTGTCGCAAGGCGAGCAGGTCAAGCTCTCGGGTTTTGGCAACTTCGACCTCAGGGACAAGAACCAGCGTCCCGGTCGCAACCCGAAGACCGGTGAGGAAATCCCGATCAGCGCCCGGCGCGTGGTCACGTTCCGCCCCGGCCAGAAGCTCAAGGCGCGAGTAGAAGCCTATGTTGGAACCGAGCAATAACGCCGAACTGCCGGCGATTCCCGGCAAGCGCTACTTCACGATCGGCGAGGTCAGCGACCTGTGCGGCGTGAAGCCGCACGTGCTGCGCTACTGGGAGCAGGAGTTCCCGCAGCTGAAACCCGTCAAGCGGCGTGGCAACCGCCGCTACTACCAGCGCCAGGACGTGCTGGTGATCCGCCAGATCCGCGGGCTCCTCTACGACCAGGGCTTCACGATCGGCGGGGCGCGCCAGCGCCTGGCCGGCGAGGAGGCGCGCGAGGACGTGACGCAGAGCCAGCAGATCGTCCGCCAGGTGCGCACCGAACTCGAGGAGCTTCTGCGCCAGCTGCGCCGCTGAGCGGACCTCCGGCACCGGCGTTGGCCGATGCGGCAGTCCTCCGTTACACTGTGATTTCCGAAGTCCACGCCCGCGCGTGGCGAGATTCCCTCCGGTCGGGGCGTGGCGCAGCCTGGTAGCGCACTTGCATGGGGTGCAAGGGGTCGTAGGTTCAAATCCTATCGCCCCGACCAATTCGATTCCGTCTTTGCGAAGGCCACCGACAGGTGGCCTTTTCGTTTGAAGCCGTCGCCAGGAAGACGTCAACGAGTGAACCGGCGGGCGCAACGGACGCCGACGTGAGCAGGTAACTCGGGCGATGTCCGTGACGGGACGCAGACCGGTCCACACGGCGCTGCTGACACGGTGCCGTTCATGCGGGGGGGGGGCTGACACCGACAGGCGCCGGCGGCGCAATCGGCCGCTAACAGCCCCTGCGCCGAGGTAGCGGTGGTCCGATTCGCCGCGCGAAAGCGGACCTTCCCAATCGGGGCCGCACCAAGCAGGACGTAGCCCGTTTGGCCGGCACTGAGTGGGTCAACGATGGTCTGGACTTGTGTCGTCGTGCGACGGCGAGAAATGACGAGGAGGCCCTCCACGCGGCTGCCGATGAGCCCGGTGGACGGAGCCTGACGCCCGGCAAAGAGCCGTAGTCGTCGGCCCTACGCGAGCACCTGGGCCGCCACAACGAAGCACGCCTGCCGCGACAACGTGATGTTGCTCGCGGCTTCAATCGGACCCGGGCGCCTCCGGTGCCTGTCCCTGCGCCTGCCACGCTCCGCCTGGGCGATAGCGCGAGACGGCTACTCCGTCCGGCTCGATGTGGAACAGGAACAGCCACTCGTTGTCGACGAGCTGCCTGACGACCGCATGCCGGCCGATGATCTTGTCGATCTCCTCCCGTGGCGCCTCGATGAACACCGACAGCCGCAAGGGTGTGTGCACGAACTGCTCGCCGTCGTGGATCGACTGCATCGGCAGGCCGATGCGCAGGTCGCCACCATTGCCCTCGAACACGCCGACGTTGCCGCCAACGACGTTGTGCAGCACCTTGTCGCCGCTGCCGTAGAACTTGTTATCGACGGTGGACGCGTAGTACTGCATGTTGATCCAGTTGGTGACCACCATAGGCGCTGTCATGATCAGCTCCAGCACCCTGAAGCCGGGATCGCGCTGCCACCGGTAGTCGTGCAGGAAGCTGCGGCCGGCGAGGTTCATGTGCCGGCTGCGGCTGCGCGGTGCGACGACGAAGGCGGCGCAGCCGGCGAGGCCCCACTCCGGCCGCACCTGCGCCCAGTCGCTGGTGCGCGACACGATGGACTCGCGCAGAGCTGCGGGCGAGCCGGCCTGGTTCGCAAGACCCAACAAGGCGGCCCGTTCGGCGCGCGCGCGCCGGCCAGTCTCGGCAAGCCAGCCACGCAGGTCGTCGAGATCCTTGCCGTGGCTGGTGGGCACCAGGTCGGTGTCGTACAGCAGCATCTCGTCGGTGGTGGTGTTGTGCTGGCCGGCGACAAAGACGGTGCTGTCCGGCACGTCCAGCCCGCGCTGCTGCAGGCCTTTGCGCACTAACGGGTCGTTCAGTAGTGCGGCGAGCGAGCGCGAGTTCACCTCGCCGGTCTGCCCACCGCACGCACCGCAGTCCAGCCCCGCGGCATGCGGGTTGTTGGCGCTCGTGCTGCCGTGTCCGGCGAGCAGGATCAGGCGCGCGTAGCCGGTGGACAGACCCATCGCGCCCAGCGCCGTGGCGCCCATGTTGACGCGCGCCTCGAGGTCCGGGCCGCCGCTGCTCGGCAAGCGCGGGCGCAGCGTCTGGCGCTGCCCTTCAGGTAATCCGGTCAGCTCCACCGCCGCCGGGTTCCGGTCGCCGCCGAGGCGGCTCTTGATCAGCTTTCCGGCATAGAGCAGACCGCAGGCTTCGACGAACGAGAAGGTGGAGCCTGCACCGCCGCGGAATGACTGCCACTGCTGGCGCATCAGCAGGTCCTTCCTGCGGCGGCTTGCCAGCGCTTCGCCGCGCGAGGGAGTGTCGCACTCGTCGGTGACACACAGGCCCGGGTGAAGCAGGCCGGGCAGCTGCGGCCGCACCATCTCGGTGCCGAGCGGACGGTACTCGATGAACAGGGCGAAGAAGCCGGCAAAGCCCATGGTCTGGACCTGGTCCGCGCTGCTGGCCTCCAGGGCGCGGCGGTAGACCTCGGAGCGCACGTCAATGCAGAACACGGCCTGCACGGCTGGGTTCTTCTCCACGGCGCCGGGCTTCGAGGCCCCCGCCATCAATTGCCGGGCCAGCGGCTCCTGATAGGCACGCTCAAGCGCCACCTGCCACAGCCAATCGCTGCTCTGTGCAGCCTGGGCGCGGGCAACCACCCCGTCGGCGCCGCTCCAGGCCGAGGCGAGCCCTGCCGCCACCGCGGCCTCGGGGTGGCCAGCGTGCAGCAGCCACTCCCAGGCCAGGCGGATGGCGAGCATGTGCACGATGTGGTCATCGTCGCGCCCGGCGAGGCGCGCCTGCCAGCGCTGGTACGCACACCACGATGACCAGCCGTTGACGCTCATCAGCAGCGCTGTGAAGTACGCCTCGCGCGCACGCTCGGGGATGCGCAGTGCGGACACCGCGGTGTCGATCAGCACGATCGGGTCCGAGGGCAGCTCGCGCAGCCGCTGGCTGAAGCCGCGGTAGCCCATCAGCATCGACGGGCCAAAGTCATGCTCCGACTGCCGCCGCCAGCTCGCGTACAGACCGCCACTGTGGTCAGGTCCCCAGGCAGCCTGTCCCTGGTCGAAGTACGCTCCCGTGCTCTGGCTCACGTGATGCGTGACGTAGTCGCGCCACGCCACGTGGTGGCCGGTATCCCGCTGGGCGTCCACGAGATCCGTTGCGAGCGGCAGACGCCCCGGAAAGCCGGCGCCAGCGTCCAGGCTCGACACCAGTTCTTCCACGGTGCTGGACGCTCCGGTGGCCTCGATGGCCTGTGACAGGTGCGCCCTGGTGAGGCGGCCCGCCAGCCACTGTTCGCGATACCAGCTTCTGGGCATCAGCATCGGGCTGCCGGCCAATGCGGCAAGGTTGCCGGCGGCAACGGCGATCGGCCGCTCGAGGTGGCCCCAGTAAGGGTTGACCGCGATGAAGCGATCGAGCGGCCAGGTGGGTGCGATGCGCGCGCAGGCGGCGTCGATCACGGGTCTCAGTGTCGTTTCTGTCGCGCGAGTCGAAAGTTCGGTCACGGCGTTCATCGCAAGGCTCCAGGAGCGCGGACGTCGGGCAGGATGGGTTGCGGCGCGTCGGGGTTGGCGGCCATTCGCGCGGGCCACATCCGGAATGTCAGGCGAGTGAAGACCTCATCGAGGTAGAGGCCGGCGAACAGCCACGGGTAGAGCCCGCGTGCCAGGGCCCCCGAAGGCCGGGCGCGTACCGCACCCTGCACGATGAACAATGCGGCGAAGCAGCCGATGACCCAGGCCACGAGGGCCATGTTCGCGGAGGAGGGCACGCCTACCCATCGTTTGAACAGGAGGTGCAGGCCGAAGTACGCCAGCGCAACGGCGAAGGCGCCGGCGATGCCCGCGACCGACCAGAAGCCGCCGGCGCGCACCATGGGCCCGGCCAGCAGCGGCGCCAGTGCGAGCGCAAGAATCGCCGTCACCGCCCACAACGCAGGCGCGTCAGCCGGGCGGATGGCCCACGCCAAGGCCGCCGTGGCGACGATCCCAGCCCCCACCAGCGCGCTCGCCAGCCAGGCCTGGACGCTCATCGGTGACGCCGAAGGCGTCATCTGATGCAGCCGGCTCTGCTCCACGGCGGTGCCCGCGGTCAGGAAGGCATACGCCTTGTACAGCGAGTGCGCCACGATATGCAGAAGCGCCAGGTCGTACAGGCCGAGCCCGCATTGCATCAGCATGAAGCCCATCTGCGCGCAGGTGGACCAGGCGAGTGCCACCTTGATGCTGATGCGCGTCATCATGGTGGCCGCGGCGACGACGGCGGTAATGCTACCAATCCCGACCAGCAGCGCCTGGGCGACGGGCACGTCGGCAACCAGAGTGCCGAGGCGAATCAGGAGGAAGCCGCCGAGATTGACGATGCCGGCGTGCAGCAGCGCAGAGACCGGCGTCGGTGCCTCCATCACCTGGATGAGCCAGCCGTGCACCGGCAGCTGCGCGCACTTCAAGCACGCGGCGAGCACGAACATCACGGCCGCCGCGTGGAGTACAGCGGAGTGCTCACCATGAGACCGGCCTGCGGCGATGACCCGGTCGATCTCGAGCGTGCCGAGCTGCGATGCGGCAAGCGCGATGGCGCTCAGGATACACAGGTCCGCCACGCGGCTTGCGAGGAACTTCTTGTGGGCAGCGATTAGCGCTTGCGGCCGCTGATCGAAGAACGTGAGCAGGGAATGCAGCGCGAGGCTCGTGCCGATCCAGGCGACCGCGAGCACCAGCAGGTTGTTCGTCAGTACAAGCAGTGTTACGGCAGCCAACGTCAGCATCAGGCTGCGGATGAAGCGCGCCTGACCGCGCTGGCCGCCCAGATACGGCTGCGAGTAGCCGACGATGATCCAGCCGATAAAGGTCACCAGCAGCAGCATGATGTTGGCAAGCGCGTCGCTGCGCAGGCTCAGGCTCAACGCGCCGAATTGACCGAGCGAGAAAACTATCGGCCCTCGGGCCAGGCCCGGCCCGCCGGCCAGGAGCCACACGACCGACAGCAGGGCCGCGGCCAAGGCGAGCGTCGCGCCCCGCCTGGCCCAACGCCATGCGGCGTCCGAATTGCCCGTTCGCGGGCCAGGTACGGCGGCCGCGAGCGCGTACAGAAGGGGCACCGACCACAGCAGCGCAACACGCAGGGCAGTCAGGTCGGCCGTAATTGCTTCCATCTTCGATCCCGGCTGGTGGCAACCGGGGCGACTATGCCGGGCAATATTGATCCCGTAAAATACATTGTTATTCACAAAACGTTCTGAAAAACATATCATCTATGCGATGCCGACCTTGAACTACCACCACCTGCACTATTTCTGGGCCGTGGCCAAGGAAGGCAACCTGACGCGCGCCGCGCTACGGCTGCATGTCTCGCAGTCGGCTCTGTCGACGCAGATCAGGCAACTCGAGGCGCAACTTGGCCAGGCGCTGTTCGACCGCGTCGGTCGCACGCTGTCGCTGACTGAGGCCGGCCACCTGGCGCTGGCGCACGCCGAAACCATCTTTGCCACCGGCAACGAACTGCTGGCGCTGCTGCGGGGTGACAGCCGCGCAAGAGTTCAGGTGCTGCGCATCGGTGCCGTTGCGACACTCTCGCGCAATTTCCAGGAGAACTTCGTTAAGCCGCTTCTCGGCCGCGACGATGTGTCGCTGACGCTGCAGTCGGGCAGCCTGAGCGAGTTGCTGGCACGGCTGCGCGTGCACACGATTGACCTGGTGCTGAGCAACCGACGCGTACACGGCAGCAGTGAAGACCCCTGGCGCTGCAGGCGAATCGCGCGCCAGCCGGTCAGCCTGGTGGGTCGGCCGCGTGGCCGGCGCAAGGCGTTCCGTTTCCCCGACGAGCTGGCCGAAGTGCCGCTGCTTCTGCCCGGGCCGGACAACGACATCCGCGCGGCCTTCGACCTGATGTGCGAGCAACGCGGCCTGCGCTACCGGCTGCGGGCGGAGGTCGACGACATGGCAATGCTGCGCCTTTTGGCGCGTGACTCCGACAGTGTGGCGTTGCTGCCCACAGTGGTGGTACAGGACGAACTGCGCAGCGGGCAGTTGGTGGAGTACGGCGTGGTGCCTGACCTTCACGAAAACTTCTATGCGATCTCGGTGCAGAGGCATTTCTCGTCGCCGCTGCTTACGACGCTGCTCAAGCAGTCCGAGGCTGATGTGCTGGGGTCGCTTTCCGGCTGATTCGGCAGGCCACGCGGTATTTCGACATCGGCGCGGGCCGGGGCCGCGACGCAGTAACGTCGCAGAGGCTCTGTGCCCTGATCAGCGGCGGCTGCCCGGTCTCGACATCACGAGTGCCGAGGCATGCTCAAACGGCGATGCCATGGCGGGTCCTCCCAGCAATCGTCTTTGCGCACATTCCGGTAATGCGCGATGGGCGATGCGCGATGCGCGCTGGGCGATGCGCGGTGGGCGATGGAGAGATGGTTCGTCCTCAAGGGCAAGCAGCGTCCGCTCGTCCCGTGAAAGGGGAAGACGTGATCCACAATAGGAGAGCACCGACTCGTCCTCGTCCGGAGGAACGTCATGAACGGGACTTGCATGCTCCGGTTTCCTGGAAGACTAGACTCCTGGCGTTGACCGTGAGGTTAGTCGGTCGCCGGCGCCTAGTTGTGGTGTCTACGTCCAAGGTCTCACTGGCGGGTGCGCTGGTTCCTTACGCACCAATCGACCGCATGCAGCGTGGGCGTATTGGCTAGAATCGGTCCCATCGCGAGCGGGACTTCCGGTCTGGCCGCGTAAGACCAGTCGTGCGGGAGACAAAAATGACGGCAGCAAGCGACCGTGGCTGGGGTGCCCGCCAGGCCATCAACTGGCTCGGCTATTTCTCGTTGGGTTTACTGGTCCTCGGCCTTGTTCTGAATCCGATGTTCCTTGCCCTTTTCGCGGTGGGCGCCGACGACGTTGGAATTCGAGCGCTACGCGGCCCGCCCGCGTGGCTGGTGCTGGCACTCATCGGCTGTTTGGGAGCGGCGACCGTGGTCGCCTTGCGCCTGTTGCTTCTAAGGACGGCCGCCCTGGAGGAGGAGCTTGCGCTGATCAGGACGCTTCAACAGAGGGGTGGCCAGGCGGACGTACGACGAAACGGTCCGGCGCGGCCGGAATGACGTCTACGCAGGATGGTCCGGCCGGCCGCAAACCGGCCGTTCGCGATGGGCTGCAGCGGGTCGGAAACCGTCTGCGTCGAGCAGGACGTCAATGGGCCCGACGCGGGTCGTGGCCGGCGGTGGAATGCCAGGCCGATTTCGGTCATGGTACCCGCGGGCAGGATGCCGTTCGTCGTCGTCCAAGCGTAGACACGCGGGTAGGCTTGCCCTCAGTCTTCGGTTCTGGAGCTCGATCGATGGTTCATGGGTTCCGGGTGTGGCAGGGAGTCGCCGGCGGTTTACTGCTGATGGCAGTCTGCGGAACGGGGTTAGCCAGGGGAGAGGCCGGGATGGTGTCGAGGCACGCACGCGGAACATTCACGGTAAACGTCATTGCTCTGTCGCCACCACCTGCGGAGGGGCTCAGCCGGTATTCGATCAACAAGGAGGTGCACGGCGACCTCGAGGCGACGACCCGCGGCGAGATGTTCTCGGCCGGGGATCCGCAAAAGGGTGCCGCCGGCTACGTCGCCATCGAAGTGGTAACTGGCGTATTGCTCGGCAAGCGTGGCAGCTTCGCGATGGGGCAGCACGCAACGATCGATGCCTCCGGCCGGAAAATGACGGTATTTGTCGTGCCCGGATCCGGAACGGGCGAGCTGACGGGGATTGGCGGAACCCTGACGATCACGATCGCCGATGGGGTGCATTCCTACGACCTGGAGTACTCCCTGCCTGGCGACAACTAAGAGGCGCGCCGAGGAAACGTTCGGAGCGCTTCTTCATCCGTGGCTGCGCGGACCGGTACGACGACGCACGCCGCCCGGCCCGTCGTCCGGGCGTCACGGATAGCTGCTACAGGCATCGGTAACGCCCGCGGCGCCACGCGGCCAGATCCATTCGCTACCCGGGCGCCACCGATGACCCTGACGGGCTGCTGACCCCGGGTGGTCGGCGGGCGTCGTCGACGGCAGGCGCCTGGCCACCGAGCCGGGTCGGCGGGGGAGCCGGGTGGCGGCGGAGCGTGTACGCTAACCCGGGACGGGCTCGGTCGCGCCGGGCCGGGCGGACGTCATGAGCGGCCCGGAGCCTCCACCGGCGCGGGCGGTCGGGCCGTGAACGGGAGTCGGGGAGGAGGGCGGGCGGATGTCGTATCTGAAGCTGCCGGGTGTCATTGCGGCGATCACCGTCGTGCTGGTCCTCGGCGTCGGTGGCTGGATGACCACGATCGACCAGTGGTACCGCGACCTTCGCAAGCCGACCTGGAATCCGCCGGACTGGGTGTTCGGCCCGGCCTGGACGGTGATCCTGGGACTCGCCGGCTGGTCCGCGGTGCTCGCCTGGAACCAGGCGGCGGACGTCGCCGGTCAGCGCTTCATCCTCGCCCTCTTCGGCATCAACATCGTCCTGCACATGCTCTGGAGTCCGCTCTTCTTCAACCTCCGGCGGCCGGACTGGGCGCTCATCGAGATTCCCTTCCTGTGGCTGTCGATCCTCGCGCTCATCGTCGCGGTATGGCCCGCCTCGCGCCTCGCCGGCTGGCTGCTCGTCCCGTACCTCCTCTGGGTCTCCTTCGCCGCGTTCCTCAACTTCACGATCGTGCGGATGAACCGGCCCGCCCCGTAGGCGCGCGGTTGCGTCGGCCGCCTCGCGCAATGCGGCCGGTCGGCGGGGCCGTTACACCGTCGGCGACGGTCGCTGGTCGATGCCGTACTGCCTCGGTGTGGGCACAGGCGCCACCCGGCTGACGACCCAGGCCGCGCTCGGCGCGAGCTACGGCTGCTCCTGGGGCGAGGTAGCCGTTGGCTGCCGGTACCTGAAGTACGAGGTGGCCGACCACCGGCTGCTGAGCAGCCTCAGCCTCGGCGGCCCGCAGCTGACGGCGGCCTTTCGTTTCTGAGGCAGGCTGCGGCGACGCGCAGCGCGGTCAGCTGCGGATTCCGAGCAACGTGTACAGGGGGCAGAAGCGCAGCGCGCCGGTAGCAAGGGGCACGAGCCCGAGCCAGCCCCAGGCGGTACGCGGGCCGACGAAGACGAGCGACAGCAGAGCGATGCCGACAACGATGCGAAGCACGCGGTCGGCCGGACCAATGTTGGTGTTCATCGTCATTCTCCTCCGGTACGGCGACCGCCTAACGGGCCGCCACCCCGTACGGTAGGCGCCCGCCGCCGCGGCCGCGATCCGCATTTGTACGCAGGCTTGTCGGCTAATGCCGGGTCGCGTAGCGTGCACGACCATTCGCGAACGGGGTGTTCGATGACCGCGATGCTGCGACCCGCCACGGCCGACGATGGCCCGCGCCTCCTCGAGCTCAACGCCGAGTCCGTGCATTACCTCAGCCCGCTCGACGGGCCGCGCCTCGCCGCGCTCGCCGCGATGGCGGCCTTCTGCGTCGTCACCGACGATCCGGCCGCGGAGGGCGTCGACGGCTTCCTCCTCGCGCTGCGCGAAGGCGCGGACTACGACAGCCCGAACTACCGCTGGTTCGCCGCACGCTACGCGCAGTTCCTGTACGTCGACCGGATCGTGATCGCCGGCACCGCCCGCGGCCGGGGCCGGGGCCGGACGCTCTACGAACACCTGTTTGCGGTCGCGCGCGCGACCGGGGTGGAACGGGTCACGGCCGAGTTCGACATCGAGCCGCCGAACGAACCGTCCGCCCGGCTGCACGCCGCGTTCGGCTTTCGCGAGGTCGGCCGCCAGCGGCTGCCGAGCGGCAAGGCGGTGTCGTTGCAGGAAGCGCCGGGGCGGGCAGCCGGGGCGCACCCCGGACCGGCCTGACGGCGGGGCCGGCCGTCGTGCCGGCCGGCGTTGGGGTAAACTCGGGCGTTCAGGCGGCCTTGCCGCACCGCACCCTGAAGGTTTCCGGTCGTCCATGAGTCCGTCACGGCCCCCGTCGTCGTCGCCCGCACCGGCAACGCCCCTCACCGAGGCGGTCGAGCGCCTGCCGCTCGAACTTGCCCGGACCACGCTCGCGGTGCTTGCGCTCTCGGCGCTCCTCGTGGCGGCGCTGCGCGTGCTCTGGCCGTTCATGGGCGCCGTGCTGTGGGCGGCCATGATCGTCGTCGCGACCTGGCCGATGCTGATCGGCCTCGAGCGCCGCCTCGGCGGCCGGCGCGGGCTCGCGGTCGCCGTGATGACGGTGCTCCTCGTCCTCGTGCTCGTGGTGCCGCTGACGGTGATCATCGACGCGCTGATCGACAACGTCCCGCGGCTGGCGACGATCTTTCGCAACCTGACGACCGCGCCGCTGCCGCCGCCGCCATCCTGGGTCGCGGATCTCCCGCTCGTCGGCCATCCGCTCGCCGAGTTCTGGAGCGGGGTCGCGAGTTCGGGGCTGGGGGAACTGGCGCAGCATGCGGCGCCCTATGCCGGCACGGTGTCGCGCTGGGCGTTCAGCCAGGTCGGCAGTCTCGGCTTCGTGCTGGTGCACTTCCTGCTGACGGTAGCCATCGCCGCGGTGCTCTACGCCGACGGCGAGAAGGCGGCGCGCCTCCTGTTGCGCGTTGGCCGGCGCCTCGCCGGGACCCAGGGCGAGGGCGCCGTGCGCCTCGCCGGCCAGGCGATCCGCGGGGTCGCCCTCGGCGTCGGCGTCACGGCGATCGTCCAGGCGGTGCTCACCGGCATCGGGCTTGGCATCGCCGGCGTGCCGCTCGCCGTGCTGTTCACCGGCGTGACGCTGATGCTGTGCATCGCCCAGATCGGTCCGGCACCGGTGCTCCTGCCGGCGATCGGCTGGCTGTACTTCGAGGGCGACAACGGGCTCGCCACCTTCCTGGTCATCTGGTCGGTCGTCGTGCTCAGCCTCGACAACGTGCTGCGCCCGATCCTGATCCGGCGCGGCGCCGATCTGCCGCTCCTCCTGATCTTCGCCGGCGTGATCGGTGGCCTCTTGGCCTTCGGCCTGGTCGGCATATTCGTCGGTCCGGTCGTGCTCGCCGTCGGCTACACGCTGCTCGAGGCGTGGCTCGCCGATGCGCCGCCCGGCAGGCACCATTCGGATTCGCCGGCGGCAGCGGCCACGGCCCAAGGAGAGCGACCGTGAACAACGACGTCATGATCACCTGCGCCGTCACCGGCGGCGGCGACACCACGAAAAAGAGCCCGCACGTGCCGGTGACGCCCGAGCAGATCGCCGCGAACTGCGTGGCCGCGGCCCGGGCCGGTGCCGCGATCGCCCACGTGCACGTGCGCGACCCGGCCACCGGCCAGGGCACCCGCAACACGGGCTACTACCGCGAGGTGATGCAGCGCGTCGCCGACAGCGGCGTCGACGTCATCCTGAACCTGACGACCGGCATGGGCGGTGACTTCACGCTCGGTGAGCCCGATCCGCTCGTCGCCGGCCCCGGCACCGACTTTGTCGGTGCCGCCGAGCGCCTGGAGCACATCGAGGCGCTGACGCCGCCGATCTGCAGCCTCGACTGCGGCAGCATGAATTTCGGCGACCAGGTCTTCATGAACTCGGTGGCGCACGTCCGTTACATGGCGCGGCGCATCCAGGAACTCGGCGTGCGCCCGGAGCTCGAGGTGTTCGACTTGGGCCACGTCCGCCTCGCCAACCAGCTCGTCAAGGAAGGGCTCGTCAGTTCGCCCGCGCTCTACCAGGTCTGCCTCGGCGTGCCCTGGGGCGCCGGTGCCGACACCCGCTCCATGCAGGCCATGGTCGACACGCTGCCGCCGGGCGTGGTCTGGAGCGGCTTCGGTCTCGGCCGCATGCAGATGCCGATGGTCGCGCAGGCGGTGCTCCTCGGCGGCAACGTCCGCGTCGGTCTCGAGGACAACCTGTTCCTCGACAAGGGCCGGCTCGCGACCAACGCCGAGCTCGTCGCGCGCGCGGTCGAGATCGTCGAGCGCCTGGGTGCCAGCATCATCGGCCCGGCCGCGGCCCGTGCCCGGCTGGGCCTGAAGGCGGCTTGAGCCCGGCGCCCGAAGCGGCGGGTGGCGACCCGTACGCGAGCCCAACCCGTTGAAGAGCGCAACCACCAGCCAGACGAGGGGCGCCGCGGCGCCGGACCTGCCATGAAGCGAATCCGCAATGCCGATGCCGGCTGGGTAGCCGATCCCAAGACGGGCGTCGGCCTGCCCAAGGTGGCCTACGGCCGGGGCATCTACGTCTACGACGTGCACGGCAACCGCTACATCGACGCGTCCGGCGGCCCGGCGGTCTATTCGCTCGGGCACGGCAACGAGGAAGTCAACGAGGCGCTGAAGCGCCAGCTCGACCGGATCGCGCACGGCTACCGCTACACGTTCACGAGCGACGCGCTCGAGGAGCTCGAGTCGCTGATCACCGAGGCCTGCGGCGAGAACTTCGCCGATATGGTGTTCGTCACCGGTGGCTCGGAGGCCGTCGAGGGTGCACTGAAGATCGCGCTCCAGTACCACACGGCGCGCGGCGAGATCTCCCGCCGGCGGTTCATCTCGCGCCGCCGTTCCTGGCACGGCAACACGCTCGGCGCGCTCGGCGTGTCCGAGTTCCTCGATCGCAAGGCCGCCTTCGAGGGCGCGCTCGTCGAGGCGAGCCACGTCTCGGCCGCCAACGTCTACCGGCCGCCGGCCGGGGTCGCGGCGGCCGATATCGCCACCTTCTGCGCCGCGGAGCTCGCCACCGAGATCGAGCGGCTGGGACCCGAGCGGGTCGCGGCGTTCATCTTCGAGCCGGTGGTCGGCGCCGCCGGTGGCGTCGTGCCCGCGCCGCCGGGCTATGCCCGGGCGATGCGCGAGGTCTGCGACCGCTACGGCGTACTGATGATCGCCGACGAGGTCATGTGCGGCTCGGGACGCTGCGGCACGTGGCGGGCGCTCGAGTTCGATGGCGTCGAGGCCGACATCATGCCGATCGCCAAGGGCCTCGGCGGTGGCTACGTGCCGCTCGGCGCCACGGTCTATCACCGGCGGGTCGCCGACGTACTCTTCGACGTCGACGGCGGGCCGATGACCGGCCACACCTTCACCGGCCACACGCTCGCCTGCGCGGCGGGAGTCGCCGTGCAGAAGATCGTCCGGCGCGACGGCCTGCTCGAGCGCGTCCGGCGCGGCGGTGCGCGCCTGATGGAACGGCTGGCCCAGGAGTTCGCCGACGTGCCCGAGGTCGGCGACGTGCGCGGTCGCGGCTATTTCATCGGCGTCGAATTCGTCGCCGATCCGCTGACAAAGGCGCCGTTCCCGGCCGCCCTTGGCGTCTGCGGCGCGGTGGTCCGCGCGGCCGCCGCCGATGGCCTCCTGTGCTACCCGTCGCCGACCAACGTCGACGGCATCAACGGCGACACGGCGATCCTCGCGCCGCCGTACAACACGACGGATGACGAACTCGACGAGATCGCGCTGCGCTTCGCGCGCGCCGTGCGTGGCACGCTGACCGGCCTGCGCGCCGCGCGGCGCTCCACCTAGTAGCGGGCGGGCGCGTCGAGGAAGAGCGCCGGGTCGACGAAGGCGTGGTTGAGGATCACCGAGAAGTGCAGGTGCGGACCGGTGACCCGGCCGGTCGCGCCGCTTAAGCCCAGCGTCTCGCCACGGTGCACCGCCTGCCCGACGCTGACCTCGATCGCCGACAGGTGGCAGGCCAGCGTCATGAAGCCCGCGCCGTGATCGACGACCACGGTCCGGCCGTTGAAGAAATAGTCGCCGGTGTCGGCAACGAGGCCGTCGGCGGCGGCCACCACCGGCGTGCCGGCGGCGGCGGCGATGTCCATGCCGCTGTGCGGGTTGCGGGCCTGGCCGTTGAACACGCGCCGGGAGCCGAAGGTCGTGGCGCGCGCGCCGGGCACGGGTGCCATGAGCCGCAGCGTCGCCGGCGGCGGGTCGCGGAACCCGGTCAGTACGCCGGCGAGGTGCGCGCGCTCGGCCTCGTAGCGCGCCACGTCGGCCGGTGCGAGATCGACGTGCTTCGGTGCCACCGTCAGGCGCTCGGTGGGGTAGGCATGGGGTCCGATCCTGAACGGGACGGCGCGGCGGTCCTCGCCGGTGCCGACCTCGAGCCGGGCCGCTCCGGGCTCCGCGCCGAGCGGAACGCCGACCACGGCCACCAGCCGGCCGGCGTCGACCGTGACCAGCACCCGCTCCGCGCCGTAGCGGACCTCGGGCAGCGCGCCACCGGCCGGACCGAGGTCGATGCGGGCGACGCCGCCCGGAACGGGCCGCGCGGTCGGCAACCCGGCGCCAGCGGCGGCGGCGGC
>CAIMCI010000114.1 GCA_903839465.1 uncultured Pseudomonadota bacterium
AGGAAACCACGTTGGCCTGCGGGTCGCCCCCGGAGTGCGAACAGCCGGCCGCGGCGAGGAGGAAGACGACGCCCGGCGCCCGTCGCGCGAGCGAGGAAAACGTCGGGAACCGAACCGGTCTGGTCATGCGCGTCACCGTCACTGGCCAAGGGTCGGACGAGTGTAGTGTCGTGATCGGACCTTGCCGCGGATCTGCGTCGCGGAACGACCGCGGCCGGAGCCGGCCGCCGAGACGGAGGTCACATATTCCGTTGCCGGGCCGCCGGCCGGGAGCGCGGCCCGACCGCTACAGCCGGGCGAGGACCGCGTTGCCGGCCTCGACGGTGCTCGCCGCGGCACCGCGCGGCCGCAGGTCCGCGGTGCGCACGCCGTCGCCGAGTGCCCCGGCCACGGCCGCCTCGATGGAGCGCGCCTCGGTCTCGAGGCCGAGCGAATGGCGCAAGAGCATCGCCGCCGACAGGATCGTGGCATACGGGTTGGCGACACCGCGGCCGGCGATGTCCGGCGCCGAGCCGTGGATCGGCTCGTAGAGACCCAGGCGACCGGCGCCGAGCGAGGCCGACGGACACAGACCCAGGGAGCCCGGCAGCATCGAGGCCTCGTCGGTCAGGATGTCGCCGAACATGTTCTCGGTGATCACGACGTCGAAATCGGCCGGCCGCCGCAGCAGGTGCATCGCGGCCGCATCGACGTAGGTGTGCTCGACCGTGACGGTCGGGTAGTGCGCCGCCATCACCTCGTCGACGATGGCGCGCCACAGGCGCGAGGTGTCGAGGACATTGGCCTTGTCGACCGAGGTCAGCTTGCCGCGCCGGGCGAGGGCGAGCTTCGCGCCGAGGTGCACGATGCGCTCGATCTCGGGCCGGGTGTAGCTGCACAGGTCGCTGGCCGAATCGGCGGTGCGGGTCTTTGCGCCGAAGTAGATGCCGCCCGTGAGCTCGCGCACGACCATGATGTCGACGCCGTCGAGGAGTTCCGGCTTGAGCGGCGAGGCATCGTAGATGGCCGGATACGTCACGACAGGGCGGAGGTTCGTGTACAGGCCGAGTTCGCGGCGAAGGCCGAGGATCGCCTGCTCGGGCCGCACCTTGTGCGAAGGGTCGGCGAAGCGCGGATCGCCGATCGCGCCGAAGAGGATCGCATCCGCGCCCCGGGCGAGATCGAGGGTCGCCTTCGGCAGCGGCTCGCCGGTCCGGTCGATCGCGATCGCGCCCACCGGTGCCGCCGGGAACTGCCAGTCGTGACCGTGGCGCTCGGCCAGCGCCTTCAGGATCTTCAGCGCCTCGGCCGTGACCTCAGGTCCGATGCCGTCGCCCGACAGGACCGCGATGGTCGCCTTCACGACGCCTGCCTCGCTTCGTAGGCGGCGATCCGGTCGGCCTGGCCGAGCAGGTAGCCGAGTTCGTCGATGCCGTTGATCAGGCAGTAGCGCGCGAAGCTCTCGAGCGGGAAGGGCACGCGCCGCCCGTCGGGGAGCACCAGCGTCAGGCTCTCGAGGTCGATGGTCACTTCGCTGCCCGGATGGGCGAGGAGGTAGTCGTGGACCGCCGGCTCGACGACGACCGGCAGGAGGCCGTTCTTCAGGCTGTTGGCGCGGAAGATGTCGGCGATCTCGGTCGAGATCACGGCGCGAAAGCCAAAGTCCATCAGCGCCCACGGCGCGTGCTCGCGCGACGAGCCGCAGCCGATGTTGCGACCCGCAACCAGTACCGCGCAGCCGGCGGCGGCCGGCGTGTTCAGCACGAAGTCGGGGCGCGGCGCACCGGCGGCGTCGTAGCGCCAGTCGGCGAAGAGGTGCCGGCCGAGCCCCTCGCGGGTGGTCGTGGTCAGGAAACGGGCCGGAATGATCTGGTCGGTGTCGATGTTGGTACCCGGCAGCACGACGGTGCGCGAGGTCAGGGTCTTGATCGGCTGCATGGCGTTTGGTCCCGGGCTCTGTCAGGCGAGGTAGTGGCGGGGGTCGGCGACGCGACCCTCGATGGCGGCGGCGGCGGCCGTGATCGGGCTCGCGAGCAGCGTCCGCGCGCCGACGCCCTGGCGACCCTCGAAGTTGCGGTTGCTGGTGCTCACGCAGTAGGAGCCCGATGGCACGAGGTCGCCGTTCATCCCGAGGCACATCGAGCAGCCGGATTCGCGCCACTCGGCGCCGGCATCGACGAAGACCTGCGCGAGACCCTCGGCCTCGGCCGCGCGCTTGACCGACTGCGAGCCGGGCACCACGAGGAAGCGCAGGCCGGGCGCGACCTTGCGCCCGCGCAGGACGCCCGCCGCCGCGCGCAGGTCGGAGAGTCGGGCGTTGGTGCAGGAGCCGAGGAAGACGACCTGAACCGGGCGGCCGAGCAGGGCGTCGCCACCGCTGAGGCCCATGTAGCGCAGCGCCTTGTCGTGGACCGCATCGCCGCCGGGCGAGGGGATCGTGCCGTCGATCGCGATCGACATCCCGGGGTGCGTGCCGTAGGTGATCATCGGCCCGAGCGCGCCGGCATCGAGATCGACCGAGCGGTCGAAGGAGGCGTCCGCATCGCCCGGCAGCGTACGCCAGTGCGCGAGGGCGCGCTCCAGCGCCTCGCCCTTCGGTCCGCGCGGCGTCGCCGCGAGGTAGGCGTAGGTCGTCTCGTCGGGTGCGATCAGGCCCGCCTTGGCGCCGGCCTCGATCGACATGTTGCAGACGGTCATGCGCTCGTCCATCGACAGCCGGCCGATCGTCGAGCCGCGGTACTCAATGACGTGGCCCGTGCCGCCGGAGACGCCGAGCGTCTGGATGATGGCCAGCACCAGGTCCTTGGCGGTGACGCCGCGGCCGAGCGCGCCCTCGACGTTGATCGCGAGCGTCTTCGGCTTGCGCTGCAGGAGGCACTGGGTGGCGAGCACGTGGCCGACCTCGGTGGTGCCGATGCCGAAGGCCAGCGCGCCGAAGGCACCGTGCGTGCTCGTGTGGCTGTCGCCGCAGACGATGGTCTGGCCGGGGCGGGTGAGGCCGAGTTCCGGGCCGACGATGTGGACGATGCCTCGGCTCGGGTCCTTGAGCTTCAGGAGTTCGATGCCGAATTCCGCGCAGTTGCGCTCGAGCTCCGCGACCTGGCGGGCGGCCGAGGATTCGCGGATCGGCACGCCGCCGAAGATCTGCGCCGTGTCGGTCGGCGTTGAATGGTCCATGGTCGCGAACGTGCGCCCCGGCTGGCGCACGCGCAGCTTGCGCTCGCGCAGTACCGTGTAGGCCTGCGGGGTCGTGACCTCGTGGGTCAGGTGCAGGTCGATGTAGAGCACCGCGGGCGTGTCGGCGGTTTCGGCGACAACCTCGTGGGCCGACCAGATTTTCTCAAACAGCGTGCGGGGCTTCATGCGCTCGGTCCTCGTGGTGCGAGCGACGGCGCGGGGTGCGCGGTCGCTCGCGCGGATCGGCGATCGGGCGGCGCGGCGCGCGCACGCGCCGCACCGCCGATCGGGGGGGCGGGGCCTCGCGGCCTAGCGGGCCTGCTCGAGCCAGGGCATCCGCGCCCTGAGTTCGCGACCGACCTTCTCGATCGGGTGCGCGAGGTCCTTGTTGAGCAGCTTCGTGTACTTCTTCTTGCCGGTCTTGTTCTCGCGGATCCAGACGCGCGCGAACTTGCCGGTCTGGATGTCCTTGAGCACGCCTTCCATCTCGGTCTTGACCTTGCGGTTGATGACGCGCGGACCGGACAGCAGGTCGCCCCACTTGGCGGTCTCGGAGATGAACTGGTGCATCTTGGCCACGCCGCCCTCGTGCAGCAGGTCGACGATCAGCTTCAGCTCGTGCAGGCACTCGTAATAGGCCACTTCCGGCTGGTAGCCGGCCTCGACCAGCACCTCGAAGCCCTTGAGCACGAGCTCGGTGGCGCCGCCGCAGAGCACCGCCTGCTCGCCGAAGAGGTCGGTCTCCGTCTCCTCGGCGAAGGTCGTCTCGAGGACGCCGCCCCGGGTGCCGCCGATGCCGTGCGCGTAGGCAAGCGCGTTCGCCTTGCCCTTGCCGGTCGCATCCTGCGCCACGGCGATCAGGCACGGCACGCCGCGGCCCTGCTGGTACTGGCGGCGAACCAGGTCGCCCGGGCCCTTCGGCGCGATCAGCACCACGTCGAGGTCCTTGCGCGGCTTGATCTGCTTGAAATGGATGTTGAAGCCGTGCGCGAAGAGGAGGGTCGCGTTCTTGCCGAGCGCATCCTTGATCTCGGCGTAGACCGCCGGCTGGCTCGTGTCCGGGGTCAGGATGGCGACCAGCGCCGCGCCCTTGACCGCGGCCGCGGGCTCGAGGACCTTCAGGCCGTCCTTCTTCGCCTTCTTCGCGCTCGCGCCGCCCTTGCGCAGGCCGACGACGACGTCAAAGCCGCTGTCCTTCAGGTTGAGCGCATGCGCGCGGCCCTGGCTGCCGTATCCGATCACCGCGATCGTCGCGCCCTTCAGGGCCTTCTTCGAAACGTCTTTCTCGCCGTAAATCCGCATGGTCTCTCCCGTCATGAATCCGAGTGCGGCGCGCCGCAGGGGCCGGTGCGCGCACGATGGTCAAAGCCTGGCAATCGAGTCGCCGGTCCCGCGTGCTGCAGTGCGTATGCCGCGCGGTACGCGCGCCCGCGCCGTGCTCGGCACGGGCCGGGCGGCGTGGGCGTGGCGATCGAGCGTGAGAACGCGCTGACGGGCCACCGCGGCTGCCGGGTCGCCGGCCACACTCCCGCAAGGGAAGCGCGGTCTGGCGGCGCGGGCGCCTCCGCAGGGGCCGCTCGCAGCAAGCGAGTTTCGAGCGAAAAGACCCGTGGGAATGGGACCATACGCGCGTTTGCCTTGTCAACGAAGAGCGCGATTGTCGGTTACCCTGACCGGCGGCACCGCGCCGGTGCCGGGCAGTCCGGGCCGGACCGGTGGCGGGGGAACACAGTGATGGGACGTCTGCCTGCGATCGATCCGTGGTTCGATCCGGAGCTGCCCGAGCCGACCGAGACGGCGCTGCCGGTGCCGGTGTATGTCCTCGGCGAGCGGGACTGCGACGAGGCGCGCCTCGCGGCCGTCGGCCTCGGTCCGGCGGCCCGCGCGTGGCTCGTCGGGCAGGGCTTTCGTGGCGAGCGGCTGCGGCAGCTGCCGGTGCCGGCCGGGGACGGATCGCTGGCGGCGGTCGTGATCGGCC
>CAIMCI010000115.1 GCA_903839465.1 uncultured Pseudomonadota bacterium
AATGGTGCTGAACTTCGTCGCGCAGCACAGTCTCGGCCTGCCGAAGAGCTACTAGGCCCAGCCATGAGCAAGGCGTTCGCCGACATTCTTCGCGATCTCGCCGGGCGGCAGCCCGGGGCGCCGGCTTTGACCTGCGGCGAGGACACGTGGACGTTCGCGGACCTGCATGCGCGCAGCGCGCGGACGGCGCAGGCGCTGCGCGCCGAGGGCGTGGGGCCCGGCGACCGGGTGGGCGTGCTGTCGCGCAACTGCAACGAGTTCTTCGAGCTGATCTTCGCCTGCAACATGCTGGGCGCGATCCTGGTCGGCCTGAACTGGCGGCTGTCGGCGTTCGAGATCGAGGCGATCGTCGCGGACGCGAAACCGGTCGTGATCATCACCGGGGCGACGCAGGAGGGCGACCTGCTGTCCGACGCGGCGCGGCGGACTGACGGCCTGCGGCGGATCGTGACGATCGGCGACGACTATGAGGCGTGGCGGTCAGGCGCGGCGGCCGAGGATCCCGGCCATCACGGCCAGCCGGACGAGGTCGCGCTCATCCTCTACACGTCGGGGACGACAGGCCTGCCCAAGGGGGTGATGCTGACCAACCGCGGCATGTCGTACAGCCAGCGGCTGGCGGCGGAGATCTGGGGGATGACGTCCGCCAGCGTCAACCTCGTCGCCATGCCGATGTTCCACATCGGCGGCTGTGGCTACGGCACCAGCACGCTGCTGGTGGGCGGCCACACGGTGCTGATGCGCGACGTCAACCTGCCGCAGGTGATCCGGCTCATCGAGACGCAGCGCGTCACCCACGCGTTCTTCGTGCCGACGGTGGTGCAGGGCCTGCTGGAGGTGCCCGGCGTCGAGACAGCGGACCTGTCGAGCCTGAAGCTGCTGATGTACGGAGCCTCGCCGATCGGCGAGAGCCTGCTGCGCAAGGCGTTGACCATCCTGTCGTGCGACTTCATGCAGGCCTACGGCATGACGGAGACGTCCGGCACGGTGGTCAACCTGATGCCGAACGAGCACCGGCTCGACGGCACCGGCGCCGACCGGCTGCGGTCCTGCGGCCGGGCGCTGCCCTTCGTCGAGATCCGCATCATCGATCCGGTGACCCTCAACGAGGCCGAGACCGGTGCGGTGGGCGAAATCTGGGTCCGCTCCGAGATGGTGATGCCCGGCTACTGGCAAAATCCTGCGGCCACGGCCGATGCCATCATGCCGGGTGGCTGGCTGCGCACCGGCGACGCCGCCTATCGGGACGCGGACGGCTTCATCTACCTGTTCGACCGCTTCAAGGACATGATCATCTCGGGCGGGGAGAACATCTACCCGGCCGAGATCGAGAACGTCCTGCTGTCGCATCCGGCGGTCTCCGAAATTGCCGTCATCGGCATACCGCATGCGCGCTGGGTAGAGACCCCGCGCGCCATCGTGGTGCTGCGGACCGGCATGACGACGACGGAGCGCGAGCTCATCGACTTCGCCCGCTCGCGCCTCGCCCACTACAAATGCCCGACCTCCGTGCTCTTCGCGGATATGCTCCCCCGCAACGCTTCGGGGAAACTCCTGAAGCGCGAGCTCCGCAAGACCTACCGACCGAGCGGATGATCCATCCGCGACGGCCGGCCAAGACAAACCAACACTCAGGAGAGGAAACCCCCATGCTACAGTCGAGTGTTCCCCAGCAGCAGACCGTTGCCGGCCGTCCGCAGGACCGCCGGGTGTCGTGGACCGCGCGCCTCGCCTTCCAGGCGGCGCTCGGCCTGTTCGCCGCCGGCGCCCTGGCG
>CAIMCI010000116.1 GCA_903839465.1 uncultured Pseudomonadota bacterium
CCAGACACCGGCCGGCTGCTTGTGCACCAGCACCGTGGAGCCCGGGTTGCACGGCGGATCGAAGTAGGCGAGGCGCTCGGCCGGCCGGTCGCTGTCCATCCGGATGTCGACGATGACGTAGCGGCCCTCGTAGGAGGTTCCTTCCAGGCGCAGGCCAAGCAGTTCGCGCACGGTGCTCCGTCCGCCATCGGCGGCCACCACCCAGTCGGCATCGATGAAATACTGGCCGAGCGGCGTCGTGACCCCGAGCCTTGCGCCGGAGGGCCCGGCGACCAGCGACGACAGGCGGTGCTGCCAGCGCACGTCGATGAGGTCCGACTGCAGGGCGATGCGGTCGTGCAGCACCGCCTCGATGCGGGCCTGCGATATGTTGATCATCGGTGGCAGGCGCTGGTCGGCGTCGGCCTTCATCGCGAACCGGAACACTTCGGTGCTGCGGTAGAAGCTGCGGCCCCCGGTCCATGGCAGGCCCTCGGCGAGGAGCGGCGCCAGGGCGCCGAGCCGATCGATGATCTCGAGGCTCCGCCGTGAAATGCAGATGGCCCGGCTGCCGATGCATTCGCTGCTGTCGAGTTCGAGAACGACGACCGGCACGCCGTACCGGGCGAGCCCCAGCGCCGCGCAGAGGCCCACGGGACCCCCGCCGACGACGACCACCGGGCGGCGTTGACGGTCAACGCCGTCCGCCAGCGGCGGCATCTCCGCCGGCCGGTCCCGTCGTTCGAACGGATAGGGAACAAAGTCTCGGGCCATCCGTGCGGGTCCTCGCGGCGTTGCGTTGCGTCGCCACGAAGCGAGCGAACCGCGCCATGCTACGAACCGTGGCGGGATGCCGCAAGGCCGGGTGCCGGTTGTTTAGCCTCAGTCCGTCCCCTACAGTAGCCCGGCCCGCCGGCCGGCCACCGAGACCGCAACAGAGCAATGAACGGGACGTCTCCGCTGGCGATGACACTGCTGCTGTGCTTCCTCGGCGCCGTCTGCGAAGGCTTCGACGTGCAGACGGCCGGCGTTGCCGCCGCGGGTATCCGCGATGAACTCCATCCCGGCGCCGACGCGCTCGGACTCTTCTTCAGTGCCGGGGGTGCCGGCCTGCTCGTCGGCTCGCTCGGCGGTGGCTGGCTGTCCGACCGGCTGGGGCGAAAGCGCGTGCTCATCGTGTCCGTCGCCGCCTTTGGCGTCTTCTCATTGCTGACGTCGATCGCGCCGACGCTGGGCTTCCTGACCATCGCCCGTTTCCTGACCGGGCTTGGCCTCGGGGGCGCCATGCCGAACCTCGTCGCCCTCGCCGCCGACGTCAGTGCCGCGCACCGGCGAAACGGCAGCATCGCCATGGCCTACATCGGCATGCCGCTCGGTGCGGCCACGGCGAGCCTGTGTGCGGTCCTGCTCGCGCCGGACGCGTGGCGGATGCTGTTTCGGATCGGCGGCATCGCGCCGCTCGTGATCGCGCCCCTGATGGCGGTCGGCCTGTCCCGCGCGCCCGTCGCTCGCCCGCAGGAGCGGCGCGAGGTGATGCCCGCCCTGACGGCGCTGTTCGGCGGCGGACGCGCACCGACCACGGTCGCTCTCTGGGCGGGGTTCTTCCTCATCGTTCTGACACTGCATCTGATGCTCAACTGGCTGCCGCTCCTCCTGATCGGCCGGGGCCTGGCGAAGAGCCACGCGGCCTTTGCGCAGGCCGGGTTCAACGTCGGCGGCGCCTGTGGCGCACTGGCGCTCGGCGCGCTGCTCGACACGGGTTGGCGCACCCGCGCCATGGCGCTGAGCGGCGTGCTGCTGCCGCTCGTCATCACCGGGCTTGCGCTCCTGCCGGTCAGCGTCGCCGGGTCGTTTGGTCTTGCGCTGCTGCTCGGCGGTGGCATCCTCGCGATCCAGGTCATCGGCCTGTCGGTGGCCAACAGCTACTACCCGGGCGGCAGTCGCGGCATCGGCGTCGGCAGTGCGATCGCAGCCGGACGGCTGGGCTCGCTGGTCGGACCGCTCGTCGCCGGCGCGCTGCTCGGTGCCGGGCGGAGCTCCGCGCAGGTCCTACTCGGTCTCCTGCCGGTCGTGCTGCTGGCGATCGCGATCGCCGTGGTGCTCGGCGTGCGCTCGTCCTCGACGCGCTGACCCGGCCGGAATCAAGTGACAATTTATATATTTAAAACCATAATAAACAATAGGTTATAAATACCGCTCGGGATCGGTCAGGCGTAGACTCGTCGGCATGAACACTGCGTTTCCTGCCGTGGGTAGAACTGCCATGCCGAACATCGTCCGCCGTGCCGTCGGTCTCGCCGCGATCCTCGTCCTTGCTCTCCTTCTCGTGCACAGCTTCGTCGCCACCTGGAAGATCATCCCGCCGGGTTACACGGGCGTGCGCATCAACCGGCTCGTCGGCCGGGGCATCACCCGCGAAGACACGGTCACCGGCTTCGTGCTCTACAACCCGATCCAGACGCAGCTGATCGTCTACCCGACGTTCATCCAGCGGGTGGTGTGGACGCACGACATGCACGAGGGAAACCCGCTCAACGAGGAACTGACGTTTAATACCAAGGACTCGGTGCCGGTCAACCTCGACGTCGCGGTCAGCTACGCGCTCGATCCGGCGCAGGTCCCCGCGTTCTACACCAAGTTCAGGGCGGACCGGATCGAGAGCTTCACGCACGGCTACCTGCGCGATACGGCGCGCAACGTCGTGGTCGCGATCGGTTCGGAGTACAACTTCGATGACATCAACGGCTCCCGCAAGGAAGAGTTCCTCGATCGCGTGGGCAAGGAAGTCAACGCCCGCGTCGCCGGTTTCGGGGTTGCCATCCAGCAGTTCGGGCTGATCGGCGCGCTCCGCCCCCCGCAGGCGCTGCTCGAGGCGGTGAGCGCCAAGACGCGCGCCATCCAGGACTCGATCCGCACCGAAAACGAGGTGCGTACCGCCACCGCGGAGGCCAAGAAGCGCGTTGCGATTGCCGAAGGCGAGGCCGCCGCCAACCGGGCGCTTCTTCTGTCTCTCGACCCGAAGCTCTTCGAGTGGGAGCGGCTCAAGCTGCAGCACGAGGCCATCCAGAAATGGAACGGCGTGGCGCCGTCGGTCATGTCCGGCGACGGCAACGGCATGCTGTTCAACATCCCGGTGCATCCGCCGGCGGCGAGGTAGGCCCCGGCTGGCGGCGACTGCGGGTCGGGTCGCCGTCAGCGGCCATCGCTGGCGCCCTCGGTAATCCACTGGCGGACCTCGGCGATCTCCGCCGGCGTCAGGTAGGGTCCGCCGAAGGGCATGCGGGCAGCCGATCCGGGTCCCGCCGCCTCGAGTTTCTGCACGAGGAGGCTCCGCTCCGGCAAGCCCGCCTCGACCCGCGCCAGCGCCGGGTCCTCGACGCTTCTTGCGCCGATCAGCGAACGGCGACTGGCGGCGGCGGAACTGAGATCGAGCACGGTCGGCAGGGCGTTGCCGCCACCGGAATGGCAGACCGCGCAGCGCGGGCCGAACACGGCCTGCTGCAGGCGGGCCAGCGTTGCCGGTGGCGGCGAGGTCGGCTCCGGCGCCGCCGGCGCGATGGCCTGGCCGGGGTCGGGGGTCCGTGCATCGGCCACCGCCGTCACGCGGATCGTCCCGGCCATCTCCTCGTGGCCGGCGCCGCAGAAGTTGTCGCAGTGGAACGGGAACGTGCCGACCCGCTCCGGCGTGAACTCGAGGCGGACCACCTGCCCGGCAAGGAGGTCGGCTCGAATCCCGAGGTCGGGCACGGCAAAACCGTGCAGGCCGTCGATGGCGACGATCTCGAGCAGCACCGGTTTGTGCGCGGCGAGCGTGATCTCGGCCGGTTCGTACGCGAACTTGCGGGCGGTCACGTGGATGACGCGCCGTCCGCTGCGGGCCGGCGCGTCGTGCGCGGCGAAGCTCGTCCCGAAAAGGCCGGCCGCGGCCGCCGCGACGAACAGCAGAAGGTAGCCCGACAGCCGCCGGCGGTATCCCACGGGTCTCAGTCCTCGCTGCGTGTCAGCGGAAACTCGACGCTCGAGAGGGTGTGCGAACGGGCCGTAGCCCCGATCTGCCGCAAGCCCAGCCCGAGGTAGGGATGGGCGGCGTCCCAGCGGATGGGCGCCCGCTTCGGTGCCGCACCCGGCGCGGGCAGCGGAAAGATCAGCGATTTCGCGGCGTGGTGGGCGATCGCACCGGTCTGCTGGTGGTGCTCCTGGTGGATGTGGCCATAGAAGACGGTAACGCGCTCATGGCGTTGCAGCAGCTCGATGGCGCGCGCGCCATCGCGCGTCGCCCAGTCCCACTGCGGGTACAGGTCGAAG
>CAIMCI010000117.1 GCA_903839465.1 uncultured Pseudomonadota bacterium
GACCAGCGGCGTGACCCTCAAGTACAACACCGAGATCGGCGGCGGCGTGCAGTTCACGGCGATCGGCGACTACTCGGCGCTGAAGAAGCAGTACCAGGAAGACTCGGACGTCTCGCCGTACACGATCTTCCAGTTCTTCAACGGCAGCAACGTCGACCAGCAGTCCCTCGAGCTGCGCCTGAACGGCGGCGACTCGAAGCTCAACTGGACCGCGGGCGTGTATGGCCTGCGCATCAACGGCGACTACTACGAGGGCTGGGAAGGCGCCTCGTTCTTCGGTGCCCAGGAATACAACAACGCCTCGAACCCGAACGCGAGCTACGTGAACTACAGCGCGACCCCCGGCCCGTGGCCCTACGGCACCGCGCCGTTCTACACGGGCACAGTCGCCGATCCGAGCGGCGGGCTGCCCGCGACCAACGCGCCGTACAGCCTCGGCACGAAGTCCTACGCCGGCTTCGGCCAGATCGAATACCGGGCGACGGATCTGATCGGCTTCACGCTCGGCGCGCGCTACACGTACGACAAGAAGGACTTCGACTACACCTGGAACCCGTACCTCTACTACCCGAACGACCCGAGCGGTGCGACGAAGCAGCTGACCCGCCCGGTCGGCCCGGCGCTGCAGTCGTTCAACCAGAGCCGCAACGACAACCTGTTCAGCGGCAAGGCGCAGGTCGACTTCCACGTCGCGACCGACAAGCTCCTCTACCTGAGCTACAACCGTGGCATCAAGGGCGGTGGCTTCTCGGCCCCGCTCTTCCCGGCGACGATCGCGAACCTCAAGGACCTGACCTTCGAGCCGGAAGTGCTGACGTCCTACGAGGCGGGGTTCAAGAGCGAGTTCCTCGACCGGACGCTGCGCTTCAACGGTGCCGTCTACTACTACGACTACCACAACTACCAGGCGCTCATTTACACGCTCAGCCTCAACCAGCTGATCAAGAACGCCGACGCCACCCACAAGGGTGCCGAGGGCGAGATCGAGTGGGCGCCGAACGACGCGTGGCGCTTTGGCCTTGGCATCGCCTACACGGATGCCGTGGTCAAGGACGTGGCGGGCCGCTGCTGCACGGCAAGCTTCCAGGCCATCACCGGCAACTACACGCCGGGCAACGCGCCGCGCTGGTCGGGTAACGCGATGGCGCGCTACACGCTGCCGGTCGGCGAGGGTCGCCTGTCGCTGCAGCTGGACGGCAACTACCTGTCGCGCTTCTGGTTCAACCTGGCCGACACGCCGGCGGTCGAGCAGACGGCGTTCGGCCTCCTGAACGCACGCATCAACTACGAGCCGGCCGGCCGGCACCTCGAGATCGGGGCGTCGATCGAGAACATCGCCGACAAGCACTACGGTGTCATGGGCTTCGACAACACCGGCATCAACGGGCTGGCGCAGCGCTACCCGGGCATGCCGCGCTGGGTCAAGGCGCACATCAACTACAAGTTCTGATGTTGCGTCCGCCGTTCGGGCAGTCGCGAGCGCAGGCTCCGCTGCCCGGACAGCGCCCGGTCTAGGGCGCCGTGAGCTGCGCCGGGCCGATTGCGGTCCGGTGCGGGCAGGCATACCGGGGCGTCCAGCGTTCCGGAGCCGGCCTGTCGCCGGCGAGCGAGGCCTTAAGCGCCGCGACGAACGTCTCGGCCCAGCCGTGTGCCGCGCTCTCCGTGCCGATAAGGTCCTGGCGGAATTCCACCTGCAGGTACTCGAGGCCGCGACGCAGCGCGTGCTCTGGCGTCGTGTAATCCGCGCCGGGTTCCATTGCATAGGGCTCGTTGTCGCCCACCGGCGCGACTCCCAGCCGGCGCAGTTCGTCGATGACCCGCATCGAGTACGCGGCGGACCCAACGTAACCGATGCCGATCGGCCAGGGTCGGGGCGGGCCGTGGAGCTGCGCCGTGCACGAATGGATCGAGAGAAAAATCGGCGCATGGCCGGCCGCCTGCAGGTCCTCGAGGCCGCGGTCGATCGCCTGCTGGTAGGGCAGGAAGATCTCGTCGAGCCGACCAAGGCGCTCGTCCTCGGTCAGGTCCGCGTTCCCTGGAATGACCACCCCGGCGCTTTGCCTTGCCATCGAACCCGCGTCCCACGGGTAGCGGTTGCAGTCGACGACGAGCCGCGAGAACCCGGCGCAGATCAGCGTCGCATCGAGCGACGTCGCCACCCGTTCGGCCACCCAGCGCGCGCCGATGTCGCAGGCGATGTGGGTCGACAGGTCCGCCGCGCCGACGCCGAGCGTGCCGAGCGAAAGCGGCATGGCGACGGACGCATGGTCGCAGACCACGAAGAACCGGCGACTCGCCCCGCGACGGACGGTGAACGCCGGCGGATCGCCGGGCGAGAGTACGGTGCGGTCGGCGCGCGTCATGGTGGCTGCTCGGCTGTCGTCAGGCAGTGTGAGTGGCGGCAAAAATGTAGCACAGCACCCGGGCCCGTCCCGGTGGGCTTTTTGCGCTGCGCGCATGCTATGTTTTGCCGGGCCCGGCCCGTCGCCGGCGACGGGCGTTGGCAGCTGCGGGGAGTGGCGAACATGGAAGCAGGGGACCTCGCGGTACTGGCGTGGTGCGATCTCGGCGCGATCCTCCGGACCCGCCCGGTCGTGCTCGACCAGCTGGCGTCCAAGCGTCGCTTCGGTCTCGGCTGGGCGGCCGCCGGCTCGGCGATGACGCCCTTCGACGGCATCGTCGCCAACCCCTGGGGTTCGGTCGACGAGGTGCGCCAGGTACCGGTCGACGGCGCCTCGGTCACGGTGCCCGCCGCCTACGGCGTGCCTGCACTGCACCTGCACCTGACGCGGATGCTCGATGCCGGCGGCGCACCGGCCGATGCGTGTCCACGGAACTTCTGCAGCGACGCCATCGAGCAGCTGCGGCGCGAGACGGGACTCACGCTCTGGTCGGCCTTCGAGCACGAGTTCACCGTCTACGAGGCGCCCTTCCCGTTCGGCGCTGTCTATTCGGTCGAGGCGCTGCGCAATGCCGCCGGCTTTGCCTACGACGTCACCGCCGC
>CAIMCI010000118.1 GCA_903839465.1 uncultured Pseudomonadota bacterium
GGTCGCCGGGCGGCGGGTCTGCGCCCCGACGTTGTACTGCGACAGGATGCGACCGGTCGTCCGGCTCAGCGGGCACCGGCCGTGGTCACGCTCATCGGTCGGCACGTACTCGGGCCCGTAGACGCGACCCTTGCCGCGCACGAACTCATCGACGTGCATGGTCGGCGTGCCGGCGGGAGCCGCCTCGTTGCACGGCCACTGGATGCTGCCCAGCGCGTCGAGCCGATCGAACGACACGCCGGTGAACGTCGGCGTCAGGCGCGCGATCTCGTCCATGATCTGCGACGGGTGGCTGTAATCCATAGGGTAGCCGAGCGCCGCCGACAGCCTGCAGGTCACCTGCCAGTCGGCGAGCCCGGCCAAGGGCTCGATGGCCTGGCGGACGCGGGAAATGCGCCGCTCGGCGTTGGTGAACGTGCCGTCCTTCTCGAGGAACGACGAACCGGGCAGGAATACGTGCGCGAACTTGGCCGTCTCGCACAGGAAGAGGTCCTGCACGACGATGCATTCCATCGCCGACAGCGCCGCCGACACGTGCTGCGTGTTCGGATCGGACTGGGCGATATCCTCGCCCTGCACGTACAGGCCACGGAAGCTGCCGTCGAGCGCCGCCTCGAACATGTTGGGGATGCGTAGCCCCGGTTCCGCCTGCAGCGGCACGCCCCAGGCGCCCGAGAACAGTGCGCGCGTGGCGTCATCCGACACGTGCCGGTAGCCGGGGAACTCGTGCGGGAACGACCCCATGTCGCACGAGCCCTGCACGTTGTTCTGGCCACGCAGCGGGTTGATGCCGACGCCCTCGCGACCGACGTTGCCGGTGGCCATCGCGAGATTGGCGATACCCATGACCATGGTCGTGCCCTGGCTGTGCTCGGTCACGCCCAGGCCGTAGTAGATCGCTCCGTTGCCGGCAGAGGCGTAGAGCCGGGCTGCCGCGCGCACGCTTGCTGCCGGCACGCCGGTCACCGGTTCCAGGGCCTCGGGGGAGTTGGCCGGCGAGCCCACGAATTCCTTCCAGCGCGCAAAGGAGGCCGTATCGCAGCGCTCCGCGATGTAATCCTCGCGTGCAAGTCCCTCGGTGACGATCACGTGCGCCAGCGAGTTGATCATGGCCACGTTCGTGCCGGGGCGAAGCGCGAGATGGTACTCGGCGCGGACGTGCGGGCTCTTGACGAGGTCGATCGCGCGCGGATCGATGACGATCAGCCGCGCGCCCTCGCGCAGACGGCGCTTGAGCTGCGAGGCGAACACCGGGTGGCCGTCGGTCGGATTCGCGCCGATCACGACGATCACGTCGGCCGCCATCACCGACGTGAACGCCTGCGTCCCCGCCGATTCGCCGATGGTTGCCTTCAGCCCGTAGCCGGTCGGCGAATGGCAGACGCGCGCGCAGGTATCGACGTTGTTGGTACCGAACGCCGCGCGCACCAGCTTCTGGACGAGGTAGGTTTCCTCGTTCGTGCAGCGGGACGAGGTGATACCGCCGATGGAGTCACGGCCGTACTTTGCCTGGATGCGCCGGAACTCCGCCGCCGCGTGGTTGATCGCCTCGTCCCAGCTGACCTCGCGCCAGGGATCGGTGATCTTCGCTCGGACCATGGGCTTGGTGATCCGGTCGGCATGGGTCGCGTAGCCGTAGGCGAAGCGGCCCTTGACGCAGGCGTGGCCGTGATTGGCGTCGCCGTCGCGGTTGGGCGCCATGCGCACCACCGCGTTGTCCTTGACCTCGGCCACGAAGGAGCAGCCGACGCCGCAATAGGCACAGGTCGTCGTCACGGCCCGGGCCGGCTTGCCGATCGTCACGAGGCTCTTTTCCGACAGCGCCGCTGTCGGGCACGATTCGACGCACGCGCCGCAGGAAACGCACTCGGAATTGACGAACGCCTCGTCCTGGCTCGCCGAGATCTTCGAGGCGAAGCCACGCGAGTCGATGGACAGCGCGTAGGTGCCCTGCACCTCGTTGCAGGCGCGGACGCAGCGCGAACAGACGATGCACAGGTCCGGATTGAAGTCGAAGTAGGGGTTGCTGGCATCGGCCTCAAGGTGCGCGTGCGTCGGACCCGCCTTGCCGTACGGCGAGGACCCGACGCCGACGACCTCGGCCATGGACTCGAGCTCGCAATGGCCCTTGGCCGGGCAGGTTTCGCAGTCGAGCGGATGGTCCGATACGTAGAGTTCCATGACGCCGCGGCGCAGGCGTCCGAGCATGTCGCTCTCGGTGCGTACCTTCATGCCCGGCGCGACCGGCGTCGTGCACGATGCCGGGAAGTCCTTGCGGCCTTCGATCTCGACGAGGCACAGCCGGCAGGAGCCGAAGGCCTTCAGCGTGTCGGTGGCGCAGAGCTTAGGGATGGCGGTCCCGGCAAGCGCGGCAGCGCGCATCAGCGAAGTGCCCGCCGGCACCGTGACGGTCTGGCCGTCGATTTCCAGGGTAACCGGAGCGCCGTCGGTGGCGGGCGTGCCGAGGTCAGCGTGGTCGATGGCGTACATGTCCGCTCTCCAGAGGAATGACGTTAGGCGCCGCCCGGCGCGAAGTCCGCCGGGAAGTGCTTCAGGGCGCTGCGCACCGGATAGGGCGTCATCCCACCCAGGCCGCACAGCGATCCGTATTGCATGGTGTCCAGCAGTTCGTTCAGGAGCTTGAGATTGTGGTCCGGTCGCCGGCCTGCCTTGATGTCGGCGATGACTTCCTGGCCGCGCGTCGAGCCGATGCGGCAGGGGGTGCACTTGCCGCAGGACTCGACGGCGCAGAACTCCATCGCGTAGCGCGCCATGTGCGCCATGTCGACGGTATCGTCAAACGCGACGATGCCGCCGTGGCCGAGGAGCGCGCCGATGCCGGCCAGCGCCTCGTAGTCGACGGCCACGTCGAACTGCGGCTCCGGCAGGTAGGCACCCAGCGGCCCCCCGACCTGGACTGCTTTCAGCGGACGCCCGGTGGCCGATCCGCCGGCGTAGTCGTAGAGCAGTTCGCGCAGCGTGCAGCCGAAGGCCAGTTCGACGAGGCCGCCGCGCTTCAGGTTGCCGGTCAGCTGCAGCGGCAGCGTGCCGCGCGACCGGCCGA